>DATLGM010000109.1:0-17489 GCA_035540515.1 Egibacteraceae bacterium | reverse complement strand
GCCCTTCTGAGGGCGGGCTGTGGTCAGCGCTTCGTCGTGCGCTCGGCCCAGTCGAGGATCAGCTCGAGCGGTTGGCGCCAACGCGGTTCGAGCATGAGGTCGTGGCCCATGCCGCGGAACACGTGCGCCTGCGTGCCGTAGACCTTGGCCGTCCGCACGAGCTCCGCGGTCGGCACGATCCGGTCGGCACCGCCGCCGACGACCAGCAGCGGGGACCGCGACCCCACCGGCTGGGGCCGCAGCATCAGCTCGTACTGCGCCAGGGGTGCTTCGGGAGTCATGCGGTTGCAGTAGCGGCGGGCGGCCACGGCATCCATCTCCGGACCGAACAGGTCGCTGTCGTCCAGCTGCACGGGCCGGGCTGCCAGTGCCCTCGTGAACGTCGCCGGCTGCCGGCGGGCGAACCGGGTCATCACGCCGAGGCCGACCCGCCCTCCCGGTGGTGCGATCAACACGGCGGCCGGCGCCACGTAGCGCTGCAGGACACGGCGGACGACCTGCGCGCCCATGGAGTGGCCGACGATCACCGGCGGGCGCGGCATCTCGATGATGGCCTGCATCACGTCGTGCTCGTAGTCGCGGAACTTCCAGCGGCGCAGCCCGTCGTAGCCGTCGCTGCCGCCGTGCCCGCGCAGGCTGACCGCCCAGCAGTCCCACCCCTGGTCGGCCGCCGCCGGCATCCAGTGCTCGGCGAAGGTCCACGCCCCGTGGTTCATCCCGTGCACGAACAGCAGCGGCGGGCGGTCGGCGGGCTCGTCCGCCGCGACGTGCAGCAGCTCCCGTTCGATCGGTTGCGGCGGGAACGCCCAGTCGAGCGGCCGCAGCACCTTGGTGCGGCGACGGGTCACGCAGCCTCCAGCGTCTTCACGACGCGATCAAGGGTTCGCATGTAGTCCATGTGCTCGATCTCGAGATGGTGGCGCGTGGAGTCAACGTAGTGGAACCCGCCGCTCTGGCGCTCCTCGAGGTGCTCGTCGCGCTCCCTGCGGAACGCGTCGGCCGCCGGCGACCCGTCGCGCTGGGCGGCCAGGAACCGGGCCATCACCTGCGCCTGCCAGTGCATCAGTGCGAACAGCCCGCTGTCGGGCTGCAGCAGCCCGATGACGAACAGGTTGTCGTACGCCGGCGGGAACGCGTTGAGGTACAGGTGCGGTCGGCCGTCCTGCCAGTTCAGGTGCCGGTCGTCAATGAAGTCGAAGTGCATCAGGTAGCCGGTCGCCCACACGATCAGGTCGACCTGCTCGACCGACCCGTCGACGAAGTGCACCGTGTCGCCGTCGAGGTAGGCGACGTCGCGCTTGGGAGTGATGTCGCCGTGCCCGACGTAGTACACGAGCTGGCTGTTGGAGATCGGGTGCGTCTCCAGGATCCGGTGGTCCGGCCGCGGCAGGCCGTGGCGGGTCAGGTCGCCGGTCGTCAGCTTGAGGGTGGTCTCGAAGATCCGCTGCACGATCCGCGTCGGCAGCCGGAGCATGAACACGGCGTCGGACACCTGGTCGTTGGGCTTGCCGAGGTTGTACTTCGGCGCGTACCAGTAGCCGCGCCGCGTGCTGTGGAACGTCGCCGTGGCGTTCTGCGCGGCCTCGACGGCGATGTCGCAGCCGGTGTTGCCGCCACCCACGACCAGCACCCGCTTGCCGCGCAGCACGTCCGGCGACTTGTACTCGGCCGAGTGCATCGCTTGGCCCGTGAACTCGCCTTCGTACGACGGCAGCTTGGGGTACCAGTTGTGGCCGTTGCAGATCACCACGCCGGCGTACCGCAGCGTCCTGGGCGCAGCGTCGCCGGTGCGCACGGTGACGTCCCACGCGCGCCCGCCGTCGACCGGCTCCACCCGCTCGACCCGCGTCGAGAACTGGATGACGTCGTACACCCCGAAGTGCCGGGCGTAGCGCCGCAGGTACTCACCGATCTGGCTGTGGTGCGGATAGTCCGGCCAGTGGTCTGGCATCGGGAAGTCCGGGTACTGGGTGAACGGTGGCGAGGAGATCGTGTGCGTCGACTCGTACACCCGCGAGTATGGATGGTTGATGTCCCAGTTGCCGCCGACCACCTCGGCGAGCTCATACACGTCGACGTCGAAGCCGTGCTCACGCAGGTTCTTCGCCGCGGTCAGCCCCGCGGCGCCGGCACCGATGACGCAGTAGCGGCCTGCGGTCCCATCACTCACGTCGTGGACTCGTCCCCGTCGCCCGCCCCGTCACCCGAGCGCGCCGCCGCCAGCTCCTTGCCGCCGTCGGCGCCCAACCGGCCGAGCAACGCCCGAAGGTCCAACCCGGTGATGTCCGAGCCGATCTGCAGTCCCTGCTCCAGGTTCGTCGCGACGTTGCGCGCCAGCGACGACGCCCCGTCCGTGGAGATCACGGTCATCTTGTCGACCGACGACAACGGCTCCGAGGCGGCGCGCACCATCTCCGGCATGACGTCGACGACCATCTCCAGCACCGCGGCGTCGCCGTACTGCTTGAACGCCTGCGCGTTCTTCTCCCGCGCCTCGGCCTCGGCCTCACCCTTGGCGCGGATGGCCGCGGCCTCGGCCTCGCCCTCGCGCTGCACCGCCTCGGCAATCGCCTCGCGACGCTGACGCTCCGCGTTGCCGCGGGCAGCGCCCTCGACCTCCTCGGCGGCGGCCAGCGCGGCGCGCCGCTGGCGCTCGCCCTCACCGGACAGCCGCGCCTGTTCGGCGGTGGCCTGCGCCGCGGCGATGGTGGCCTGCCGGTCGGCTTCGGCCTTGGCGATCGCCGCGTTCTTGGCCGCCTCGGCCTCCTGTTCGACCTGGTAGCGGTGCGCGTCGGCGGGCTTGCGGATCTCGGTGTCCAGCTCCCGGTCTTTCAAGGCGGCGTTGCGGACGGCGACCTTCTCCTGCTCGGCGAGGACCTCCTGGTCCTGGGCCGCCTGCGCCAGCGGGCCGGCGGCCGCAGCACGGGCGGCGGCGGCGTCGGTCTCGGCCAGGATCTCCGCCTTCTTCAGGTCCAGGGCGCGCTGGCCGATCGCGATCTGCTCCTCGGCCAGGAACCGCTCCTGCTCGGCAGCCTGACGGGCGCGGGCCTCGGCGATGGCCGCCTCCTTCTCCACCCGAGCGGCCTCGGGGCGGCCGAGGTCCGCGAGGTAGTTGCCCTCGGCCTGGATGTCCTGCAACTGGAAGGTGTCCAGCGACAGGCCCTGGTTGGTCAGTGACGTCTCGGCCTCCTCGGCGACGGCCGAGGCGAACGCGGCACGGTCCTTGATGATCTCGTCGACGGTCAGGCGACCGACGATCGCGCGCAGCGAGCCGGCGAGCACCTCCTGGGTGAAGGAGTCGATCCCTTCCTGCTGGTTGAGGAAGCGCTGCGCGGCCGCTCGGATGGCGTCTTCGTTGCCACCGACCTTGACGATCGCGACACCTTCGAGGTCGCACTTGATGCCCTGGGCCGACACCGCCCCGCGGATGCCGACCGAGATGCGCCGGCTCGACAGGTCCATGACGTGCAGCTTCTGGACCACGGGCAGCACGAAGGTCGACGCGCCCATGATCACCTTCTGACCGGACAGGTCGGTGGACACCTCGCCGGTCTCGGGGTTGCGGACCGCGCCCTTGCCCTTGCGCCCCGTGATGAGGAACGCCTCGTTCGGTCCCGCGACACGGAAGCGGCTGGCCACCAGCATCCCGAGCAGGACGATGAAGACGAGGAAGCCGATGACAAGCGACGCGATGGTTCCCATGGTGGCCTCCTAGAAGCCGCTTTCGGTGACGATGACCGAGGTGGGGGACGTGACTTCGACGACCACGACGGTGGTCCCGTAGGCGATCGGCTTGTCAGACCGCGCGGCCAGCTTCACGCGCTGGCCGGCGGCGCTGACGGTGATCTCGCCGAGACCGTCGCCCGGGATGCGGGTGACGACCGTGCCGATGGCGCCGACCAGGTCCGCCGTCCTCGGCGTCGGGTCGGTGGGCATGTTCATCAGTGCGCGCACCATGCCCAGGGTCAGCCCTGACAGCAGGACACCGGCGGCCACACCACCGGCCGTCGCTCCGAGCAGCGACACCTGCAACCCCCGCAGCAACAGGGCGCCGGCAAACCCGAACGCCGCCAGGAACGCGCCCAACACCGGCGTGGACAGCCAGCCGTCAGTCACATCGAAGTGTGCGAAGTCGAGCACGCCGTCGAGGACGTCGCCGAATATCAGCGAGACGACGACCAGCGCCAGCCCGACTGCTCCGATGATGACGAAGACGGTCACTTCTCAAGCCCCCCTGCCGGAGGTGCAGCCTATCCGTTCGGTCGCGGGTGCACGCCGGCGCGGCGTAGCCTGCCGTGCTCATGACCAGCCAACCCGCCGCTGCTCTGAAGCCGTCCGTCACGTCCGAGATCGGGACGCTGCGAGAGGTCATCCTGCACCGCCCGGATCTCGAGCTGCGCCGACTCACGCCCGCGAACAAGGACATGCTGCTGTTCGACGAGCTGGTGTGGGTCGCCAAGGCACAAGAGGAGCACGACGGTTTCGCCGACCTCCTGCGCGGCGAGGGGGTCGTGGTGCACCTGCTGCACGACCTGCTCACGGAGGCTCTCAGCGACGAGGGCGTCCGGCTGGCGCTGATCGACGAGATCGTCTCCATGGACACCTGCGGCGTCGAGCTGGTGGACCGGGTGCGGGGGCATCTGCGGGACCTCCCAGTCGAGGAGCTCGCGCGCCACCTCATCGGCGGCGTCACGGTCCAGGAGGTGCCCGGCGCAGGGGACGGCTTCGTCGGAGGGGTGCTCGGCCCGTCGGCGTTTCTCGTGCCCCCGCTGCCCAACGCCGTCTTCACGCGCGATCCCTCGGCGTGGATCGGCACGGGCGTGGTGCTGTCGCCGATGCACATGCCCGCGCGGATCGCTGAGCGGCACCTGTGGCGCACCATCTATCGGCACCACCCCGCGTTCGCCGGGGCGGAGCACGGCATCCACTACGGCGCCGCGGACCGCGAGTACTTTCCCGCCACGATGGAGGGCGGCGACATCCTCGTGCTGTCCGCCGACTGCGTCGCCGTCGGGTTGTCCGAGCGGACCCATCCCATCGCCGTGGAGAACATGGCGTCACAGCTGTTCGCCACGGGGGTCGCGAAGTGGGTCCTGGCCGTCGACCTGCCCAAGGCACGCGAGACGATGCACCTGGACACGATCATGACCGTGGTCGACCGCGACGCCATGGTCGTGTGGCCCCGTGCGCTGCGATCGCTGACCGCCCACCGCATCGAGCCGGGGGCTGGTGCCGACGGCGGCCGGATGCGCGTCCGCGAGGAGCCTGACCTGGTCCGGGCGCTGGCCGCCGGCCTCGGCGTCGACACGCTGCGGGTCGTCACCACCGGCGAGGACGAGGTGCTGGCCGACCGCGAGCAGTGGGACGACGGCAACAACACGCTGGCAATCGCGCCCGGCAAGGTCGTGGCCTACGAGCGCAACCCCGACACGAACCGGCGGCTGGAAGACGCGGGGGTCCAGGTGCTCACGATCCCGTCCCATGAGCTGCCGCGCGGACGGGGCGGCCCACGGTGCATGTCCTGCCCTGTGGTTCGAGACCCGCTGTAGGAAGGAATCACCGCCGCAGACGTCGAACCTCTCCCGCACAACCGATTCGTGCGAAAGGTGCGGGACATGCGCGGGATGCGAGCGATGGTGGCGGGGCTGGCGGCTGTCGCCTTGATCGCGCCGGGCGCGTCGGCGGGAGCCGACGAGGAGCCGGCGACGACGGTCACGACCACGGTGACGCAGGCGGCCGATGGCCTGACGGTCAGCGGCGACGTGGCGTTCGCGCCGTACACCATGCAGGTGGCCGAAGACTTCAGCGGGGATGCGAACTCCGTGGTCCCTGGCGAACTCGGTACGGACATCACCGGGGCGTTCATCACGTCGGACCCGGCGAAGCCCAACGATCTGCTGTTCACCATGCAGATGGACAGCCTTCCGGGCGGGGGACTGCCGGAGGCGGTCATCTACAACTGGGACCTGCTCGTCAACGGCGCGGCCGCCGGCGGGGGCACCAGCAGCAATCTGGTCTGGAAGCGCACCAACGTCACCGGTCTGACTGCATCGACCGCTCCCTACATCCGCCTGCAGACCTGTGCCCCGGGTGGCACGGGCAACACCTGCACGGCTGGCAGCCAGCTGCCCGGCGGCATGGACATGGACACCGCTGCGCTCACCGCAACGCTGCGGCTGCGTGATCTTGGCGCAACGCCAGGCGCGCTGATCGGGGGCAACGGCCTGAGCGTGTACCACGGCACCGGCATGCTGTGGTTCCCGGGCGTCACCAGTGACACCGCGTTCATCGACGAGGAGTTCGCGGTGCCACGTCGTGACGGCGCGGTGAAGGTGGCGGTGGTCCCTGCCGGCGCCCCGACCCCCAAGACGTTCTCGCACTCGGCGACGCCCAGCGGGGCCGGCGCCAACGGCGCGTTCTCGGTGAAGATCCCCACGGAGAACTTCGCCGCCGGCGCCTACGACGTCGTCACCCAGGCGTGCTGGGGCGGCAACTGCAGTGTGACCCACACTCCGGTCAACCTGTAGAGGCGCGGTCGTCAGGGCTCGTACCCTGGGCCCGGTGGAGCTGAGCACCTACACCGGGCCCTGGGACGACGACGACCCGGACGCCAACTTCAAAGCTGCCGTCGCGGAGTACACGCGGATCGACCCGCTACCGACGTTCGCGCAGCTGTCGGCGAACACCGGCATCCCGATCGGCGCGTTGGTCCGCTATGCGCTGGTGCGGTGGGCGGCCGAGGGGTCCGAGGCGCTGCTGGCGCTCGGGCCGCGGACGGTCACGCGGCTGTGGGCGGTTGTGGAGGAGGCTGAGGCGGCGGGCACCGACGCCGCGCGGCTGGAGGCCTACGAGCAGCTGCGCCAGATGCTGTCGTGGCTCAAAGCGCCGCTGGACTGACCCGGTTACTCGTGCGGGCGGATCTCGGTGACCGTGACCGCGAACTCCCCGGCTGGTGCCGCGTAGGAACGGGTCTCGCCGACCTTGGCACCCATCAGCGCCTGCCCCAGCGGTGAGTTCGCGCTGACCACCGGCAAGCCGGTGTCCCGGTCCTCGCGGCTGCCGAGCAGGAAGGTGTCTTCGTCACCGTCTTCGTCGACGGTCGTCACCACCATGCCTGCGGCCACGGTGTCACCGTCGGGCGCCTCGCCCACCTGCGCGTTGCGCAGCATCTCCTCGAGCTGACGAATCCGCGCCTCCATCTTCCCCTGCTCTTCCTTGGCGGCGTGGTACTCGGCGTTCTCACGAAGGTCGCCGTGGGCGCGGGCGATCTCGATCTCCTTCGAGGCGCGCGGACGGCCTTCGGTCTTGAGCTCTTCGAGCTCCGCACTCAGCCGGTCGTAGGCAGACTGGGACAACCAGACGGTTTCACTCACGAGGATTCACCTGCAAAAGGTACGGGCGGTTTGACCCGTCAGTGTACGAACCGCAGTGGAGACGACACACAAAGGAGCCTGACCCGTTGCCTGAGCTCCCCGAGGTCCAGGCGCACGCCGAGCGTCTGACGGCGGCGTTCGCGGGCGCCGAGCTGGCCGCCTTCGAGCCACTGACGTTCACGGCGCTCAAGACGTTCGACCCGCCGCCGGACGCCGCGGTGGGTCTGCCCCTGGCGTCGGTGGACCGGCGGGGCAAGCACCTGCTGCTGCGGTTCGATCGTGATCCCGCGTTGGCCTACGTGGTGCACCTGATGCAGGGCGGCCGACTGCGCCCCGACGCCAAGCAGGCCCGCAAGCCGCGTGGTGGCGTCGCGCGCTGGCGGTTCGCCAACGGTGATGCGCTGCTGCTGACCGAGCCAGGCACGGAGCGCCGCGCCGGCGTGTGGGTCGTCGCCGGCGACGCGTTGTCCCAGCCGCCGCTGGATGACTTGGGGCCTGAGGCCGACACGGTCGACGACTGGCAGATGGCCGAGCTGTTCGCCACCCACCCCATGCGCCTGCACACCTTCCTGCGCGACCAGCGGGTCCTGGCTGGCCTCGGTCGACGGCTGGCCAACGAGATCTGCCACCGCGCCAGGCTGTCGCCGTTCGCGCCGACCAAGAGCCTTGGCGACACGGGCGCCGGTGCCGTCGTCACGGCGATCCGTGAGACGGTCGCCGAAGGACTGGACTACGACCGGGATCGCGACGACATGTCGGCGTCGGCCGAGCGGCCGAGCGCCGTCCACGGCCGCACCGGCGAGCCGTGCCCGGTGTGCGGCGACACCGTCCGCGAGGTCGCCTACCGCGACTACACCGTCCACTACTGCGCCACCTGCCAGACCGACGGCAAGGTCCTCGCGGACAACACGACCAGCAAGTTCCTCAGGTGAGCGAACCGCGCCCGTCGCTGTTCCGCGACCCGACCTTCATCGTCACGCTTGTCATCGCGGTCGTGGTAGCGCTCGGCTTCGGACTGGTGGTGCCGGTCCTGCCCCTGTTCGTCCGGGCCTTCGACGTCGGTCTGTTTGCCGTCACCGCGGTGGTCGCCGTGTTCGCCGCCGTGCGGCTCGTGTCCAGCATCTACACGGGCGCGCTGGCCGACCGGATCGGCAGCAGCAAAGCGGTCGGGTACGGCGCGATCATCGTCGCGGTGTCCAGTCTGGGCGTTGCGGTCGCCCCCAGCTACTGGGTGGTGCTGACGGTCCGCGGTATCGGTGGGTTCGGGAGCGCGTTGTTCTTCAACGCCCTGCTCACCCAGGCGGTGCGCACCGTGGGACCCGACCAGCGCGGGCGCGCCGTCGGCGCATTGCAGGGGGCGTTCCTGCTCGGCATCGCGTTCGGCCCCAGTGTTGGCGGCGTCCTGGCCGAACCGCTCGGGCTGCGCTGGCCGTTTGCGATCTACGCGGTGTTCTGCGGTGCCGCCGGGCTCGTGGCGCTGCGTTATCTCAGGCCCCAGCGCACCGCCGCCGACGACCCCGAGCCGACCGTCGATGCTGAGTCACTGGGTGAGGCCGGGCCCACCGCCCACAAACCCCAGGGCATCGCCACGACGCTGCGCCTGACCCGCCAGTTCTGCGCCGACCGCGCCTTCGTGGCCGCGCTGATCATGATGGCCGCGTCGCGCTGGGCCGGCGCCGGCGTGCGCTTCAGCCTCATCCCGGTGTTCGGCGCGGAGGTCGTCGGCGCCGGCAAGGCGATGGTCGGTGCGGCGTTGACGCTGGCCGCGGTCACGCATCTGCTCGTGTTGTGGCCCACGGGGCGGATCGCCGACACCGTCGGCCGCAAGGCGCTCGGCGGGCCGGCGTACCTCGGCTTCGCGGTGGTCGCAGGGGCGCTCGGGTTGGCCACCTCCGTCCCGGCGTTCCTTGGCGTGATGGCGCTGTACGGCGTCGCGACCGGCCTGACGTCGGTGACCCCGCCCGCGGTGGTCGCCGACGTCGTACCCGTCGAACGCACCGGCGTCGGCGTGGGGGTGCTGAACACGGCCGGGGACCTGGGCAGCGTCCTGGGCCCACTGGTGTCGGGGTGGTTGGCGCAGCAGTACGGATACGGCTGGGGGTTCGGGATCAGCGCCGTGCTGCTGGCGGCCGGCGGCGTCGCCGCGCTGTTGATGCGGGAGACCCTGCCGGCGCGAGCGGGCTCACCGGCGGGCACGCGTACGTAGACTGCCCCGGTGCTGCGCGACCCCGTCTACCGGCTGTACGAGACCCGGCTGAAGCGTGAGCTCAGGGGCGGTCTGCTGCCCCGCCACGTCGGCGTCGTGCTCGACGGAAACCGCCGCTACGCCCGTGCCCGCGGACTCGCCGATCCCGCTGCGGGGCACCGGCACGGTGCCGAGAAGATCCACGAGCTGCTCGACTGGTGCCACGAGCTGGAGATCCCGTACGTCACCCTGTGGCTGCTGTCCACCGACAACCTGCGGCGCGACGAGACCGAGGTCAGCCAGTTGCTGGACATCATCGCCGACACGGTCACGCAGATCGCATCGGCGACCCGGAACCGTGAACGAGGAGTCAAGGTCACCGCAGTGGGGGCGCTCGACGTCCTGCCCGACCGGCTGCGCCGTGCGCTGAAGGACGCCGAGGCGGCGACGGCCGACCACACCGGCTGCCACGTGCAGGTGGCGATCGGCTACGGCGGGCGGCAGGAGATCACCGACGCGCTGCGGGCGCTGCTGGAGGAGCGCCACGCCAGGGGGCAGTCGCTCGAGGACGTCATCGACGAGCTGTCGCCCGAGCTGATCGGCGAGCACCTGTACACCACCGGCACGCCCGACCCGGACCTGATCATCCGGACCTCGGGCGAGATCCGGCTGTCCGGGTTCTTGCTGTGGCAGTCGGCGCACTCGGAGTTCTACTTCTGCGACCCCTACTGGCCGGAGTTCCGCAAGACCGACTTCCTGCGCGCACTCCGCGACTTCTCCTCGCGCCAGCGTCGATACGGCCGGTAGCCCTCGATCCGCGCGCCTCGTCAACACGGCGGCGCCTCCGCCGATCCGAGGAGACCCCGCCGTATTCTCCGATGACCTTGGACCAGGCCATCGACGACACGGTGACGGCGCCTCGCGGACGCGCCGGGCAACCACGGGGCCGGTCCGCTCACAACGCGCGCTCCATACGGGGCGCGCGTTTCTCGTCGAGGACCGGACACGCCCATGAGAACCTCGTATGTGCTGGACACCTGCGTGCTGCTGGCGGACCCTCGAGCGCTGTACCGCTTCGACGAACACGAGGTGGTCCTGCCGCTGGTGGTGGTCGAGGAGCTCGACCGCAACAAGGCGCGGATGGACGAGGTTGGCCGCAACGCCCGGACGGCGGTGCGCCTGATCGAGGAGCTGCGCGAGCGCAGCGGTAGCGGCCTGCGTGAGCCAGTCGACCTCCCCGGTGGCGGGTGGTTGCGCGTGGAGGGCAACCACGTCGACGTCGCCTTGCCGCCGTACCTGGACCCCACCAAGCCCGACCACCGCATCCTCGCGGTCGCCATGGGCATCGGCGGCACCCTGGTCACCAAAGACGGGGCGCTGCGCATCAAGGGCAGTCAGCTCGGTGTGCCGGTCGAGGACTACCGCGCCGACACCGTCGAGGTCGACGAGCACTACACCGGCATGGGCGAGATCGAGGTCGACCGGCGGGACCTGGATCGGCTGCACCGTGACGGCAAGGTCGAGCTCACGCTGGACGACGCGCCGCGAACCGACGACGCGTACTGGCTGAACCAGTGCTTGGTGCTGCGCTCGGGGCGGTCAGCGTCCGGCCTGGGCAGGGTTGCCGGCATCGGCGAAGGGCTGATCACGGTCGCTCGTGTCGCCGGCTCCCCCCGGGCCTTCGGCGTCACCCCCCGCGACGTCCGTCAGACCTTTGCGCTCGACCTGCTCACCGACCCGACCGTCCCGTGCGTGTCGCTGATGGGCATGGCGGGGACCGGCAAGACCTTCCTGGCGCTGGCCGCCGGCCTGGAGCAGGTCATCGAAGCGCGGGCGTACCGGCGGCTCAGCGTGTACCGACCGCTGGTGGCCGTCGGCCGCCAGGAGGTCGGCTACCTGCCGGGGGACCTCGACGAGAAGCTGTCGCCCTGGATGGCCGCCGTGCACGACAACCTGTACTCGCTGTTTCGCCGCGACGACGAGGCCGACCTCGGCGGTGGGGGGCCGCAGCATCACCGCCACGTGCAGGAGGCCGTCGACGGGCTGCTCGAACGCGGCCAGCTGGAGATGGCCGCGATCACCTACCTGCGCGGCCGGTCGATCACCGACGAGTACGTCATCGTCGACGAGGCCCAGAACCTGGAGCTGCCGACGCTGAAGGTGATCCTGACGCGGATGGCCCATGGCTCAAAGGTCGTGTTCTGCGGCGACCTGTCCCAGGTGGACAACCCGTACATCTCTCCCTACGGCGGGATGGCGGCGCTGATCGAGAAGCTCAAGGGCACCGCGCTGTTCGGTCACGTCACGATGAGCAAGGGCGTGCGCTCACCGCTGGCAGAGCTGGCGGCCACCACCTTCTGATCACTGCCTGACCGTCCGGGACGGTGACCAGCCGACGCTAGTTCGTCCGGATGGTCAGAAAATGGCTACTGACGTGGGACAACGCACCCGCTACCGTCGGCGGGGTGTTCCGATTGATGCCGCCGCGCGGTCGGGCTCGGCGTCGCGTCCTGGCGTGCGTGCCGTTGGCCGTCCTCGTCTTCTTGTTGCTCGTTCCCGCCGCCTGGGCGCAGGGACCGGTTCCGACGGTCACCGCGTCGTCTGCGGTCGGCGGTTACGACCCCCTGGCGCTGACGGCCAGCAACGTGACCGGCGCGCTGACGGTGACCGTCACCGACCGGCGCGGCACAACCGCAACATGGGAGGTCACCCCGTCCTCGACCGACGAGCAGACGCTCACCGTCGATCTCACCCAACCGTCGTCGGGATCCGCGCCGGTCAACGGAGCAGCCATGCTGAGCGTCCTCACCAAGGACGGAACCGAGGTGCTCGGCGCCGACCTCACGGTGGACCTGTACCCGCCGGTGCCCGAGCTGACGGTGGCCCGCCAAGGGACCGGTGCGCACGTCTCCTGGGACTCGGTATCGGCCGCCGATGAGGTGACGTACACGCTGGAGTGGGACCAGGGCAGCGGGTCGTGGACCACCCTTGCCACCACCACGGCCGGTGCGAGCCACCAGCAGGCTGATTTGGCGCCAGGGCTGCACGAGTTCCGCGTGACCGCAAGCGTCCCATCGGCCTCGGGCGGGGCCAATGCCGTCACCGGCAACCCCAAAGGGCTGCTGGTGGAGGCGCCTCCCGCCGAGGAGGAGCCTGAGCCGGGCGAGGGGGGCACACCCGGAGGCGGCAAGCCCGACACGTCGCCACCGGGCAAGACGCCCAACGGGGCCGGCAAGGGCCCCCAGGGCGACACCGACAAGGGTGACGCCGGCGACGAGACCGACACGCCCCGGAAGGTGTCGGCGACCGGTGGCGTGCGCCGCACCGTGAGCGTCCCCTCCGGGGGTCTCGCGCTGAAGGTTCCTGAAGTGCTCACACCGGTGACCAAGCGGCAGGTGGTGCGCTTCGAGATGCCGGAGGTGGCAGCGCCGCCCCCGGTCCTGCAGCCCTACGTTCGGCCCCCCGAGGTGGCACCGCAGCTGCCCGTGCTGCCGGTTCCGCTGCCCACGAGCGGGGGGATCTCGGTCCGCGCCACCCAGACGCAGCCGCCGAATCTGATGGCCCTGGCCTTGGGCGCGGTGGCGCTGGTGCTGTTCACCGCTGTGCCCCGCTCATGGCGGCGGCCGCAGGGCGAGCCGGAGTTCTAGCCCGGCTGGCCGGCGCTATCCCTCCTCGGGGCGCTCGCCGGTGACGACGTAGGTCACCAGCCGCGCGAGCTCGACCGCATGGTCGGCGATGCGCTCGTAGTACCGGCAGATCAGCGCCAGGCTGACGGCCTCCTCGACCGTCTGGCCGCCCAGGTACAGCTCGGTCAGCACGGTCTTCTGCAGCAGGTCGACCTGGTCGTCGAGCCGCTGCAGGTCGACAGCGGCCAGCGCGTCGGTATCGCGCCAGGCCGCAACCGCACCGGCGAACACGTCGGCGGTGACCCCACCCATCTGACCGACCATCTCGCGCAGCGCGGGGCGCATGGACGGGGGGTGCACCCACGACAGCGACTCGGCGACGTGGCCCAGCAGCTCTGCGGAGCGGTCGACGTCGGCCGCCGCCCGCAGCGCCGCGACCAGGCGTCGGAGGTCGCCGGCGACCGGCGACTGGCGGGCCAGCAGCTCGAAGCACTGCTCCTCCAGCCGCTCACACCGCTGGTCCACCTCCGCGTCGGCGGTCAGGGCGGCAGCGGCGGCCGGCCGGTCCCCGGCAAGGAACGCGGCGGTGACGGGGCGGATCAGCTCCGCCACGATCGTCGCCACGGCGACGATCTCACTGTCGACCTCGTCGAGCTGCTCGTGGAAGGCGCCCCGGGACGGCGCGGGACGTCGAGGCTGGGAATCGATCCAGCCCAGCGGATCCTCGGCGTTGCTCACGAATCGCTCACCCCCATGCGTTGTTGCATTCAAGGCCATGCCGGGTCGCGCGAGGCCGCGGGCGGTGTACGGACGCGACACGACCGGTGAACGCTTCGTGAACAGGCTGCCGCTGCGCTCGCTACGGTGTCGCCATGCGGTTGCGCACCCGCCCGGGACACCCGGATCTGTTGGACCTGCCATGGTCAGTCCCGCTGGAGGACTGGGACCACGAACGCGTCGTCGAGGTTGCCCGCGGCGCCCATCGTCACGTCGTCCGCTTCGTGGACTACGACGGTGCGCTGTATGCGCTGAAGGAGCTGCCCCGCCGGGTCGCCGAGCGCGAGTACCGGATGCTTCGCCGGATGGCCGAGGAAGGGCTGCCCGTCGTCGAGGCGGTCGGCGTGGTCAACCGCGATCGAGGGTTGGAAGACGTCCTGATCACGCGCTACCTCGACTACTCGCTGCCCTACCGGATGCTGTTCGCGCGGGTCAGCCGGGAGCAGCGTGACGTCCGAGGGCTGTCGGATCGGCTCCTTGATGCGCTCGTGATGCTGCTGGTGCGGTTGCACCTGGCTGGGTTCTCGTGGGGGGACTGCTCGCTGAACAACACGCTGTTCCGGCGTGACGCCGGCGCGCTGGCGGCCTACGTCGTGGACGTGGAGACCGGCGAATGGCACGAGGAGCTGACCGCCGGCCAACGCGAGGCCGACCTGGACATCACCACGCTGAATGTGGCCGGCGGGCTGATGGACCTGCAGGCGCAGTTCGACCTGCCTGCCGAGCCGGACCCCACCGAGGTGGTCGACGACCTTCGCGCCCGCTACGAGAACCTTTGGCACGAGCTGACCTCCGACGAGGTCATCGCGCCGGGGGACCGGTACCGGGTCGAGGCGCGGATGCGCCGGCTCAACGAGCTGGGCTTCGACGTCGACGAGGTCGACATCATCTCCGACGAAGAGGGGGACCGGCTGATCATCCGCACCCTGGTAGCCGAGGCCGGCCACCACCGCCGGCGCCTGCTGTCGCTGACCGGATTGACCGCGCAGGAGAACCAGGCCCGCAGCCTGCTCAACGACCTCGCGAACTTCCGTGCCTACCACGAGCAGCAGGAGGGGCGGCCGATGGCCGAGACCGTCGCCGCCTACCGCTGGCTGTCGGAGGTCTTCGAGCCGACGGTGGCCGCCATCCCGCCCGAGCACCGTGCCAAGCGCGAGGCAGCGGAGCTGTTCCACGAGGTGATCGAGCACAAGTGGTTCCTGTCCGAGCAGCAGGGCATCGACGTGGGCGTCGAGGCGGCGCTGCAGTCCTACATCGAGACGGTGCTGCCGGCAGAGCCGGAAGAGCGCAACGTCTTGCAGCACGGTGAGCTCGCCGAGGGCTGGATCACCTACGGGTGACCGCGCCTCTACGCTGCTGCCCATGATCAGCAGCGAGCAGACCGACGGCGTTCGCATCCTGCGCTTCGACCGTCCGGAGGCGCGCAATGCCATGAACACACCGCTGCTGGCGGCGTTCCTCGACGCCATGGCCTCAGCAGCGCGCGACAACGACGTGCAGGTCCTGGTCATCGCCGGCGCCGGCGGGGTGTTCTCAGCCGGCGCCGACCTCCGCGAGCAGCTCGACCACGAGGGCGCGGTGCGCCGAATGGACCTGTTCTGCCAGGTCTACGAGGCGGTAGCGGCCTATCCGAAGCCGACGATCGCCGCGATCGAAGGGCACTGCGTCGGCGGCGGCATCGAGGTCGCCGCCGCGACGGACATCCGCGTCGCGGACCCGACCGCGTCGTTCCGGTTCCCTGGCGCGACGCTGGGAATCCCCGTCGGCGCCGCCAAGCTGGTCGGGTTGGTCGGACTCGGCGCTGCGAAGGACCTGGTGCTGACGTCGCGAACATTCGGGGTCGACGAGGCCTGGCGGCTGGGGTTCGTCCAGCGGATGGCGGAACCGGGAGCGGCGGTCGACACCGCGGTGCAGGTCGCCACCGAGGTCGCCGCGAACAACCCCCAGGCGGTCGCCTTTCTGCGACGGCAGTTCGCCGCGTTCTCCGGCAACGTCGATCGGGTTGCCGCGGAGAACGACGTCCTGCACGCACTGGCCGAGGCCGGCGGCGACTACGAATCGGTGACGATGCCCAACCCGCGCACCGGACGTGCCCCCGGTCTGGGCAGTGGCCGCTGAGCGCGCTTCTCTATGCTTTGGTGCCGCGAACGGCCGATGAGGACTTGGGGAACCACATGACCACGCGCAACCCGCAGGCACCCGACCGCAACCTGGCGCTCGAGCTGGTCCGGGCGACCGAGGCGGCGGCGCTGGCTGCCGGCCGTTGGATGGGGCGCAATCGCAAGAACGACGGCGACGCAGCCGCCGTTGACGCGATGCGTCTGGTCCTGAACACCGTGCAGATGGACGGCGTCGTCGTCATCGGCGAGGGGGAGAAGGACGAGGCGCCGATGCTGTTCAACGGTGAGCAGATCGGCACCGGCCAACCGCCGCAGGTCGACATCGCCGTCGACCCCATCGACGGGACGAGGTTGCTCGCGCAGGGTCGCCCCGGTTCCATCGCGGTCATCGCCATCAGCCCGCGAGGGACGATGTTCGACCCTGGCCCGATGGTCTACATGAACAAATGGGTGGTCGGTCCTGACGCGGTCGGGGCGGTCGACATCGACGCCCCGGTGGCAGACAACCTCGCCGCGATCGCCAAGGCGAAGGGCAAGCGGGTCCAGGATCTGGTGTGCGTCATGCTCGACCGCGAGCGCCACACCGACATGATGACCGAGGTCCGCGACGCCGGCGCTCGGTTGCGCCTGATCATGGACGGCGACGTCGCCGCGAGCCTGCTCGCCTTGCTGCCCGAGCGGAAGGTCGATGTGTTGCTCGGGATCGGCGGCACGCCGGAGGGTGTCATCAGCTCCTGTGCGGCCCATGCCCTCGGTGGTGAGATGCAGGGGCGGTTGTGGGCCCGCAATCCCGACGAGCGTGCTCGTGCCGAGGACCTGGGCTACGACGTCGACAAGCCGCTGACCAACGACGAGCTGGTGTCGAGCAAGGACACGTTCTTCGTCTGCACCGGCATCACCGACGGCGACCTGGTGGACGGCGTGGACTACCGGGCCGGCGCCGCCGTCACCGAGTCACTGGTGATGCGCGGCAAGAGCGGCACCGTCCGATTCATCAAAGCGCGGCACAACCTCGACAAGGTGATGGAGTACAGCTCCATCGACTTCGAGAAGGGCTGATCTAGGAGCCGACCGTCCATGGACGGCCGTACGCCCGGTCGCCCAGGACGTCGCCGCAGTAGGTGCCCCAGCAGTAGCTGGGTCCGAACCGTGCCACGCCGGCGCCGGTGTACGACCACAGCCGAGTCGTGCGCAGCACGGTGCCCGGCGACAGCTCGCCGGCGATGTCCGCCAGTGGTCCGCGTAGATCGACGGTGAACGTCAGGGCGTTCCCCTCAATCGTGACCGCGTCGTCGTCGAGCACATAGTGCGTCTGAGGGGGTGCCTCGGTGCACTGCACGACCGGGATCTCGGGGCTGCACGGCGTCGGCGTCTCCGGCTCGCAGCTGACGGTCAGCTGCGTCAGGCC
>DATLGM010000108.1:0-16518 GCA_035540515.1 Egibacteraceae bacterium | reverse complement strand
GAGCTGGGGCAGGTCGTCGAGTCCGAGCGCGCCCCTCTCACGCCGGGAGAGCGCCGCCGCCTAGTTGTATTGACCAGCCACGTTGTTGACGCGGTCGATGGGTGATGCGCCGCCGAGCGCGGTGTGGCCACGGTGATGGTTGTAGATGTGCAGCCAGTCGGCAAGGGCGTCGGTGCGAGCCTGCTCTGACAGGTAGGTCCTGACGTAGGCCCATTCCTCGAGCAGGGTGCGGTTGAAGCGTTCGACCTTGCCGTTGGTCTGGGGCCGGTATGGCTTGGTGAACCGGTGCACGGTGTCGCCCAGCGCAGCCGCGAACGGCTTGCTGCGGTAGCCGGGTCCGTTGTCGGTGATGACCTCCACGACAGCGACGCCGTGATCGGCGAACCAGTCGTTGGCCCGTTGCCAGAACGCCGCGCAGGTGTCTTTGCGTTCGTCGGCCAGGATCTCGCTGTAGGCCAGGCGGGAGTGGTCATCGACCGCGGAGTGGATGTAGGCGTACCCGACGCGACTGTGGCCCTTGTACGCGTCGTTGCCGCGGCCATGGTGCCGCCAGCCGCCGCCGGCTGGGATACGCCCCAGCTTCTTGATGTCGACGTGCACCAGCTCGCCAGGGGTGTCGCGTTCATAGCGACGTATGACCCGCCCAGTGGGCCGATCCATCCCGGACAGACGGTTCAACCCCAGCCGGCACAACACCCGATGCACGGTGGATGCGGCGACCCCGAGGCGATAGCCGATGCGCACCGGCCCAAGCTTCAGCGTCTGACGTAGCTGGGCGATCTGCGCCTCCACCGCGGCAACGGTTCGGTTAGGGCTGGAGTGAGGGCGGCTGGACCTGTCGGCCAGACCCTCCAACCCGGACTCCAACCAGCGGTGCCACCACTTCGACGCGGTGGGCCGCGAAATGCCCATCTCCGCAGCGACGTGAGCGATCGGACGGCCGGCTTCGATGCGGGCGACAAGGGTCAGACGACCCATCGGGGTCAAACGAGCGTTAGCGTGCACAGGGAGCCTCCGGGGTGATGTGAAGTCTTAGACAGCTCCACACCTACTCCCGGAGGCTCACCTAATCCCGGAACCTCCCCGCGTTAACAACGTCCGTGGTCAATACAACTAGCGCGCGAGCAGCCCCGCCACCGTAAGGACCGCCCCGCCCGCGGTCACCGTGACCGCGCCGGCGATCGCCGCCACCCGAGCGAACCGCTGTGCCCCGTCGCCGTCCAGGCGGCGGTCGATCGCCACGCGGCCGCGGACGACGAGCACGCCGATGACGGTGAGCGTGGCTGCCAGTCCCACGCTGAACGCGGCGACCAGGGCGACGCCCAGCAGCCACCGGCCGGCGAACGCGGCGGTGGTCAGCGCGGTGAATGCGGCCGGCGAAGGCAGCAGGCCGCCGGACATGCCGATGATCGTCAGACCCCGCCGGGAGAACGGGCGGACCTCGGGTGGCAGGGTGTGGTGGTGGTGCGCGTGGCGCCGGCGTGCCCGACGCTGACGGACGAGCATGCTGATGCCCAGGGCGAGCACCATCACGCCGGAGACGATGCGCAGCGTGGCGGTCGCGCCACCGATCTGCGGTGACATCGTGGCGCCCGAGCGCAACGCCACGTACAGCCCCACACCGAGGACGAGCACCGACACGACGTGCATGGCCGAGACCGCCACCCCGAGCAGCAGCGCATCGCGGACACGCCCTCCGCCACCGAGCAGGTAGGCGCCGGCGACGACCTTGGCATGACCCGGGGCCAGTGCGTGCACCGCGCCCACCCCGACGGCCACGACGACGGCGACGACGGCGGTCCACGGGTTCGCCAGGGCCCGGTCGACCAGCTGCACGAACCGCACGTCGAGTGCCGTGAGATCCGCCGCCTGTGCCAGGAGCGCGGGCGTCACGCGGCCCGCCTGCGTCGCACCAGCCACACGGCCGCAAGCACCCCTGCGATCAGTGCGAGCACCCCCGCGGCCAGTGAGGCCGCCGGCGGGGCGGCGGACGCCCCGAAGCGCCATCGGTGCTCGGGCGCCTCGACGGTGAACACGGCGGTGGCCGGCGTCGAGTTCTCACCCGTCGCGAGGGTGCGGTAGGCCGGGTGGATGTCGTGCAGCATCGTGATGCGCAAGGTCACCTCGGTGACCTGGGCGGGGCAGGTGTGCTGGATCGTCGTGATGCCGTGGACGAAGTCGTCCATGGCGACGATCTCCGCGCGGCACAGGCGACCGCCCTGCGAGACCTCGATGTGGGAGGTCAGGTAGTCCCGCAGCTGCGGAGAGGCGGTGAGCGCCGCCTCGTCCGTCCGGGACGGCGCGACCTGCGCCGCGGCCTCCTGGCGGTACGCCGCGGCCGAGCCCTCGGGCATGATGCCCAGCAGCTCCCCAACGGCGGCGCCGTCGTCGGCGGCAGCGCTCCACTGGATCGTCACGGTTGCCCCCTGGGCGCTGACGGCCGCGGTCGGCGGGGGCCCGAAGGGATGGGCTCGCGCCGGCGGCGCGGATGCCCACCCCACCGCCACGACCGCCACGACTGCGGCGAGGGCGGCACGGCGGCGGGTCAACGCCGCACAGGCCGGCCGGCGGTCACGGATCGCCCCTGCGGAAGCACCGAGCGGTCATCGCCGCCCCCAGCAGCTGCACGCCACGCGCCGACGAAGGATCCATGCCGGTCAGCTCCGACACGCGCCGCAAGCGGTAGTCCAAGGTGTTCGGGTGCACGTTGAGCGCCGCCGCGGCGGCGCGCCGGTCGAAGTCTGCGGCGTACCACTGCTCGAGGGTCTCCACGAGATCGGGACGGTCGTCGATGGGCGCCAGCACCGCGGTCAGCCGGGCCGCGGTGTCGCTCGGGTGCGTCACCGCGTACTCCAGCAGAACGTCGTCGAGCCGGTATGCACCGGGCGGCCGATGCAGCCGTTGCGCCAACTCCAGGACATCCCGGGCCTCGGCCGCGGCAGCGGTCACGCCGTCGGCGCCCTGCCCCCACGCCACGCCGGCGACCACCGGGGCGCCGGCGGCCGTCGCCGCCCGGTCCACCAGGTCGTGCACCTCGGCCAGTGCCTGGGGCGCCGCGTCGGGACCGACCGGGAACAGCACCGGGCCGCCGTCGGCCTCAAGCAGGGTCAGCACGGGCTCGCCGGCCAGCCGGTCGAGCACGTCTTGGATCCGGCGCACCTTCCGCCGGCCGGCCACCGCGCTGACCACGCCGGGGGAGCGCTCGTCGTCGGTCGCCTCCATGTGCAGCACCAGGACGAGGTAGCCGGGTGCCAGGTGCACGCCGGCGCGGCGCGCCTGGGACTCGGGGGGCCACAGGTCCCCGGGCCCGGGGCCCGCCAGCAGCGCCTCGGTCAGCATGCGGCGGGCGTCACGCTGCTCGCCGTAGATGTGCTGCCGCTCCTCCATGTAGGCCGCGGCCACGGCGCCGGTCACCCGCTGCAGGTAGCGCATGACGTCCTCGGCGAGGTCGTCGAGCTGGTCGCGCTCGTCCGGGCGCGCCTCGTCGGCGAAGGCCCGCCATCCGATGCGTCCCCCGATGTGGTACGCGGTCAGCACGCTCTCCAGCGGGACGCGCTCCTCGGCGCGTCGGGCGGCGCTGGCCCGCGGCTCCGTCAGCTCCTCGTCGGTCGGCTCGCGATGCTCACGCAGGCAGGCGAAGAACGTGCGCAGGTTGGCGCGGCTGATGTCGAGGATCTCCCCCTGCAGCTGCTCGCGGGGCAGCCGGCGGTAGATCGGGACCTCCTCGGTGAACGCCTCGACCATGGCGCGCGCGAGCCCGTCGATCCGGCGCTCGACGCGTGCCTGCAGGTTCAGCCGCTGTGCCACAACGCTCCCATTGTGACGGGTCACCAATGCGGAGCCTAGTCCACCCGGACCCGCCCGCGTGACCGTCTCGGCCGGTTCACCGCAGCCGCTACGCTTCGTCGTCCGGCCCGCCGACCGGGTCGATCGGGTGTCCACAAGCATTACTGGAGGAAGCCGGATGAAGTCTCGTGGAGTGCTGGCGGCCGTCGTGGCGACCCTCATCGTGGCCGCCGGGTTCGTGGCCGTCGGGGCGGTGCTCCGCGACGCCAGCTTCGTGGGCATCGCCGCGATCATCGCCGCGGTGGCCTTCGGTGCGTCCATGCTGGGCCTGATGGCGTTGCTGCTGACGCTGGTGGGCACCGTGCGCGAGCTCACCCAGACCGTGGAGCGCATCACCGACCAGACCGTGCCGCTGCTGGGCGGGATCAACGAGACGGTCGCCGGCGTGAACACCGAGCTGGCGCGGCTGGACACCGTCGTCGCCAGCGTGCAGCGCATCTCCGGCACGGCCGAGAACATCGCCGAGGTCGTGCACACCGCCGTCGCGAACCCCCTGATCAAGGCCATCGCGTTCACCACCGGCACGGGCGTGGCGCTGCGGGCGGCCAAGAAGGTGCGTGACTGATGTTCAAGCGGCTGTTCTTCGCGATGCTCGGCCTGGGGGCGGGCGTGGCGATCGGGGTTGTGGTGGTCCGCAAGGTCGAGCGGGCGCAGCGCGCGATGCGCCCTGACAACCTGGCCGCCAGTGCCGCCGCGCGCGCGGGCGGCGTCCGGGGGCGGCTGGCCGCCGCCGTCGACCAGGGACGAGCCGCCGCGCAGGCCAAGGAGGCGGAGCTGCGGGCGGTCTACCGCGCCGGCAGCGCCCCGCGGGAGTCCTAGATGGATTCCGCGCGCATCCGGTCCACCTTCCTGGACTTCTTCGAGCAGCACGGCCACCGCGTGTGGCCGTCGTCGTCGCTGATCCCCAACGACCCGTCGCTGCTGCTGACCGTCGCCGGGATGGTGCAGTTCGTTCCGTACTTCCGCGGCGACGCGGTCGCGGAGAACCCGCGCGCCGCCAGCGTCCAGAAGGTCGCGCGCACCGTCGACATCGAAAACGTCGGGCAGACCACCCGGCATCTGACGTTCTTCGAGATGCTGGGCAACTTCAGCTTCGGTGACTACTTCAAGCGCGAGGCGATCCGGTGGGCCTGGCAGCTGTCCACCACCCCTGCCGACGCGGGCGGGTTCGGGTTCGACCCGGAGCGGATCTGGGCGACCGTGTTCGTCGAGGACGACGAGGCCGTCCAGCTGTGGCTGGACGAGACGGACCTGCCCGCCGAGCGGATCGTGCGGCGCGGCGATCCGGAGTATCCGTGGACGCACGAGCGCAACCACGACAACTTCTGGTCCACCGGCCAGGCCGGTCCGTGCGGTCCGTGCAGCGAGCTGTACTACGACCGCGGTCCTGACCACGGGGTCGAGGGTGGCCCCGACGCCGACGAGTCGCGGTATCTGGAGTTTTGGAACCTCGTGTTCATGCAGTACGAGCGGGACGCTCGGGGCGACATCCTGGGACAGCTGCCGCAGCAGAACGTCGACACCGGCATGGGCCTGGAGCGCATGGCGGTGCTGTTGCAGGACGTGCCCAACGTCTACGAGACCGATGTGCTGCGTCCGATGCTCGACGCCGCGGCGGAGCTGACCGGTGTCCCGTACGGACGCGACGCCGACAGCGACGTGAGCCTGCGGGTCGTCGCCGAGCACGCCCGCTCCTCGGCCATGCTGATCGCCGACGGCGTGCTGCCGTCGAACGAGGCGCGGGGGTACGTGCTGCGCCGGCTGCTGCGCCGCGCGGTCCGCCACGCCCGGCTGCTGGGCAGCGACAAGCCGATCATGCGCGAGATGATGGCGACGGTCCGCGAGACCCTCGGCGGCGCCTGGAACGAGCTGCACCAGCAAGCCGAGCTGATCACGCGGGTCGCCACCGCCGAGGAAGAGGCGTTCACCCGGACGCTGCGCAACGGCATGACCCTGCTGTCCGAGGCCGTCGCCGCCGCCAAGGACATCGGCGCGAAGGAGCTGCCCGCCGAGACGGCGTTCAACCTGCACGACACCTTCGGCTTCCCCATCGACCTGACGATCGAGATCGCCGAGGAAGAGGGCCTGGAGCTTGACCGCGACGCCTTCGCCGCGCACATGGAGGCCCAGCGCGAGCGGGCCCGATCGGCGCTGCGCGACGCCGCAGAGGGTCAGGAGGTGGCCGCCGAGGTGCTGCGCGCGGCCGTCGACCGTGCCGGCCCGACCACCTTCCTCGGCTACACCGACACCGAGGCCGACACCCGGGTCGGCGCGCTGGTGGCACCGGCCGGGCTGCTCGAGGTCGCCGAGGAGGGTGACGAGCTGCTTGTCGTCCTGCCGCAGACGCCGTTCTACGCCGAAGGCGGCGGTCAGCTCGGCGACCACGGCACCATCACCACCGACACCGGCCGTCTGGCCGTGCGGGACACCACCTCGCCGCTGCCCGGGCTGATCGTCCACCACGCCGTCGTCGAGGCCGGTGAGGTCCACGCCGGCCAGGACGCAAGCGCGCTGATCGACGTGGCGCGCCGCACGTCGATCCAGCGCGGGCACACGGCGACCCACATCCTCCACGCGACGCTGAAAGAAGTGGTCGGAGACCACGCGGCACAGGCGGGCTCGGCCATCGACGCCGGCCGGTTCCGCTTTGACTTCCCGCACTTCGAGGCTGTCGCCCGAGAGCAGCTCGCGCAGGTCGAGGACACCGTCAACCGCCGGATCGCCGCCGGCCCCGAGGTGCGCACCCTGGAGACGACGCAGGACGAGGCTCGCCGCATGGGGGCGACCGCGCTGTTCGGCGAGAAGTACGGGGAGCGGGTCCGGGTCGTCACCATCGGGGACTTCTCCCGCGAGCTGTGCGGCGGCACCCACGTGCACCACGCCACCGAGGTGGGGCTGTTCACAATCCTGTCGGAGGGGTCGATCGCGGCGAACCTGCGTCGCATCGAGGCGGTCACCGGTCCCGAGGCATTCGCGTTTCTGTCCAAGGAGCGCCTGGTCGCCGATGAGGTGTCACGGCTGCTGAAGGTCTCCACCGACGAGGTGGTCGAGCGGGTCACCGAGCTCATGCAGCGGCTGCGGGCCGCGGAGAAGGAGCTGGCCCGCGCGCGTCAGGACGCGGTGCTGGCCTCGGCCGGATCCCTGCTGGAGGGCGCCGAGCACGTGGACGGCTCCCGCATCGTCGTGGGCCAGGTCGCCGGGGCCGACCGCGACGGCCTCAAGGCGCTGGCACTGGACCTGCGCAACCGCCTCGACAGCGGCCTGGTCGTGCTGGGGGCGGCGACGCCC
Organism: Egibacteraceae bacterium; assembly: GCA_035540515.1. Lineage (GTDB taxonomy): Bacteria > Actinomycetota > Nitriliruptoria > Euzebyales > Egibacteraceae > WHTG01. The sequence continues at coordinate 9,384 of DATLGM010000108.1, read as the reverse complement.
GACGGCAAGGCGCTGCTGTTCGCCGCCCTGACCTCGGACCTGTCCGAGCGCGGCATCGCGGCCGCAGAGATCCTGCAGGCCGGGGCGCGGGTCGTCGGCGGCGGGGCGGGCGGCAAGGGCGATACCGCACAGGCCGGCGGCAAGCAGGGCGACCGGGTCGGCGACGCGCTGGAGACCACGCGACAGGCGGCGCGGGAGCGGCTGGCGTCGGGCGCGTAGCGTGCGGGTGATGGGCGTGGACGTCGGCGCCGTGCGGGCCGGCGTGGCGGTCTCCGACGCGGCCGCCACGGTCGCGTCGCCGCATGCCACCATCGAGGGCGGGGACGGCCTGGCGCGACGGCTGGCCAACCTTGCGCGCGACCTGGCGTGCGACACTGTGGTCGTCGGCCTGCCCAAGGGGATGTCCGGCAGGGACACCGCTTCCACACGTGCGGCGCGCGTGGTCGCCAATGAGCTATCCGAGCAGGGGTTTGACGTGCACCTATGGGACGAGCGCTTGTCCTCGGCCGAGGCCGAGCGGCTGCTGCTGGAGGCCGGACGCCGCCGCCGCCAGCGCCGTGACGAGCGGGACCGGGTCGCCGCCGCGATCATCCTGCAGGGGTGGTTGGACGCCCGCGGGGGAGCGGCGTGAGCCGCCGCCGGGTGCGCAAGGGACGGCTGATCGTCGTCGTGCTGTTCCTCGGTCTGGTCATCGGGGGCTGCACCGCGGCCGTGTCGACGCTGCTGCAGGGGACCGAGCTCGCGGCGGAGACCGTCACCGTCGAGGTGCCCGAGGGCATCGGCGCCAGCGGGGTGGCCGAGCTGCTCGACGAACGAGGGGTCATCCGCAACGCCACCATCTTCCGGTTCCAGGCCCGGTTGGACGAGCGGTCGGGTCAAATCCGGCCCGGCACCTATGAGCTGGAGCCTGGTGCGTCGTTCGATGAGATCATGACAGCGCTGACCACGGCCCCCGAGGCCGCCCCGACGTTCCGGGTCACCATCCCCGAAGGCCTGACGGTGGAGCAGACCCTGCAGCGCATCGCCTCGGCCGAGGGGTCACCGTTCACCATGCGCCAGCTGCGCCGGGGCCTCGCCGCGGTGACGCTGCCGGACTGGGTGCCGCACGACCTGCCGGAGGACGCGGACGCCTTCGAGGGCATGCTGTTCCCCAGCACCTACGAGCTGCTGGTGGACGCCGAGGCGCCTGACGTGCTCAACCAGCTGGTCGAGCAGACGCAGTCGGTGATGGACCGGGTGGGGGTGCCGCCCGCCCAGCGCTACCAGCGTCTGATCGAGGCGTCGCTGATCGAGCGCGAGGCGCGGGTCCGCGAGGAGCAGCCGGTCATCGCGTCGGTCATCAACAACCGCGTCGAGCAGGGCATGCGCCTGCAGATCGACGCGACGGTGGTGTACGCGAAGTACCGCCAGACCGGGGAGATCGTCAACCGGGTGCTCACCGCCGACTTGGAGATCCCCTCGGAGTGGAACACCTACCAGTCCGACGGCTTTCCCCCCACGCCGATCTCCGGGGCGGGGGAGTCCGCCATCGCCGCCGCCGCGAACCCCGAGCAGACCGACTACCTGTACTACGTCGTCTCCGACCGCGAGACCGGTGAGCACGCCTTCGCCGAGACGCTGGAGGAGCACAACCAGAACGTCGCCCGCTACCGCGAGCAGCGCGCCGCGGAGGAATCGGGCGGCTGACGTGCGGTTCGCGGGGCCGACGGCGCACACCCGACTCGTCGCGCTGCTCGGCCATCCGGTGGGGCACAGCATCTCGCCGCAGATCCACACCGCGGCATTCGACGCCGCCGGGGTCGACGCGGTGTATCTGGCGTTCGACGTCGCTCCCGCCGAGGTCGGCCATGCGGTCGCAGCGGTCGGGGCGCTGCGGCTGTTGGGGGCCAACGTCACCGTGCCGCACAAGCGCACCGTGTACCGGGCGGTGCCTGACCGGACGCCGGAGGCCGAGGCCTGCGGCGCCGGCAACACGCTGTTCTGGGACGGCGACCGGCTCACGGTCGACAACACCGACGTCGCCGGGCTGACCGCGGTGCTGGCCGCGGACGTCGGGCTGCGCGGCGGCGAGGAGGTCCTGATGCTCGGCGCGGGCGGCGCCGCCCGCGCCGCGGCGGTCGCCCTGGGCCGGCTGGGATGTCGGCTGGAGGTCGTGGCGCGCAGCGCCGCGGACGCCGGCGACGTCAGCGAGATCCTCAGCCGCGCCGGCGGTCACCCAGCCGACGTGGCCGATCCGGCGCTGGTGATCAACGCCACCCCCCTGGGCCTGGGCGGCGAGCGGCTCCCCGACCGCCTCATGCGGCTGCGTCCTGACCAGGTGGCCCTCGACCTCATCTACGGACCCGCCGACACGCCGTTCCTTGCCGCCGCCCGGATGGCCGGCGCCGTGGCGCTGGACGGTCGCGGGATGCTGGTCGAGCAGGCTGCTGCTGCGTTCGAGCGGTGGACCGGTGTCAGCGCCCCCCGGGAGGCGATGCGGGCGGCCGCCTTCGCGGCGCTGGATCAAGGCGCTTAACCCCGGGCCGAAAGCGGCCGATAGAGCCAGGGACGCGTCTGTCCGGCTCGAGGGAGTCGCCTTGTTGCAATGGGTTCATCGCCGCCTCCGGCAGGAGGAGGGTGTCTCGCTGGTCGAGACGCTCGTGGGCATTCTGCTGCTCGGTGTCGTATTGATGGCACTGGGTAGCACGCTGACGGGCTCCATGGCCGCGGCACGGCAGGACGAGAGCCTGACGCACGGGACGGCCCTGGCCACCGAGGTTCTGGAGGAGTTGCACGCCGTCCCCTGGGCACATCTTGGCTTCTACAACAACGACGGCCCCCATTGGCGGGCCATCGTGCCGGAGCTCGGGGGCCTCTCCACGGTGTCGCGAGGGACCCTCCCCGCATCTCCGGAGCCCGACCGCCTCGTCCCGATGCGCACGGTCAACCGGGACGGCAAGACCTACTCGGTGCGGACCGACATCGTCTGGCAGGCCTCGCCGCGGTACATCCGGATGCGGGTGCAGGTCACCTGGAGTGACGGCACCGCCACACGCAACGTCACACTCGAGGGACGCCGAATGCGGCGATCCAGTGACAGCGGCGGCCTGTCGATGGCGCCAGAGGGCTTCGTCATCAAGGTGTTCAACGTCAACCCGGACCCTATGCCGCTCACGTCCGGTGGGCTCACGGTCGGCAGCACCGAGTACGGCGGTGCCGCCGGTCTGATCGAGGTCGAGACCAACGAGCCTGCGCAGTCAGTCACGGTCACCTGGGCGCCGTCGCGATCCGCCACCCTGACTGCCGTCTCCGGCAGCGGCAATCTACGTTGGACCGCGCCGGTGCCCGCCAATCAGAGCTACTCCCACGGCTACGTCACCTTCACCGCCACAGCCACCAGGCAGGGCGCGCCGACCACCCAGTACGTGGATCAGACGGCCGCGATGTTCGCCTATCCCGTCGCCGTCACCGCCTTGAACTGGGACACCAACAACAACCGTAGCTACGTCGGTTCAGCCACTCTCACCGGTGACCGGATCTGCATCAACGCTACGAATCAGGTTCGTAACAACCATCCGTTCAACGTCACCTTCCAGGGGCTTGGCGACGACGACATCGTCACGCTGGTGCGGACGAACCTGGCCGGCGCGTTGTTCCCCATGGCGTTCCAGGCGCCCGTGACCAATGGGGGCTCCTTCAGCGTCACCTTGACCCCTGCGCAGATGGGCACGTTCTCGCTGAACACGATCAGCCCGTGGGAGATCCGCTGGACACGCACCTACGACAACGTCTCTGGTGTGTTCCCACTGCCCATCTACGTTCGCAACGCCAACGGCGGCAGCTGGTGCGGATCGACATGATGCGGTTCCGTGACCGACTGTCAGACCAACGCGGGGTCACCCTCGTCGAGCTCCTGGTCGTCATCGTGCTGCTCGGAGTCGTCGGGTCATACATGACCCGCAGCATGGTCAGTGGCATGCGCGCCACCATGTCCACGCAGAGCCGGTTCGACGGGCTGGCCGACCTGCAGCAGTCGGTCAACCGGATGACACGTGAGCTGCGCGCCGCCGATCCCTTGGTCCGCGCGTCGTCGAACACCACTACCGCCGTGGTCGAGACGTATCGCGATGCCAGTTTCACCACCAAACTCCGCTACACCTACACGTACTGCCCGACGCAGCAGCACATCGTCGTCCGCCGTGAGGTGAACCCGGCGGGCACCCCGACGGCAATCAGCTGCGGGGCGGCCGGGAACACCGTCCTGATCCCCAACGTGAACAACGGTGCCACTCCGGTGTTCGCCTACCAGCGCGCGGACGGCACGGCCGCCGGCGCCGCTGACAAGGTCTTCCGCATCCAGGTGACGGTGCAGCGTGCCGTCACGGGCCCACCCGCGGACACCATCACCGTCCGTACTACTGTGAGGTTGCGCAATGAACGTGCGTGAGGCCTTGGTGTCGCGACTGCACCGCCGGGCCGGCGACGAGTCGGGCTCGATCGTCATCGCCATGCTGGCCGTCATCGTCGCGAGCGGCTTGATGGTGGCCGTGAGCACCTATGCCTTCCAGGGCCACCGGATGGTCAGCTTCGACCGCGACCACGTTCGGGCAGTCCAGGGAGCCGACGCAGCCGTCCACGAGGTCCTGTACCGGTTGGTGCTCCCCAACGGCGATCCGAACAAGATCACGTCCAACCTCGCGATGCCCGCCACCTGGACCGCGCTGGGCGACAGCCAGTACCGGTATTCGGTCACCAGTTTGGGCAACGCGCAATGGAGGGTGGAGGCCGAGGGCCGGCTCAATGGTCGCGTCCGCCGAGTTCGGGCGAACCTGGGCCAGAACCGGCCGTTTGTCACCGCGGCCTTCGCGGACGATCACCTGACGCTGCGAGGCGCGAACAGTGCGAACTCGTACTCGTCGGTCAGTTGGGGGACGGGTGAGGGACGTGTCGGATCCAACGGCACGGTGACCCTGAACGGCAACGCCACCGTCGACGGGGTCGACTTGCACGACTACGAGGCGAACTCGACCAATCGCTGCTCGAACCCGAGCGGTACCTACTGCTCTACCGCTACCACGCACGGACCGGAGAAGGACCTCTCTTCCGACGGGGCGCTCGGCTTCGTCACGGACGGGGTCAACAGCACCGCACCGTGCCCCGGGTCCCCGACCGTGTGGAGGGCCAGCGCTGGGCCACTGCTGGCCGGCGGCACCTACTGTTTCAGTCGGGTGAACTTCGACACGAACGTCAACTTCACCGGCACATCCACGAACCCTACGATCATCTACTTGACCGGCGAACCGGGCCAGCCGACCGTGGCGGTCTCGAACAAGGTGCGCGTGAACTGCCCCGACTGCAGCGGCACGGGAGGTCCGCGTCCGGAGGCGAGCCGCCTGCAGATCTTCACCGCGGCCCCACAGGATGTGCGCATCGGCAACAACACGCACTTCGCCGGCATCATCTACGCGCCAAGGGCCACCTGTAAGGGCAACCCGAGCAACGCGCAGGCGCAGTTCTACGGATCACTGGTCTGCAGCGTCATCACCAACCAGGGCGGCTGGGGCTTCCACTTCGACCAGCGTCTGAGCGAGGTCGGCGCTGGCGGCTACGACATCATCCGTTGGTCGGAGTACTAGTCGCCGTCAAGTTTTGGCCTGCTCGTGCCGACATGACCCGTACCGCCGCTGCGCCGTGTGAGGGGACTCATCGATGACGGACACCAAGGCTGAGCGCCTGACCGCCGCTCTGGACGACTTCAGCCGCGCGGCACCGAACCTGCAGGGCGCAGCCGTGGTCAGCTTCGACGGCCTCGTCATGGCGGCGGCCGTTCCCCACGGGATGGACGAGGACCGCCTGGGGGCGATGTCCGCCGCGCTGCTGGCGCTCGGCGAGCAGGCAGCGCTGGGTCTTGGCCGGGGGCCGATGCACCAGCTGTTCGTCGAAGGTGAAGACGGCTACGTCTTTCTGATGTCAGCACGAGGCGAAGCGGTCCTGACCGCCGTCGTCGACCACGGGGCGAAGATCGGCTTGGTCCTGTACGAGATGCGGCGCGCCGCAGACGCGGTCGGCGCGGTGCTCGAGCGCCCCATCCCGGACGACGACCGCTTCCTGGACGGGCTCGCCGCTGCCGCCGAGGCCGCCGTCACCCCGTCGGCTTCCCCCGCCACCCCCGCCTGGACCTAGGAGCCGCCGCATGCTTCAGGGAACGCTGAGCGATTTCAGCCTGCCCGATGTCTTCTCGCTGCTCGCGCTGACCAAGAAGTCTGGCGCGCTGACCATTACCGCCGACGGCACCGACGGCAGGGTGTTCTTCCGTGACGGCTTGATCTGCTTGGCCCTGTCCGACGCCAAGCGGGTGCCCCTGGGCGCACGCCTGGTCAGTGCCGGTTTGGTCGACGCCGGCCAGGTCCGCGCGGCAGTGCAAGAGCACACCGGGGACTCCGTCGCGGTGACCGAAGCGCTCATGACACTGGGCAAGGTCGAGGAACGCGTGCTCGGTGTCTACCTGCGCGAGCAGATCATCGACGCCGTCTTCGAGCTCATGCGCCTGGACGACGGCAAGTTCCAGTTCGACGCCGCCGCCAAAGCCCCGCAGCGCGGCGTCGGGCTCAGCGTGGTCGAGGTCGTGGGCGAGGCGACCAGGCGGCTGGAGGAGTGGCAGGCGATCCACCGCCGCATCGCCTCGTCGTCTGCAGTGCTCGCGATGGTCCCGTCCGCGGCCGGCGGCCGCGAGGGCGTGTCGCTGACCGCCGAGCAGTGGGAGATGCTGTCGCTGATCGACGGTCGCCGAACAGTCTCCGACGTCGTGGAGCTGACCGGCCGGGGGGAGTTCGCGACCTGCCGCGTCATTGGGGATCTTGTGACAGCGGGCCTCGTCCAAGCCAAGGAGCCGTCGGAGCAAACGGATCTCGCCAAGCTGATCGCCGCGCGGGAGGCGCTGCGCGCCCTGGAAGACGTAGAGCGCACCGGCAGGATCACCCCCGGGCTGTCATCGGCGGCGCAGCTGACCGCCGGCGCCTCGCAGACCCGTTGGGTCGAGCCACCGAAGGCCCCCGAGCCGCAGCCCGCGCCGCCGGTGACGCGCATGCCGTCGCGGACGCGCACCGCCGAGGAGCCGTCCGAACCGACGCCCCTGCCGACGCCGGCCAGCGGGACCACCACGCAGGACGCCGCGGCCCCCGAAGTCGCACACAGCGAAGAGCCGCCGGCTCCGGAGGCACCCCTGGACGTCGACCGCACGCAGGTCGCCCGGGAGCTGGCCTCCCTCGGGGCCGACGATGTCGCAGCTCCCGGAGCACCAGCGGACCTGGCCCGGGACGGCGACCTGAGCAAGGGGCTGCTGCTGCGGCTCATCGACGGTGTCAAGGGGGCCTGACGTGGCCAAGGCCGTGGCGCGCAAGGGCGACACCCGGCGGCCCGCGAAGATCGTCGTCACCGGCCCCTTCGGCGCCGGCAAGACCTCGCTCATCCAGACCATCAGCGAGATCGAGGTGCTGTCGACGGAGAAGTCGGTCAGCGACCGCGACGCGGGCGCCAAGGCCGGCACCACCGTTGCCATGGACTTCGGGCGGCTGAGCATCGACGACGAGCTCGCGCTGTATCTGTTCGGCACACCCGGTCAGCAGCGCTTTGACTTCATGTGGGGGATCCTCGCCGAGGGCATGCTCGGCTTCGTCGTCATGATCGACGCGACGCAAGACGCCTCGTTCGATGAAGCCGCCGACATCCTGCGGTTCTTCTCCGACGTGGCCTCGGTGCCATTCGTGGTCGCGCTGAACAAGACGGCCGACGCCGACGCCCCGGCCCGCGCCCGCCGGCGACTGGCGCTTGTCGACGACGTCCGCGTCATCACGTGCGACGCGCTGGACCGCGCATCGGTCAAGGCGGTGCTGCTCGAGCTGCTCTACGCAGTCCTCGACGACATCGCCGCGCAGGAGCCTGCCGCGGTTTGACCCTCAACCCACCACGGTCGCGAGCCGATTAGCGGGAAGACCACACACAACCGGCGACCATGGACGGCCTTGCCTTGCCTGCCAAAACGGGATCCTTCGGCGACCTGCTCGTCGCGCAGGGGCTGATCAGCCCTGAGGACCTCGAACGCGCCCTGGAACACCAGCGCACGGCCGGCAAGTCACTGGGGCGGGTGCTGATCGACCTGAAGCTGATGACCGAGTCCGGCCTGGTGTCGGGGCTCGCGAAGCACCTGGGCCTGAGCTTTGTGGACCTGGCCGAGTACCAGATCGACCCGGCCGTCGTCGGGCTCGTTCCGGAGGCGCTGTGCCGGCGCTACGGGGTCCTGCCCATCGGGACTGACGCCACCGGCGCCTTGCTGGTGGCGACCAGCGATCCGTCCAACGTCCTGGCCCTAGACGACGTACGCAGTGCGTCCGGGCGACAGGTCCGTCCCGTGGTGGCGACTCGCGGGGACGTCCTGGCTGCGATCGACCGGGTCGCGCGGATGGGCGACGAGGTCGAGAACCTCGACACGCAGCTCGAGGCCGACGACGACGCCGGCGAGCTCGCACAGCTGCAGGAGATCCTTGACGACGCGCCGATCGTGCGGTTCGTCAACTCCATGATCGCCCGTGCCATCCAAGACCGGGCCTCGGACATCCACATCGAGCCGCAGGAGGACTGCCTGCGGGTCCGCTACCGCGTCGACGGGGTGCTGCACGAGGTGACCACGCAGCCGCGCCGGGCCCATGCCGCCATCATGAGCCGGCTGAAGATCATGGCCGAGCTCGACATCGCCGAGCGCCGGCTGCCCCAGGACGGGCGGATCAGCCTGAAGGCTGTCGGCAAGGCCGTCGACCTGCGCGTCAGCACGCTGCCGACCGTCTACGGCGAGAAGCTGGTCATGCGCATCCTCGACAAGTCGTCGATCATGCTGCAGCTGTCAGATCTCGGGTTCGCCGAAGCGAACTACGCCCGGTACGAGCGCAGCTTCCGCAAGCCGTACGGGATGATCCTGGTCACGGGTCCGACGGGCTCCGGGAAGTCGACGACGCTGTACGCGACGTTGAACGAGATCAACCGTCTCGACATCAACATCGTCACCGTCGAGGACCCCGTCGAGTACCGGCTGGCCGGCATCAACCAGGTGCAGATCAACACCAAGGCCGGCCTGACCTTCGCGGGGGCCCTGCGATCCATCCTGCGGCAGGACCCCGATGTGGTCCTGGTCGGTGAGATGCGTGACCACGAGACCGCCCAGATCGGCATGGAGGCGGCGCTGACGGGCCACCTGGTCCTCTCGACGTTGCACACCAACGACGCGCCGTCGGCGGTGCCCCGCCTGCTCGACATCGGCGCGGAGCCGGGCGCCGTCGCGGGCGCGCTCAAGGCGGTGGTCGCGCAGCGGCTCATCCGCCGGGTGTGCGCGGAGTGCAGCGTGCCGCTGTCGCC
>DATLGM010000107.1:0-34592 GCA_035540515.1 Egibacteraceae bacterium | reverse complement strand
CCATTGCGGAAGCGAAGCGGTGCATTGGCGAGGGACGCGCAGGTGTAGGCACAGGGGTCTCCAGAGCAGAGCAGAACGGCGATCAGTAATGATAATGATTACCATTTACTGCGCATGCGTCCAAACCAGGTGTCTCGGCGGGGCTCCGGACGGCCGAGTGCGCCGGTGGATCCGCGGCCGGCTCAAATGGTGCCGTGGCGGTCTGGCTGCAGAACGAAGACGTGATCGCGAACCACGACCCGCAGCGCCACCGCCGGCCGGCACGTCATGGCCGCGCAGCTCAATGCCTGCGACAGCGACGACGACGGCGCGCTCGACACCGTCTCGGATCCCGTCGTGGTGCAGGCCAGCGACAAGCCCGTCCACGAGGGCACCGTGTGCACGGGCGGCACGTTCCGCCAGGTGCAGCTGATCGACCGGCGCCTTGGTGACTACTTCGCCAACGAGATCGACCGGGACGGCAACACCTACATCGCGGCGTCTGACACTGGCCAAGGCGGCGCCGTGGCGCTGCCGCTGGTCATCCGCCAGGTGGGTGGACCCGGTGTCGGCGATCCGTACGACAACCCCGAGCTATGGCCCGACTACGTCAGTGATCCGGGCACCGACCCTGACGCCGACCCCGGTCCCGATCCCGAGCCCGAGCCGCAGTGTCCGGGCAACGCCGACGACCGTTGCTAGGACGGGGCAACGGCCGGGGGTCCCCGGTGTTGACGATGGCGCCTACCGGACTGAGCTGACACGAGGAGCGGTCACCGCAACGGCCGAACTACGGGTGGCCGGCCCTGTCGGTCAGTGCTCGTCCCAGTGGTCGTCGTGGGCCGCGTGGCGGTGCCCGTCGTGGACGTAGTCGGTGTGATCACCGTGAGAGACCGCCTCATGCCCGCAGTTCTCACCATGCGCGTGATCGTGGCTGTCGTGGGCGACGTGCGCGTCCGGCGCGCACTCGTCGACGTGCCCGTCGTGCGGGCGGTGCGCGTGGCCGTCGTGCAGGTAGTCGGTGTGGTCACCGTGGTGGACGGCGACGTGGCCGCAGTCCTCGCCGTGGCTGTGGTCGTGGCCCTCGTGAACCTCGTGGGTTGCAGTGGCGCTCATAGCTGTTCCTTTGCGTGGTCGATCGCGTCGCGTGCCATGCGTCCGACGTGCTCGTCGGCCAGCGCGTAGACGATCTCTCGCCCGCGCCGCTCGCTCGAGGTCAGCCCTGACAACCGGAGTACGCGCAAGTGCTGGGAGACCAACGGCTGCGCGACGCCCAGACCGGCAACCAGGTCATGGACGCACTGCGGTTGGTCAGCCAACGACAAGACGATCCTCAGGCGCAGGGGACTCGCCAGTGCCTTGAGCAGGCCCGTGGCGGCGTCAAGGTGTGCATCGGACACATTGCCATATTGCCATCTCCGCATATGTAATGGCAACTGAGGCACGGTCGTCGGGGGACCAGTTGACAACGGTTACCATATTGATCTAGCGTGATCGCCCGCCGCTGGAAGGACCCTGCTGATGCTGCGCCGTCTTGCCCTGTTGTTCTGCCTCACGTTGCTGGCCGCCTGTGGCCAGGAGACCGGAGGCTCGAATGACACCGCCAACGATGCCGTCGCCACGGCCGAACCCACGGCGCCACCCACTGAGGAAGCCGCGGATGCAGGCGAGGGCGTCACCGCCGTCGCGTCGGTGTACCCACTGGCGTGGATGGCCGAGGCCGTGGCGCCGGGAGCGGACGTCGAGTACCTGGCGGCACGCGGGCAGGACCCGCACGACCTCGAGCTGAGCCCGCGCCAGCGAGGAACCCTCGAATCCGCTGACGTCGTCGCCTACCTCGGCGCCATCGACTTCCAACCCCAGGTCGAGGCGGCGGTGTCCGATGCAGGGGGTGAGGTCGTGGACGTGGCCGACATCGTCGGCGACGACGCGCTGCTGCACTACGACGCGGACGCGCACTCCCATGATGAGGAGGACGCCCACGGAGACGATGACCACGGCCACGACGACGGCGGCCACGGCCACGATGACGACGACGCCGGCGAAGAGAACGACGACCACGCAGACGAAGGGGAAGCGGTTGACCCGCACGTGTGGTTCGACGCCGGCCTGATGGCGCAGGTCGCCGAGCGGGTCGGCGAGGCGTTCGCCACCGCTGATCCCGACAACGCGGAGGCGTACCGGAGCAACGCCTCCGAGGTCGCGGCTGAGCTCGAGGCGCTCGACGAGGAGATCGCCGGCCTGTTGGGCGACTGCACCTTCGACGAGGTCATCGTCAGCCACGAGGCATATGCGTACCTGCTGGAACCCCACGGCCTGGAACAGCACGGGGTCTCTGGCGCGGGCGGGCACGGCGAGGCCACCCCACAGCAGATCGCAAACCTGGTCGACGAGGTCCGCGAGCAGGGCATCCCTGCAGTGCTCACCGAGCCCGTCGAGGGCCGCGCCGACGCCGAGACTGTCGCCCGCGAGGCCGGTGTCGAGCTGATCGACATCTACTCGCTGGACATCGTCGACGACGAACAAGCAGCGCAGGGCTACCCCGCGCTGCTGCGGCAGCAGGCTGATGCGGTGGCGCAGGCGGCGGAGTGCGGATGACCTCACCTGTCATCGAGTTCGACCAGGTCACGTTCGGCTACGGTCGCGTGCCGGTCCTGCGCGAGGTGAGCCTGCGCATCGGGGCGGGCGAGTTCGTCGCCATCGTCGGCGGCAACGGGTCGGGGAAGACCACGCTGATGCGCCTGGGCTTGGGTTTGCTCGCGCCGACGCACGGGACGGTCCGGCTGTTCGGCGTGCCGGTGCAGGACTTCCGGGACTGGGAGCGAATCGGCTACGTGCCGCAGCGCGCCGCCGCCGAGTCCGCCGTGCCGATCAGCGTGGAGGAGGTCGTGCGCACCGGTCTTGCCGGGAAGCTCGGGCTGGTGCGACGGCCAGGCCGCGCCGAACGCGACCGCATCGAGCACGTCCTGGACCTGATGGGTGTCGCCGGCGTGCGGCGTCATCCCGTCAACCAGCTGTCTGGCGGCCAGCAGCAGCGGGCGCTCATTGCGCGCGCACTCGTGACGCGTCCGCGCTTGCTCGTCCTCGACGAGCCCACGACGGGCGTCGACAAGCAAGCGCGTCACGTGCTCCGCGAGTCCCTGGAGCACCTGGTCCACGTCGAAGGGGTGGCGGTCAGCTACATCAGTCACGATCCCGAAGGGTTCGCCGGCCTGACTGACCGCGTCCTCGAGGTCACCGCCGGCCGCGTCGTCCCCGTCGACGGCACGCAGCAACACTCCCATCAGGGGGCGTCATGAGCCAGGTCATCGACATGTTCAGCCTCGGCTTCATGCAGCGTGCCCTCGTCGCCGCCACCGTGGTGTGTGCCGTCGCCCCCCTCGCGGGTGTCTTCATCGTGCAGCGGCGAGCGGCGTTGACCGGCGACGGGATCGGCCACGTGGCCTTCGCAGGGGTGGGTCTGGCCTTCCTGGTCGGGGTGCAGCCCCTGCTCGGCGCCCTCGTCCTCACCGTCCTCGCCGCGATCGCGCTGTACCGGATGCAGCGCGCAGGCCTGGGCGGTGACCTGTCGCTCGCACTCATCTTCTACGGCGGTATCGCCCTCGGGTTCATGTTCGCGTCCCGTGCCGGCGGCGGGGTCAACACCGTGCTCGGCTTTCTGTTCGGCAGCCCGCTGAACCTGACGTGGGGGCGGGTCGGCGCCATGGTCGCTCTGGCGGCCGTCGTGCTGGTCGTCGTGCTGGCGCTGTACGGACCCCTGGTGGCGATCGCGTTCGATGAGCCAGCCGCCAGGGTCAGCGGCGTGCCGGTCAACGGCCTCGTCCTGACACTGACGCTGTTGGTCTCGCTGACCGTGGTCGGCGGCATGTACGCGATCGGCTTGCTACTGGTCTCCGCGATGATGGTCATCCCCGTCGCCGCGGCGGCGCAGCTCGCGGGCAGCTACCGCACGACGATGCTGGCGGCGTCGGCGATCGGTGCCGGTAGCGCCGTGATCGGGCTGACAGTGGCCTATGTCGCCGACTTGGCGCCAGGTGCCTCTATCGTTCTGACCGCCATCGCGTGTTACGCCCTTGCCGCCGGGGTGCGTGATCTCCGCGCGCGCCGCGTGTCGGCCCCGTTGTCGCGTACGGTTAAGGCATGACGGTCGCGACCGACGCCGATCAGGCGCTGCGTGAGGCGGGGCTTCGCGCCACGCGTCAGCGGCTGTCGGTCTTGTCGTCCCTGCGGGACCGCCCCGATGCGGTGACTGCTCAGGACCTGCACGCGGAACTCCGGGCCGCCGGCGACACCGTCGGCCTCACGACCGTGTACCGCACGCTCACGGCGCTCGCCGACGCTGGGTTCCTCGACGTCTTCACTCGCGACGGCGAACAGGCCTTTCGACTGTGCGGCGACGTCCACCATCACCACCTCGTCTGTGAGACGTGCAATCGTGTCGAGGAGCTGGCGGCCGACGAGGTCGAGCGATGGGTCAACGATGCCGCCGCGCGGCACGGATTCACCCCCACGGGTCACCGCGCCGACATCTTCGGCATCTGCGCCCGCTGCCGTTAAACGTCCCTCACGGCCCTTCAGGCCGATCCCCCACGACGCAACCCCCCAGCACGACCTCCCCGCGTTCCTCGGCGTCGAGAAGGTCTCCCGTTGGGTAGCCGTAGACGACGTCGTCGGAAGGCTTGGCTCTGGTCGAGATCTGCTGCACGGCCCAGCTGTTGCCGTCCGGGTCGTCGAAGAAGATGAAGCCGACGTTGTCCAGCGGGTGCGGCATGGGCGTGGGGCTCTGCCCCAGCACCGTGACGTCGGACACGTCCACACCGCGTGATACGAGCTCGTCCCGGGCGGCCTCCACATCGGGTACGACGAGTTGCAGTCCCTTCAGCGTGCCTGGCGCCATCTCGGGCACCACGCCGCGACCGATGACGATCGAGCAGCCCGACCCCGGCGGCGTCAGCTGAACGATTCGTGCCTCGTCGCCGATCGTCGTGTCATGGTCGATGTGGAAGCCGACCTGATCCGCATAGAAGGCAACTGCCCGGTCGATGTCGGATACCGGTACGACCACCACTTCCAGCGTCCAGTCCATAGGCACCTCTGGGGGTTGCCGACGTTACGATCCGCATCGTGGCACGAATGCGGTACGTGGCGTTGCTTCGAGGCATCAACGTGGGCGGGCGCAACCTGGTGGCCATGAGCGAGCTGCGCGACGCCTTCGAGGCAGCGGGCTACGAAGCGGTCAGGACCTACATCCAGTCCGGCAACGTGCTGTTCGACGCCGACGGTCCCCGCGACTCGCTCGAGTCGTCGCTGGAGGCGATGCTCGGACAACAGCTCGGAAGGCCGCTGGTTGTCGTGCTTCGCTCCCATCAACAGCTTCGCAACGTGGTGCGCAACGCACCGGACGGCTTTGGGTCCCAGCCCGACCGGTTCCACTCCGACGTGGTCTTCCTCAAATCCCCGTTGACCAGCAGGCGGGCCATGCGCGCGGTGGAGCTGCGCGATGGCGTCGACCATGCCTGGCCGGGTACCGGCGTGATCTATTTCGCCCGACTGAGCGAACGGCTGACGCAAAGCAGGATGTCTCGGATCGTCGGGACGCCTGAGTACCAGCGGATGACGATCCGCTCGTGGAACACGACGACCAAGCTGCTGCACCTGCTCGAGCGCTAGGACCCGCCCCCGTGACCGGACCGCCAACGTCGAGTGTGTGCGTCAGCCGCGAACGGCGCGGATAACCACCTCGACGGCCAGGGACCCGAGCGTCGCGCGCCGCATCAGCGGTCCCAGCTGGCGTGCAGTGGCTTGCCCTCGGCGAACCCGGCCGGCGACTGGACGCCGATCACCGCCCGCTCGTGCAGCTGCTCGAGGCTGCGGGCGCCGGTGTAGGTGCAGGCGCTGCGCAACCCGGCCATCGCCTCGTCGATCAGGTCTTCGACGCCGGGCCGCTCTGGGTCGACGTACATGCGCGAGGAGGAGATGCCCTCGTCGAACAACGCCTTGCGCGCTCGGTCGAACGGCGGGTCGTCGGCGGTGCGGCGTTGCACGGCCCGGGCCGAGGCCATCCCGAAGCTGACCTTGTACGGCCGCCCGTTGCGGTCGTACTGAAGGTCGCCGGGCGATTCGTGGGTGCCGGCGAACCATGACCCGACCATGACGTTGGCCGCGCCGGCGGCAATGGCCAGCGCGACGTCGCGAGGGTGGCGAATGCCCCCGTCGGCCCAGACGTGGCGGCCGCGCCGGCGTGCCTCGGCCGCGCACTCCACGACCGCCGAGAACTGCGGACGCCCCACGCCCGTCATCATCCTGGTGGTGCACATCGCGCCCGGGCCGACCCCGACCTTGACGATGTCCGCACCGGCCTCCACGAGCGCGGCTACCCCGTCCGCGGTGACGACGTTGCCCGCCACCAGGGGCACCGGCGGATCCATGGACGCGACGGTGCGCAGGGCCTGCAGCATCCGCTCCTGGTGACCGTGCGCGGTGTCGAGGACGAGGACGTCCGCGCCGGCGTCGAGTAGCCCCTTGGCCCGCGCCGTCACGTCGCCGCTGACCCCCATCGCGGCCGCAACGCGTAACCGGCCGTCGCCGTCGACCGCCGGCCGGTACAAGCTCGACCGCACCGCGCCCTTCTGGCTGACCACGCCGAGAAGCCTGCCGTCACCGTCGACGACCGGCGCCAGCCGATGGCGGGCGCGGTGCAGCACGTCGAACGCCTTCCGGGGATCGACATCCTCGGGCAGGCTGAGCACGTCGGCCGACATCACCTCGTGCAGCTGGGTGAAGCGGTCCACGTCGTCGCAGTCAGCCGGGGTGACGATCCCCACCGGCCGGCCGTCCTCGACGACCACCACCGCCTCGTGGCTGCGTTTCGGCAGCAGGCTGAGGGCGTCACCTACGGTGTCGTGACGCTCCAGGGTGATCGGTGTCTCGACCACCGGGTGGCGCCCCTTGACCCAACTGATGACATCGGCGACGACGTCGACGGGGATGTCCTGAGGGATCACCGCGATGCCGCCGCGGCGTGCCACCGTCTCGGCCATCCGTCGCCCTGCGACGGCGGTCATGTTCGACACGACCAGCGGGATGGTGGTGCCACTGCCGTCGACCGTCGTCAGGTCGACGTCGAGTCGCGAGTCCACGTCAGAGTGGCTGGGCACCAGGAAGACGTCGTGGAACGTCAGGTCGGCTCCGGCGGCGGGGGAGGTGAGAAATCGCATGATGCGTCCCATTGTCGCCATCGGAGCCGCCACGGCCAGCGGGCGTCTGAGATCAGCAGGGCGCGCCGGGCGCCACCAGCGGCCAGGGCCGCTCGCGTTCCACATGCAACGCCAGGTCGAGCAGCAGCGCGTCGGCGTGGTGGCGGGTCAGCACCTGCATGCCGATCGGCAACCCGTCGACGGTGCCGACGGGGATCGACACCGCGGGGTTGCCGTACACGTTGGACACCATCGTCAGCGCTCCCATCCGCAGCAGCTCGGCGAACTGGCGGCCGGCCAAGTCCAGCAGCTGGGACGGCAGCCGAGGCCACACGCCAGTGGCGATCCGAGCCCCGGCCATGACCGGCGGCATTCCCAGGCGCGCGATGCGGCTGCTGCGGGCCCACTCCACTAGCCGTGCCGGTTGCTCGCTCATCGGCGCGTCAGCCGGGAAGGCGGGGTCAGGGTTGGTGGCGCAGATCACGAAGTCGGCCGTTGAGAGGGCCTCGGCCAGCGTGTCGTTGGTGCGGATCCGCTCCTGCTCAGCTGCAGCGGCGACCCGCAGGTTGTACAGCGACTGCGACAGGTAGACGCCGGCGCGGACCTCGTCGGTCAGCAGCCCTGCGCAACCGGGCCAGCGGTCACCCAGCTCCGCCAGCAGCGACGCGACGTTGCCCATCATCCACTGGGCGGCCAGCCGAGGCAGGTCCAGCGTCACGTCGACACGTCGCATCCCGAGGTCGGCGATCAGCGCATCCGCCGCGCCGTGGAGCGCATCTTCGACTCCCGGCGCCAGGGGGACCCCGCCGAGACCGGGGTCGACGATGACCGTGCGCCCGCGCAGGTCGTGGGTGCCCAGCCCCTGCTCCCACCCGCCTGGAGAAGGCAGGCTGCTGGGGTCACCCGGGTCATAGCCGGCGCACACGTCGAAGAACCGGGCGGTGTCCCGCACCGATCGGCTGACGCACCCCAACACGATCGTGTGGGGGCGCATCGGCGCGTGTGGCCCGCGTGGGATGCGTCCGTAGGTGCCCTTCATCCCGAGCAGGCCGGTGTAGCCCGCCGGAATCCGGATCGAGCCGCCGCCGTCACCGGCAGTCGCCAGCGGCAGAAGGCCGCCGGCGACCGCGGCCGCGCTCCCGCCGGACGACCCGCCCGCGGTCCGCCCCTGCCGCCACGGGTTGTGCGTCACACCGTTGAGGCGGTTGCCACTGATGTTCAGCCCGCCGAACTCACTCGCGGTGGTCTGAGCCAATGGCACGGCACCGGCGTCGGTCAACCGCTGCATCATCGTCGAGCTGTGGTCCGCGACCCGGTCGGCCAGCGCCAGTGAACCCTGGGTGTGCGGCCAGCCTTGCAGCGACTCGAGCTGCTTCACACCCAGGGGCAGCCCACCCAACGGCAGGCTGACGTCCGCGTCCTCGGCCGCCGCGAGGGCTCGGTCACCGTCGACGAACGACACGCAGTTCAGCTCGCTGCGCTCGATCGCTGCGAGGCACGCCTGGATCTCCTCCCGCGGCGACCGTCGGCGCGCCCGGAACTCGTCGATCAGTGCGCAGGCGTCGCCCTGCCAGGGCTGGTCGGTCACGGCGTCAGTGCGACTCGCGGGCGACGGCGTCGCCGCTGGATCCGACCAAGAAGTCCAGGTCCGCACCCAGGTGCGACTGCTGCACGTGGTCGACGTACAGCCGCGCCCATCCTCTCGTGGGCGCGGCATACGCCTGGCCGGAGGCCCGCGAGGGCGACCGGCGGGCCAGCTCGTCGTCGGACACGTCGACGTCGATGGTTCGCGCCTCGACGTCCAGGACGATCTCGTCGCCCGTCCGCACCCGCGCCAGCGGACCGCCGGCGGCGGCCTCGGGCGACACGTGCAGCACCACCGTGCCGTACGCCGTGCCGCTCATGCGGCCGTCGCAGATGCGGACCATGTCGCGCACGCCCTTTTCCAGCAGCCGTTCGGGCAACGGGAGGTTGCCCACCTCAGGCATACCGGGGTAGCCCTTGGGTCCGCAGCCGCGCAGCACCAGTACGGAGGTCTCGTCGACGTCCAGGTCGGGGGAGTCGATCCGGGCCCGCAGGTCCTCGACGCTGTCGAAGACCACGGCCTTGCCGCGGTGCTTGAGCAGGTGTGGCGAGGCGGCGGCCGGTTTCACGACGGCACCGTCGGGGGCGAGGTTGCCGCGCAGCACGGCGATCCCGGCGTGCTCCTGCAGCGGCTCGTCGCGGTGGCGGATGACCGCTGGGTCCCAGATCTTCGCCCCGTCGAGCTGGTCGACCAGCGGCCGGCCGGACACGGTCACCGCCGAGGCGTCGAGCAGGTCGCGGACCTGTTGCAGCGCGGCCAGCAGGCCGCCGGCGCGATGGAAGTCCTCCATCAGGTGGCGGCCGGAAGGCTGCAGGTCGACCAGCAGCGGCACACGCGAGCCGGTGCGGTCGAAGTCATCGAGACGCAGGTCCGCCCCGGCGCGTCCCGCGATCGCCAGCAGGTGCAGGACGGCGTTGGTCGACCCGCCGATGGTGGCGAGCGCCACGATCGCGTTGAGGAACGCCGGCCGGGTCAGCACGGCGCTGGGCCGCAGGTCCTCCTCGACCATCTCGACGATGCGCCGACCGGTCGCATGCGCACCTTCCAGCAGCCGGCTGTCGGCGGCGGGGATGCCCGCCAAGCCCGGCAGCGTCGTCCCCAGCGCCTCGGCCATGCACGCCATCGTCGATGCCGTGCCCATCGTGTTGCAGTGGCCCTCGCTGCGGATCATCGATGACTCCGAGCGCAGGAAGTCCTCGGCCGACAGGGTGCCGGCACGCACCTCCTCACTCAGCCGCCACACGTCGGTCCCGCAGCCCAGCGGGACGCCACGGAACGTCCCGGTCAGCATCGGACCACCCGGCATGACGATGGCCGGCAGGTCCACGGACGCCGCCCCCATCAGCAGCGAGGGAATCGTCTTGTCGCATCCCCCGAGCAGCACCGCCCCGTCGATGGGATTCGCCCGCAGCAGCTCCTCGGCCGCCATCGCCGCCATGTTCCGCCACAGCATGGCCGTGGGCCGCACCTGGTTCTCGCCGAGGGACACCATCGGCAGCTCGAGGGGGACACCGCCCGCCTCCCAGATGCCCTGCTTGACGCTCGCCGCCACCCGCGTCAGGTGGGCGTTGCACGGCGTGAGGTCCGAGGCGGTGTTCGCGATCGCGATGTGCGGCCGCCCGTCGAAGGCGTGCGCGGGAATTCCCCGGCGCATCCACGCACGGTGGATGTACGCGTTGCGGTCGGACCCGCCGTACCACTGCTGCGTGCGCCGCTGCGTCATGACCTCCACCAGTCTGCCAAGCGTCTAGTCTGCCTCCCCCGTCGATTCGCCTGCTGGGGTGCCCGGCCCACCGCAGGTCATGGAGGCACCGTGCTGCTGATGCGAGTGGGCGCCGCCGGCGCCGAACGTCCCGCCGTCCGCGTCGACGAGGAACGGTACGTCGATGTCTCCGACGTCGTCGAGGACTTCGACGGTCGGTTCTTCGCCGATGGTGGCGTCGAGCGGCTCCGCGACGTGGTCCACCGTCGGACGGAAGACGGTGAGGTCAAGGAGGTCGCGGGCCAACGCATCGGTGCGCCCATCGCCCGTCCCCATCAGATCCTGTGCATCGGGCTGAACTACACCGACCACGCTGCGGAGACCGGTCAGGCCGTCCCTGACGAGCCGATCCTGTTCAACAAGGCGCCGAACACCCTCGTCGGCCCAGACGACGACGTGCTCATCCCGCGCCGGTCGACCAAGACCGACTGGGAGGTCGAGCTGGGGGTCGTCGTCGGCCGGCGGGCCAGCTACCTGCAAGACGAGGATGCCGCCCGCGAGGCGATCGCCGGCTACGTGCTCGTCAACGATGTCAGCGAGCGGGAGTTCCAGATCGAGCGGGGCGGCCAGTGGGTCAAGGGGAAGTCCGCTCCCACCTTCAACCCCTGCGGCCCGTGGCTGGCAACCCCCGACGAGATCGACGACGTCCACAACCTGCCGATGTGGCTGGACGTCAACGGCGAACGACGCCAGGACGGGAGCACCGCCACCATGCTGTTCCGGCCGGCGTTCCTCATCCACTACATCAGCCAGTTCGTGACGCTGGAGCCCGGCGATCTGATCAACACCGGCACGCCGCCGGGGGTGGGCATGGGCCACGACCCGCCGGTCTACCTGCGTGATGGCGACGTCATGGAGCTGGGGATCGACGGGCTCGGCCGCCAGCGCCAACAGGTCCGGGCCACGCCGTAGCGGCGGCCCGGACCTGCGGGAGGCAGCGCGTCAGTCCCCGGAGCTGAACGCGGCGTCGAACGAGGCCTCGGACGGCTCGATCTGGACCATCTTGCGGATGAACTCCAACGCCTCGGGGCCGCCGATGAGGCGGTTCATGCCGGCGTCCTCCCACTCCACCGAGATCGGCCCGTCGTAGCCGATCGCGTTGAGCATCCGGAAGCACGCCTCCCACGGCACGTCGCCGTGGCCGGTGGACACGAAGTCCCAGCCGCGGCGCGGGTCGCCCCACGGCAGGTGCGACCCGAGACGCCCGTTGCGGCCGTTGAACTGCTTGACCGACTCCTTGCAGTCCACGTGGTAGATCCGGTCCTTGAAGTCCCACAGGAAGCCGACCGGATCCAGGTCCTGCCACACGAAGTGGCTGGGGTCGAAGTTCAAGCCGAAGGCGGGGCGGTGGCCGATCGCCTCCATCGTCTTGACGGTCGTCCAGTAGTCGTAGGCGATCTCGCTGGGGTGCACCTCGTGGGCGAACCGGACGCCGACCTCGTCGAACACGTCCAGGATCGGGTTCCACCGGTCGGCGAAGTCCTGATACCCCGCCTCGATCATGTGCTCGGGGACGGGTGGGAACATCGCCACGAAGTGCCAGATGCTGGATCCGGTGAAGCCGATCACGGTGTCCACGCCCAGCTTGGCGGCGGCCCGTGCGGTGTCCTTCATCTCCTCGGCGGCGCGCTGTCGGACCCCCTCGGGCTCACCATCACCCCAGATCCGGCCGGGGAGGATGCCCTTGTGCCGCTCGTCGATCGGGTGGTCGCACACGGCCTGACCGACCAGGTGGTTGCTGATGGCGTACACGTCGAGGTTGTACTTGGACAAGATCTCGCGGCGGCCGTCGATGTAGCCGTCGTCGGACAGCGCTTTGTCGACCTCGAAGTGATCGCCCCAGCAGGCGATCTCGAGACCGTCGTAGCCCCATTCCGAGGCGAGGCGGCACATCTCCTCAAAGGGCAGGTCGGCCCACTGGCCGGTGAACAGCGTGATCGGGCGAGGCATGGCGGTACCTCCTGGTCGTCTGTCGGCGTTTGTGCGGCAGTATTGACCCCCTGTCAACGAGGCGTCAGGAGCGGTGATGGCAGCAGGACCCAGGACCGTGCTCGTCACCGGTGGGGGATCGGGGATCGGGGCGGCGGCGGTGCGGCTGTTCCTCGAGCAGGGTGACCGGGTCTTCGCCGGCGACCTCGACCCGTCGGGGGTGCCCGACGGCGCCCACCCGGTGCAGCTGGACGTCAGCGAGCCTGAGTCGGTGACGGCCTTCGTCGAGCAGGCACTGGACGCGACGGGGCGGGTGGACGTGCTGTGCAACAACGCCGGCATCGGATCGACGACGGATGCGGTGGGCAGCAGCCTCGAGGAATGGGACCGGGTCTTTGCGGTCAACGCGCGGGGGGTGTTCTTGTGCACGCAGCAGGTGCTTCCGTCGATGCTCGACCGCGGCGCCGGGGTGATCGTGAACACCGCTTCGGTGGCGGGTCTGGTTGGCCTGAAGGACCGGGCGGCGTACTGCGCGAGCAAGGGCGCGGTGATCGCCTTCACGCGCCAGGTCGCGGTGCAGTACGCCGGTACGGGGGTGCGCTGCTCGTGCGTGTGCCCCGGAACGATCGACTCGCCGTGGGTGGGGCGCCTGCTGGACCAGGCCGACGATCCCGAGCAGGCGCGCGCCGCGCTGACGGCCCGGCAGCCGGTGGGGCGGCTGGGCCGGCCTGAGGAGGTCGCACAGGCCATCGGCTACCTGGCCAGCGACGCGGCCGAGTTCGCGACGGGCACGGTCCTGGTCCTCGACGGCGGCCTAACCGCCGCCTGAAAGCGGGGTGAGCGTGATGCCATCAGCGGTGCCGGTGACCGACGTGCAGGCCGTGCTCGGGGAGGGGCCGCGGTGGTTCGGCGGCCGGCTGCACTGGGTGGACATCGTGGGCCGGCGCCACCACGCGCTGCTCCCGTCCACAGGCGAAGTCAGCAGCGAGTCCCTGCCCGACACGGTGTCGCTGGTGCTCCCACGCGCCGGTGGTGGACTGGTGTTGGCCGTCGGGTCCGCCATCGTCCTCCGCGACGACGACGGCAGCGAACGGACGCTGGCGCGGTTGTCCGACGACCCTGAGCACCGCTGCAACGACGGCACCTGCGACCCGCAGGGGCGGCTGTACGTCGGCACGATGCGGCGTGACGGCCAGGGTCGCGAGGGGCGGCTGTGCCGCATCGACCCCGACGGGGCGGTCACCGTGGTCGCGGACGGCGTCGGCATCTCTAACGGCATCGCGTTCGACGCGGGTCGCCGGCGCATGTACTACGTCGACACCGTGACGGGGAGCGTCGACGTGTGGGACCTCGACGACGACGGCTTGCCCAACGATCGCCGGTGGTTCGCCGACATCGACGGCCCCGCTGTCCCTGACGGGCTGGTCCTGGATGCGGGCGGCGCCGTGTGGGTGGCGTTGCACGAAGGTGGCGCCGTCGCGCGCTTCGACGACGCCGGCAACAGGATCGACACCGTCCCTGTACCCGCGGGCCAGGTGACCGCCCCGATGTTCGGCGGCGACGATCTGACCGACCTGTACATCACCACGGCGCGCGAGGACTTCGACGACGAGCGGGCTGAGCAGGAGCCCCTGGCCGGGCGGCTGTTCGTCGTCGCCGGCGCGGGGCGCGGTGTTCCACTCACGCCCTTCGCGGGGTGACGGCCGTGCACACCGGAGGCCGCTGATGCGCGCATTCGTCATCACCGCCCCGCAGTGCGGCGAGGTGCAGGAGGTCGCACCGCCCACGGCGGCACCTGGACAGGCCGTCGTCGACGTCGAGCGCGCCGGGGTGTGCGGCACCGACGCCGAGTTCTTCACCGGCGAGATGGCCTACCTGCACACCGGCCAGGCGGCGTACCCCATCCGCATCGGGCACGAGTGGGTCGGCACCGTGTCCTCGGTCGGGGACGGCGTGGATGCCAGCTGGGTCGGGCAACGGGTCACCGGCGACACGATGCTCGGATGCGGGCACTGCCAGCGCTGCACAAGCGGACGGCAGCACCTGTGTGAGGACCGCTACGAGATCGGCATCCGCAACGGATGGCCGGGGGCGCTCGCCGAGCAGCTGCCCGTGCCGGTCACCGCGTTGCACCGTGTCCCCGACCCGGTCGACGCGGCGGCGGGGGCGCTGATCGAACCCGGCGCCAACGCACTGCGCTCGGTCGATGCCGCCGCGCTGGCGCCGGGGGAGCGGATGCTCGTGCTGGGCACCGGCACGATCGGTTTGCTGGTGGCGATGATCGCCGCGGCCCGCGGCATCGAGGTGCACCTGCTCGCCCGGCGGCCAGAGGCCGTCGCGTTCGCCCGCGCCGTCGGCTTTGACCACGCGTGGACCCGCGAGGACCTGCCGGCGCTGGCCTTCGACGCCGTGGTGGACGCGTCCAACGCGCCCCACCTGCCGGCCCTCGCCGCCGAGCTCGTCGAGCCTGGCAGGCGGGTCGTCTACGTCGGTCTGGCCGGGCAGCCGAGCATGCTGGACACCCGCACCCTAGCCTTCAAGGACGTGACCGCGGTCGGCATCCTGTCCGGCTCGCCCGGACTTGCCGGCACGATCGAGCTGTACGGCTCCGGGGCGGTGGATCCACGGCCGCTGCTGGCGACGACCGTCGGTCTGGACGGCGTGTCCGCCGTGCTGCGCGGGGAGCGGCCGGCCGCATGGGGGCCGGCGCCGAAGGTCCACGTCGACCCGCGCCGCTGACTCCTCGCGTTAACCGACGCGCGCCCGGGGTAGTCCGTCGGAGCAGCCGACGAAAGTGGATCTCCATGCGAGCCGTCACCTGGCAGGGCAAGCGCAGCATCAGCGTCGAGGAGGTTCCCGACCCCGTCATCCAAGAGCCGACCGATGCGATCGTGCGCATCACCACGACGGGTCTGTGCGGCTCGGACCTGCATCTGTACGAGGTCATGGGGCCGTTCCTGGACGCCGGCGACATCCTTGGTCACGAGCCCATGGGTGTGGTGGAGGCGGTCGGTCCCGACGTGACGGAGATCACTGCCGGCGACCGCGTGGTGATCCCGTTCCAGATCTCCTGCGGCAGCTGCTTCATGTGTGACCGCAGGCTGTACACGCAGTGCGAGACAACCCAGACCCGCGAGCACGGTATGGGGGCCAACCTGTTCGGCTACACCAAGCTGTACGGGCAGGTCCCCGGCGGTCAGGCGGAGTACCTGCGGGTGCCACATGCCAACTTCACGCAGATCAAGGTGCCGCACGGCCCCCCGGACGAGCGCTTCGTGTATCTGTCGGACGTGCTGCCCACGGCCTGGCAGGCGGTGGAGTACGCAGACGTCGAGGACGGCGGCACGCTCGCCGTTCTGGGCTTGGGGCCCATCGGCGAGATGGCATCGAGGGTTGCCGCCCACCGGGGCCACCGGGTCATCGGGGTGGACATCGAGCCCGAGCGTCTCAAGCGCTCGGGCGCCTGGGACGGCGTGGAGACCGTGGAGTACAGCGACGCGGTCGGCGAGCAGGTCAGGGACCTGACCGACGGCCGTGGTGCGGATGCGGTCATCGACGCCGTGGGGATGGAGGCGCACGGTTCACCGGTGGCCAAGGCGGCGCACCAGGTCACGTCCTTCATGCCCGACCCGCTGGCGGCGGCCATGTTCAAGGCCGCCGGCGTGGACCGACTCGGTGCGCTGAAGGCGGCCGTCGACGTCGTGCGCCGCGGCGGCACGATCTCGCTCAGCGGTGTCTACGGCGGTGAGGCCGATCCGCTGCCGATGATGACGATGTTCGACAAGCAGGTGCAGCTGCGGATGGGACAGGCCAACGTCAAGGCGTGGGTGGACGACATCGTGCCGCTCGTCAGCGACGACGCCGACCCGCTCGGTGTCGAGTCGTTCCACACGCACATCGTCCCGCTCCGCGATGCGCCGGCCGCCTACGAGATGTTCCAGAAGAAGGAGGACGGCGCCATCAAGGTGCTGTTCCGACCCTAGGCGGTGGCCACGGCGATCGTGGCGTGCATCGGCACGACCACCTCGTCTCCCTGCCGGTATCCCGCCACCACCTCCCGGGTGTCCTCGCCAATCGCGGTCAGGTAGGCGGCGAAGGCATCGGGGTTCTCCGTGAACAGCGGGACGACCGCGGCGTAGGCGAACTCGAGCCGTTCGACGAACCGGTCGGCGTCGGCAAAACGCGCCTCGATCGACCGGTCGAACAGCTCCACCTGGTGCAGGCCGTTCGATGTGAAGACGTCACGCACGGCGTCGGCGTCCCCGAGGGAGAACGGGGCGACGAGATCATCCCAGGTCACGCCCGCGCCAACCGCTGCCAGGTGCGGCTGCTCCGCTTCTGCCAGTGCCCGGAACAGCGGGTGATGGTCCAGGCCCTTCCACACCGCCAGCACGACGCGGGCCCCGGGCCGTGCGACACGCCGGATGCCCTCAAGGGCCGCGGGCCGGTCGTCGAAGAACTGCAGGCCCTGCTGGCACAGGACGACGTCGAACGCGTCATCGGGAAAGGTGAGCGCGGTTGCGTCGCCGGCCTCGTAGGTGATCGAGGGTGTGACGGGCGAGGGGTGTGTGCGTGCCACCTCGATCATGGCCGGGTTCACGTCCACCCCGACGACGCGGCCCGTCGGGCCGGCCCATACCGCCGCGTGGCGGGTCAGGATGCCAGTGCCGCAGGCAATGTCGAGGACCGCGTCGCCGGGCTGGATGCTCGCCAGCGGGATGACCTGGGCGCTGAGCGGTTCGAAGATCGCCGGCCCGTAGTACTGCTGGTAGGCCTGCGCCGGGTTCTGGGCGGTGGTGGTCATGTCCCTTCCTCCTGTCGTGTCGCCGCCCGCCACATCGGCCACAGCGGCGGTGAGTCCCCCGACTGGATCTCCGCCGCCGCGATGAAACCGTGCTGCTCGTACAGGCGGCGGTTGCGCGGGCTGCTCGCCTCCAGGTAGGCAGGCGTCGCCGCGTCGTCACAGCGCTGGAGGCCGGTGCGCAGGATCGCCGTGCCGAGCCCATGGCCCTGGCGGTTTGGCTCCACACCGATGAACGGCAGGTACCAGTGCGGCTGGTCCGGATGGTGCTCGAGGACTTGGGCGAAAAAGCCGAAGACCGCCTCGTGCCGCCGTGGGTCGATGCTGGCGGTGAACAGCTGCACGAGGGGTTCTTCGGGCGTCTCGGTGCCGGGGCTTACCCACAGGGCGGCGCCGCCTGGCTGATGGTCGGCGCTGGCGGTGGTGAACGCGGTCCCACCAGCCAGATCAAGCAGGCGAGGGAACCACTGCAGGTAGCGCTGCGGATCGGGGTACAGCCAACGGATGATGGGGTCGGACGTGAACGCGGTGACCAACGTCGCGTAGACGACGTCCCTGGTCGGTTCTGTTCTGGTCAGGACGATGGCGGTCATCACGGGTCCTTTGCTCTGCGGTCTCGCGTGCCGCCGGAGGCCTGGGCGACCGGCCACACGCGAGGAGGCGAACGTAGGCCGCAGGAACCGCCCCGACATGGGTGCTGGCACGTAATCGCATACGCAACTCGCGACGCCCGCGTCAGCGTCCGGCGGCGCCCCCCGCCTGCAGGGCATAGCTGACCGCTGCAGCCCGCGCGCTGCGGCCGTGCACCCCCAGCTTGTCGTAGACCGTCGAAAGGTGGCGTTCGACAGTGCGGACGCTCAGCACCAACGCCTCGGCGATCTGCTGGTTGGTCTTCCCCGCCGCGACCAGCTCCAGCACCTCGCCCTCACGTTCGGTCAAGCCGTCGAAGCGCCGCATGCGGGGCGCGGGCACGGTCGGGGGGACCACCGCCCCCAGCCGGGTCAGCTCGTCCTCGGCGGCCCGGCGTTCTAAGTCTGCGGAGTCCTGGTCGCCCAGCGCGTGGTAGGCGTCGGCCAGCAGCAACCGGACCCGCGCGGCTTCGTAGCGCGCGTCAACCTCCTGCCAGGCGGCCAGCGCCACCTTCAGCGGGGTGAGCGCGCCGGCGGCATCGCCGTCGTG
This sequence comes from Egibacteraceae bacterium, assembly GCA_035540515.1. Lineage (GTDB taxonomy): Bacteria > Actinomycetota > Nitriliruptoria > Euzebyales > Egibacteraceae > WHTG01. The sequence continues at coordinate 16,161 of DATLGM010000107.1, read as the reverse complement.
CAGCTGGACCTGGCCGCGACAGTGCTCTGCCGCCGCGGTGAACCCTCCGGTGCGGTAGCGGCCGGCGATCGCGGTCATCTCGTCGGCGTACGACCGCGCACGCGGCGCGTCGCCGCTCGCCAGCGCGATCTCGACCGCCGCCGGCAGCAGCGCGGCGCGGGCGGTGGCGTCGTGACCCGCCATCTCCAACGCTGAGCGGATCGACGCCAGGCCGGCGGCGGGGTGTCCGGCCAGCACGCGGAGCAGGGCACGCCCGGGTTGCGGGTCGTGGCCCATCCGGTGCGCCTGCTGGTACGCCTGCTCGGCCTGCTCCACGTCACCGCGCCGGCGCAGGATCTCGCCCCGCTCGTAGTGCGCCGCCGCCACGACGGCGACGTCGAAGTGGGCCAGCTCGTCGCAGACGCGGGCGACTTCGCGCTCGGCCTGTCGCCAAGCACCGCTGAGCGACAGAATCTGCGCGCGGTGCAGCCGACAGATCCCCAGGAACGGTCCCGCCCCGGGCATGCCCTCGCACCACGCGGCGGTGGCCTCGGTCCACTCCTGGGCCCGGCGCAGGTCGGCGATCTCCACGCACGCCACCATCAGGTGGCAGTAGATGTTGCCCGCCCAGCCCGGGTCCAGGTCGTCCGCCACCGCAGCCACCATGGCCTCGTCCAGCAGGGCCATGCCTGCGGCCACGTCACCCTGCTTGACACGGATGCGGCCCTCCGCCAGCGCGCCCAGCGCGTTCAACGTCGGGTCTGCAAAACGCCCGCCCATGGACCGCAGGCGGCGGGCGGCGGCCATCGCGTCGTCGAACGCCGACGTGGCCAGCGCCTCCTCGAAGTCGAGGTACACCAGGTACCCGTGGACCGGCCCCTCCGGCTGGTGCTCGACCTGGTTCATCGCGCGGCGGATCCAGCCGGAGCCGAGTGCCTCGTCACCCCTGATGGTCAGCGTGTAGCCGAGGTCCAGTGCGACCATGGCGGCCGCCTCCGCGTCGCCTGATTCCACGTGCAGGGCGTACGCCTGCTGCATCAGCGGCAGGGCGTCGTCGAGCTCGCCCAACCACCATGCGCACGTCGCCATGGCGTAGACGTCATCGGCGGTGAGGCCGTCTGCGTCTTTGAACGCGGCCCGCGCGGCGATCCAGTCCCGGCGTCCGAACGCCTCCCGTGCGTGGTGGAGATCGCCCGTGGCCATGGACCCGCCCGCCCGATCAGCCGGTGTCGCGCATCAGGGACTGGTGGTTCGCCACGAGCCACAGCTGCAGGCGGTCGGCGAGCTGCTGTGCGGCCGCCGCCTCGTCGAGCATGGGGGAGTCGTCGTCGCTGACGAAGGCGTCGAGCAGCTCCGAGGAGTAGTAGCGGAGCGCGTGATACGCGACGTCGACTTGCTCCGGCGTCAGCGAGAACGTTGGCGTCATGTCGTGCTGCCCGGTTCGGTGGACTCGGTCAAAGAGGCGGCGGACCCGCCCGTGGCAGATGTCGAGGTTATCGTCTCTGTATGGGGGTCATCGACAGAAACCACGTGACCGAGACGGGGTCGGGGCAGCCGATGCTGTTCGCTCACGGCTTCGGCTGTGACCAGAACATGTGGCGCTACGTCGCGCCGGCGTTCGCCGAATCGCACCGTGTGGTGCTGTTCGACCACGTCGGAGCGGGTCGCTCAGACCTGAGCGCATACTCGCCACAGAAGTACGCCAGCCTGGACGGCTACGCCGACGACATCATCGAGATCTGCGAGGAGCTGGATCTGCGCGACGTGATCTACGTCGGGCACTCCGTCGCCGCGATGATGGGGGTCATCGCCACAGGCAGGCGGCCCGAGCTGTTCGACAAGCTGGTGCTGGTTGGGCCGTCGCCGCGCTACATCGACGACGCCGACTACGTCGGCGGGTTCAGCGCGGAGGACATCGAGGGGCTGCTCGAGTCGCTGGCCAGCAACTACCTCGGCTGGTCCAGCGCGATGGCGCCGGTGATCGTGGGCAATCCCGATCGGCCGGAGCTGGGTGAGGAGCTGACGAACAGCTTCTGCCGCACCGACCCCGACATCGCACGGCAGTTCGCCCAGGTGACGTTCGCGTCGGACAACCGCGAGGACCTGGCACGGGTCACCACACCGACACTGGTGCTGCAGTGCTCCGACGACGCCATCGCGCCGGAGGCCGTCGGACACTACGTGCACCAGCGCATCGCTGGTAGCCGCCTGGTCCATCTGCGGGCGACAGGGCACTGTCCCAACCTCAGCGCGCCTGACGAGACGATCGCCGCCATTCGGGCGTTCGTGTAGCGCGGTGTCCACCGAGACCGGCGATGACGAGTTCGCCCGCCTGCTCGACGACAGCGCGGAGGACCTGTACGAGAACGCTCCCTGCGGCTACCTGTCGACACTGCCGGACGGCACCATCGCCAAGGTCAACGCAACGTTCCTCACGCTGACCGGCTACGACCGTGCTGCCCTGGTGGGCAAGCGGACCTTCCAGTCGCTGCTGGCCGTGGGCGACCGGATCTTCTACGAGACGCACTACGCCCCGCTGGTGCGGATGCAGCAAGGAGTGCAGGAGATCGCGGTGGAGATCGTCCGCCCGGACGGCGGCCGTCTCCCGGTCCTGGTCAACACCAAGGCGACGACCGATCGCCGCGGTGCGCTGGCCTTCATGCGGACCACGGTGTTCGACGCCCGGCAGCGGCGCGCCTACGAGCGGGAGCTGCTGCGCGCGCGCCAGCAAGCCGAGGAGTCCGAGGCGCGCGCACGTGAGCTCGCACGAACACTGCAGGACAGCTTCCTGCCTCCGGAGCCCCCGGCGGTACCGGGACTCGACGTCGGCGCCGCCTTCCGCCCCGCTGGCGGGGGTGACCTGGTCGGCGGGGACTTCTTCGACGTCTTCGAGACCGGTGACGGTGAGTGGGTCGCCGTTCTGGGCGACGTGCAGGGCAAGGGTGTGGAGGCGGCGCGGGTCACCGCCCTTGCCCGACACACCCTGCGCGCCGCCGCCATGTCGACACGGTCACCGGCGGGTGCGCTCACCACGCTGAACGAGGCGCTGCGCCGGAGTGGGGAAAGCCGCTTCTGCACCGTGGTCTACGCGCGGCTGCTGGTCCGGGAACCCGGCGCTGTCTCCGTCACGTTGGCGGCTGCGGGGCACGCTCCCCCCATCCTGGTCGACGGCGCCGCGCGCGCCGTCGACGTCAGCGGTGATCTTCTCGGCGTGCTGGACCACCCGGTGTTGCCTGAGGCCCAGTTGACCGTGACCGCAGGCGAGGCGCTGTGCCTGTTCACCGACGGGGTCACCGAGGGACGCCGGGACGACGAGTACTACGGTGAGCACCGGCTGATGGCTCTGCTCGAGCGCAGCTCAGGCATGCCCGCCGCCCGGCTCGCTCGGCACGTCGTGGACGATGTCGTCCGGTTCCAACGGGGAACCGCCCGCGACGACATCGCCGTGATGGTGCTGCGACCAGTCTCGGAGCCGTCGTGACCCCTCGGCGTGTCCGGCTGGAGTCGGCCGGCAACCACGTCGAGATCGCACCGGATGAGGGCGGACGGCTCGCGTCACTCGTGGTCGCCGGTGAAGAACGGCTGGTCACCGCGCCACCCGCCGACCAGGCCAACCCCGAGCTGCGGTGGGGCTGCTACGTCATGGCACCGTGGGTCGGCAGAGTGCGCAACGCCCGCTTTGGGTGGAACGGTCGCGCGGTGCGGCTGGCGGCCAACTTCGGAGCCCACGCGATCCACGGCCTGGTGACCGACCGCGCATGGCGCGTCCTGGGAACGACGCCGGCGGAGGCGAGCCTGGCGTGCGTCCCGGAGGACGCCCCTTGGCCGTTCACCGGGCTACAGGTCGTCCACGAGGTGGCGCTAGGCCCGGACCACCTGGCGCTGCAGATCCGGTTGGCCGCAGGTGCCGCAGCGATGCCGGCGGCAGTTGGCTGGCACCCCTGGTTCCGCCGCCCTGACGCCGGTGACATCGTCCTCACGGTCGACGCAGCTGCGCACCTGGTGGTCGACGGCGAGCAGGTCCCCACCGGGGCGACTGCCCTGGTCGACGGCACCACCGACCTCCGCGCGCCGGCGGCCCTGGGTGATCGACGTCTGGACCACACGTACCTCCGACCGCGGCCCCCGGCAGTCCTGTCCTGGCCCGACCTGCGGCTGTCGGCCGAATTCGGGCACACCGTCGCCGCGGTGCAGGTGAACACCCCGCCCGAGGGTGTGTGTGTCGAGCCGCAAACGGCATGGCCTGATGCCGTCAACCTCCACGGACTCGACACGGGGCTGGTCACGCTGCAACCCGGTGAGCAGCTGATCGCGACGACGACCTGGCGGTGGTCGGCTACGGCCTGACGACGATGACGTCGAGCACCCGCGGCCCGTGTACGCCCTCGACCCGGTTCAGCTCGATGTCGCTGGTTGCCGACGGGCCGCTCACGAGGGTCAGCGGGCGGGCCGGGTCGACGCGCGACAGGCCCTCGGGGACCGTCTCGACGACCTGATCGGCGCGGACCACACAGACGTGACGATCGGGGACGAGGGTGATCGCGCGGCGGCCCTGGTCCTCGCCGGCGTCCAGAATGATCGTTCCGGTGTCGGCGATGCCGACGGCGCAGCCGGTCACCACGGCGTCGAAGCCGTCAAGTTCCCGCGGCCCCAGCAGCCCGTCGTCAACCACGACGTCGATCGTCGCTCCGAGTTCCGTCAGCCAGCCCGGTGGCAGACCGGGGGGGATCAGCAGCCGCGCCGTCCCGGCGAGGAGACCGGCGAGCGCTTCGGGCAACGCGGTCTGGCTGACCTCGCGGACATCTGCGCGGTACTCACCGACCCGTTCGACGAAGCGAGCCACCGTAGTGGTGGCGTCGGCGCTGCCCGTGGTGCGGTAGCTGCGTGGCACCTCCTGCGGGGGAGGCAGCGTGCCCAGCGCCGCCCGGATGCGATCGAGCATCGCCTGCCGGGCGGTCACGATGACCCGCCCCGCTCGCGCTGCCACCACTGGCGGAAGGTTGCGGCCGGCGGCCGCGGGGCGTCGCGGGCACTGGTCCACGCCGACAGTGGGGCCGGCAGGGAGCGGATCCGGTTCTGCTGCCGGTCGCGCCGGCGGCCCAGGAGCCGCCCGAGACGGGCTACCGCCTGGGCGCGACGCCATCGGTGTGGGGCGGCCATCGTCCATGCGGCCGCCGCCATCGCCACCGCCTCGGGGGTGCGCCGCCCGGCCGCCTCGACATGCTCGGCGCGGAGGTGGACCAGGATCGACGGGATGTCGATCTTGACCGGGCAGACGTCGTAGCAGGCACCGCACAGCGTCGACGCATATGGCAGCGACGCGTTGTCCTCCACCCCGGTGAGCTGCGGCGACAGGATCGCGCCGATGGGGCCCGGGTACACCGAGCCGTAGGCGTGGCCCCCCGTGCGCTCGTAGACGGGGCACACGTTGAGGCACGCCGAGCAGCGGATGCAGTGCAGTGCGTCGCGGCCTGCCTCGTCGGCCAGCACCGAGGTGCGACCGTTGTCGAGCAGCACCAGGTGCACCGCCTGCGGGCCGTCCCCGGGGTGCACGCCGGTCCACAGCGACGTGTACGGGTTCATCCGCTCACCCGTCGAGGACCGCGGCAGCAGCTGCAGGAACACCTCCAGGTCCCGCCAGGTGGGGACCACCTTCTCGATGCCCATCACGGTGATGAGCGTGTCCGGCAGGGTCAGACACATCCGGCCGTTGCCTTCGGACTCGACGACGCACAGGGTCCCTGTCTCTGCGACGGCGAAGTTCGCGCCCGAGACGGCGACCTTCGCGGACAGGAAGCGCTCACGCAGATGCCGGCGCGCGGTCGCGGCGAGCGCCCCAGGATCGTCGCTCAGGTCGGCAGCGGCCTCCGGGATGGTGCGGCGGAACAGATCACGGATCTCCGAGCGGTTGCGGTGGATCGCCGGCACGAGAATGTGCGACGGCAGGTCGTCGCCCAGCTGCACGATCAGCTCGGCGAGGTCGGTCTCGTAGGCCGAGATGCCGGCCTCGGCCAGCGCCTCGTTCAACCCGATCTCCTGCGTTGCCATCGACTTGACCTTGACCACCTCCTGGTGGCCGGTCTGGCGCACCAGGCGGGTGACGATCGTGTTGGCCTCCGTGGCGTCGGCTGCCCAGTGAACCGTGCCGCCGGCGGCGGTCACCCGCTCCTCGAGGAGGACGAGGTGTTCGTCGAGACGCGCCATCGTCGCGGCCTTGATCGCGCGCCCCGCCTCGCGCAGCTCCTCCCAGTCCGCCACCTCGTCGACGACCGCCGCGCGCTTGCCGCGAATGGTCGACGTCGCGTGACCGAGGTTGCGGCGCAGCTGCGGGTCGGCCAGCGCGTCTCGGGCGGCCTGCGGGAACGGCTGGTCGCCTCGCAGCATCCCCACGCCGCGGGGGGCGAGGATGGGTAGGGGCGTCCGTCCCCGGGGGATCACGGTGCCGCATCCTGTGTCGAGGCGAGGATCTCGGCCAGGTGCACGGTGCGCACCCCGGCGCGCAGCCGGGACAGCCCACCGCCGATGTGCATCAGGCACGAGCTGTCCGAGGCCGAGCACACCTCCGCGCCGGTGGCGAGCACGTCGGTCATCTTGTCGGTCAACATGGCGACCGAGGTGTCGGCGTTCTTCACGGCGAAGGTGCCACCGAACCCGCAGCAGTGGTCGGCGTTGGGCAGCGGGATCAGGCGCAGGCCGCGCACGTGGCGCAGCAACGTGAGCGGTTTCTCGCCCACGCCGAGCACGCGCAGCGAGTGGCAGGTCGGGTGATAGGTGACCGTGTGCGGGTAGGTCGCTCCCACGTCGGTCACCTCCGCCACGTCGACCAAGTACTCCGACAGCTCGAAGGTGCGCTCCGCCAGGTCGCGGCACCGCCGCTCCAGCCTGCGATCGCCGGAGCGGGCCGCAACCATCGCGTACTGATGGCGTACCGCGCCCACACAGGACCCAGACGGTGCGACCACGGCGTCATAGCCGGAGAAGGTGTCGACGAAGTGGCGCACCAGCGGCACCGCGTCGCGTAGGTAGCCCGTGTTGATGTGCGCCTGTCCGCAACAGGTCTGCGCAGAAGGGAACGCCACTTCGCAGCCGGCGCGTTCGAGCACCGTCACCGTGGCGCGCCCCACGTTCGGGTACAGCGTGTCCGCCAGGCAGGTGACGAACAGCGCAACTCGGGGGCGCTCGGTCATCGCGTCGTCAGTAGCCGTCCGGCGCAGCCGCCGGGGCACGCAGGGGCCTCATGGCTGACAGCGGGTCAGGACCCGGAAGCAGCGGACGCGCGCTCTCCAGGCGGGCGAGCACGCTGGCACGCAGCCGCTCGATGTGGCCCCGCACCGTCTCGGTCAGGACCGTCTCGTCCCGATCGGCCATCGCCTGCGCCAGCGCCACGTGGTCCTGAGAGCAGATGCGCAGGCGGCCGCCGAAGTCCGGGGTGGACATCCAAAACCGCTGCACCCGCCGGCGGGTCTGCTCGAGGTACTCCGCGACGAACCGGTTCGCAGCGGCGGACATCACCATGGCGTGGTACCGCCGGTCGGCGTTGCGCCATGCCTCGGCGTCCCCCGCCTCAGCGCTTTGCACCAGGCTGGTCGCGAGCACGAGCAGGTCGTCGATCTGGTCCTTGGTCAGCGCCCGGGCGGCGCGGGTGTACACGTACGTGTCCAGCACCGCGAGCAGGTCGCACGCCTCGTTGGCCTCCTCGGGCGTGATGCTGGCGACGACGAACCCGGTGTCAGGCAGCCGCTGCACCAGGCCGTCGCGTTCCAGCCGGAGCAGCGCTTCGCGGACGGGTGTCCGGCTCACACCCATCCTGGCCGCGAGCTTGTTCTGCGACAGCGGGGTGCCGGCGGCCAGCTGCGCCTCGGCGATCGCCTTGAGCAGGGCGTCGTAGACGTCGTCGACCATCGACGACGTCGGGCCCTCGCCCGTCGATGCCTCGAGCATCACATGACCCGATCCACGAACTCCCGGGTGTGGACCTTCACGGGCACCTGCAGTAGCTCGAGGACGCCCTTGGCGACGTGCTCGCCGTAGCGGCGGAACGCCTCGTCACCCTTCTCCTTGGTGGCGCGCAGCGGGTTGCCGATGGTGCCCGAGTCGATGAACTCGTGGTGGTCCATGGGGAACGAGAAGTACTTGTAGCCCTCGAACTCCACGTCCGGTGCCCCATCGGTCTTGCGGAACGACTCGGGCAGGAACTCCGGGACGCGGGCGCGGGTGTCCTCGGCGCGCTCCATGCGCACCAGGTCGGCGTTCCACGACAGGCACTGGGAGGTCTCCAGCTCGCTGGAGTGCCAGCCGGGCGTCTCCTCCGGAGGGTTCTCCATGAGGCCTTCGAGGATGCCGGTGTAGCGCTCCATGTACGGCTCGACGTAGCCCACGAGCGCGCCGGTCTCGTACCGCAGCCGGCGCAGCACCGGGTCCACGACCTTCTTGTTGGAGCCGTGACCGCTGATGAAGATGACCCGGTTGAACCCGTGGTGGATGACGCTGCGAGCGACGTCGTACATGAGGTTCAGCAGCGTGCTGGCGCGAAGGGTGATGGTGCCGCGACCCTGCCCCGGCTCGTGCATGTGCTGCGGTGAGTAGCCGGCCCACAGCGGTGGGGTGTGGAGGACACCGATGTGCTCGGACACCCGTGCGGCGACCTCGATCGCGGTGATCGTGTCGCAGTACAGCGGCAGGTGCGGGCCGTGCTGCTCGGTCGAGGCCATCGGCACCAGGATCAGGTCCTTGTGCTCGAGGTACTCGCGGATGTCGACGTAGGACAGGTCGGCCAGCGCCCAGGAGCGGAACTTGGAGCGGAACTCCTCGTCTCCCTCGGTCAGGTGCGGGACGTTGCGGGCGATCGTCGAGGTCATGCGGGGCCCTCCTTGATGAGATCGAGGAAGAGTCGGGCCACCAGGCGGCCGAACTCCGGGTCGTTGACGTGGAACTCATGGGTGGTGATCGGGATGTCGTCGCGCAGCTGGGAACGCAGCCGCTCCCGGAACGCCCTGTCCACCTCGGGGTTCCAGAACGGGCCGTCGGGCACGTTGGGGATGGACAGCCCCTGGGTCGGGACGGCGACGTGCACAGGGCCGGACGCGGGGCCCAGGCGCTCGGCGAAGATGCCCGCGATGGTCAGCATGTCCTCGTCGGACGTGCGGATCAGCCGGAACTCCGGGTTGTGGTCGTAGCTGGGGCGATCCGCGAGCGCCGGCGGGATCTGGGATGGCTCGAACACGGCGAAGTCGATGCAGCCAGGGACGACGACCTGCGGCAGGCCGAGGTTGCCGACCACCTTGAGCCGGTCCGGCCCGCCGTCGTGGATGCCTCCGACCAAGGGGTCCGTCACCTCGTTGGTGGTGTAGTCGATGACCCCCCGGAAGTACCCCTCGGCAGCCAGCTCCTCCATCGCGGGCCCCCCGACCCCGTTGGAGTGAAAGACCATGGTCTCGAAACCGGCCCCGGCCAGCTCGTCGCGCAGTGCCATGACGGCACGCGTCGTGTTGCCCAGCATCGTGACCGCGACGGTGCGGCGCGCCAGGTCGTCGTCGTGCGACGGCCCGCGACCGTGCTCGACCATGCCGGCGACGGCCGCGACGACGTTGTCGAAGATCGTGCAGGCGATCTCGTTCAGGCCGAGGATGTCGACCACGGAGTGCACGACCATCATGTCCCGGGTGCCGACCAGCGGTCCGAACTCGTGCCGGCCGGAAGCAATCGGGGAGATCACAACCTTGGGCGCACCGACCGGCAGGCGCATCAGCGCGCTGGCCGTCATGACAGCCCCCTCGGCCCCGCCGATGCCGATGCCCCCGGCGATCCTGCCATCACGATGCAGCTGGCCCACCAGGTCGGCGAGCATGGTGCGCATCGCCGCGACCGCACGGCCCCGGGTGCCCGCCTCCCGCAGCTGGGCCAGGCTCGCGCCACCGTGACGGGCCACGTCGTCGGCGGAGATGTCCGGCGTGATGTCGAGCGGCTCGCCGAGGATGCCGCAGTCGATCACCAGCGGCGTCAGCCCCCGGTCACGCAGGCGCTCCGCGATGTAGCCGGCCTCGGGGCCCTTGGTGTCCAGCGTCGCCAGGACGGCGATGGTCGCGTTCATGTCAGTGGCCTTGAGGCGAGGCCCCGGGCCGGGTCTGGGCGCCCGGCCCGGGGTCCCACCAGATCGATCAGATCAGCGGCAGCAGGTGCTCGGCGTGCTGCTGGGTCAACCAGTCGTAGAACTCCTCGGTGAGGATCGACGACCCGTGGTCCTCGATGAACTTCCGCTGCTCGTCGCTGATGTCCACCGGGCTGGTGTCCAGCGCGTTGGGGTACGGGTTGGCCGGCGTCCGGTCGATCGGGGCGACGAACTCCGCGGTGAGGGCGCCGTCGTAGCCGACCTCCTTCAGCGTCGCCACGACCTTGGCCCAGTCGTAGTCGCCCATGCCTGCCGGCATCCGGTTGTTGTCCGCGGCGTGGAAGTCGGCCAGCCGGGGCCCGCAGTCGCGGATCGCCTGGTACAGGTCCGCTTCCTCGATGTTGATGTGGAACGCGTCCAGGCAGACGCCGCAGTCGTCGCCGACGGCCTCGGCCAGCGCCATCGCCTGCGCGCCGCGGTTGATGAAGTAGGTCTCGAACCGGTTCAGCGGCTCGATGGCCAGCTTCACGCCGAGCGGCTGCGCGTGCTCGTAGATCTCCTTCAGGCCCGAGACCGCCCACTCCCACTCCTGCTCGGGGGTGGCGTCCGGCGTGATCTTGCCGACGGTCGCCGGCACGATCGTCATCTCCTCGCCGTCCAGTCCCGCGACCAGGTCGATGCAGTCCTTGGTGTACTGCACCGACGCGCGACGCTGGCCCTCGTCACCCGCCACCAGGTTGCGATCCCCCAGCATGAGCGTCACCGACCCCCAGCAGCGCAGTCCGTACTTCTGCAGCAGCGGCTTGACGTCGTCGACCTTGTACTGCTCGGGCTCGCCGCTGATCTCGATGCTCTCGTAGCCGTACTTCGCCAGGCGGGCGAGCGTCGTCTCCAGCGGCTCCGCTCGCATCCAGTTGTGCATCGACAGGTGCATTGCTCCCTCTTTCGTCGCCGGTTACCAACCAGACTTGGGTGCCCCGAACCCGAGCTTGCCGGGGTTCATGATCCCGTCGGGATCCCAGGCGCGCTTCAGCGCGAGCATCAGGTCGAACGTCGCCCCGTACTGCGGACGCATGAAGCGGCCCAGCTTCAGGCCGATCCCGTGGTGCTCGTTGATGACCCCGCCGTTGGCCAGCGAGGTCGCGACGGCGGCATCCCACAGCCGGTCGTGCAGCGCCAGTGCCTCGTCGGGATCCTCGGGGGCGTCGTCGACGTAGAACCGGTCGTACAGCATCCCGCCCCAGGGGTACCAGTGGGAGAAGTGGCAGGTGTACCGGGCGCCGTACTGCGCGAAGCCCTCTTCGATGGTGCGCTTCTTCGCCTCGTACAGCCCCGGCAAAGCGGCGAAGCGCGCGCACGTGTCGGTGGTGCCGAAGATGGTGGGCGGCGCCGGCGCGTTGCCCTTGGCGAACGGCTCGTACTTGCCGTCCCACCAGGTCTGCGCCGGGCCGGGACCCAGGTCGCGACCGTCGGTGCGCTCGCTGATCTCCGCGATGACCTTCTGCTCCAAGGACATGAAGTCCTCGGCACCGTCGAGCACGATGATCAGCAGGACGCCAGCGCGCTCAAGGTCCAGCATCGCCGTGAGCTTCGCGCTGTCCGCCTCGTCGTACAGGCGCATCGCGGCCGGCCAGATCCGCCGGGTCATGATCAGGCGGGCCGCTTCGATGCCCGCCGCCACGTTGGGGAACTGATACGACAGGAACCGGCGGCCCTCGGGGAGCGGGTCCAGGCGCATGGTGGCCTGGGTGATGATGCCCAGGGTCCCCTCGGAGCCGATGAGCGTCTGCATCAGGTCGGGGCCCGACGCGTGGTTGGGCACCGGCAACGTGGCAACCCGCTTGCCGGGAGGCACGACCGCCTCGACCTGCATTGCCAGCTGCTCGGCCTTGCCGTACTTCGTCGACACGACACCGGAACCGCGTGCCGCCAGGGACCCGCCGATCGTGGCGCCGAAGAAGTGCGAGCCGGGGTAGTGGGCCAGCGTCAGCCCGACCGAGCTCAGTTCCTTCTCCAGCACGGAACCGTCGATCCCCGCCTGCACGGTCACCGACAGGCTCGACTCGTCGACCTCGAGGATGCGGTTCATCCGGGTCAGGTCGACGGCAATGCCGCCGTACAGCGCGAACGTCCCGCCCTGAGTCCCCGAGCCGCCGCCGCGCGGGACGATCGGCGCGCCGTACTCCGAGGCGATGCGCACGACGCCCTCCACCTCCTCGGTGGAGTCGGGCCGCACGACGACGTCGGCGGTGGGCAGTGGGAGTTCCCGGTACCGCAGGAACTGGGACATCCATGACCAGTCGGCGGCCTGCCCGGCGAGCTCCTCGGGGTCGGTGCTCACGTGCTCCGCGCCGACGACTGCGCTCAGGTCACGCGTGAGCTGGCCGACCACGAACGGCCGCCGACCGGCGGATGTGCGACCGAACCCGCCCCCACTCCCGCTGTCTCCGGTCACGCAGATTCCTCTCTGGGCGTAGGGCCGATACCCCGCAGCCACGGCGATGCGTCGACGGCACGGGAGGCGCCCGGCGATCGACGGTACGCAGGCACACTGCTGGATGTCAACCTGTATACAGGGTTGAATCCGAGAAAGATTTCTGCCACGGTACGGCGGCCGGGTCGCGGGGGTGAGGGAGCCGCACGTGAGCACAGTGGTCGAGCCAGAAGTGCGCGCGCCGGAGGGCGCGGTCAAGCCCAGACGGGCCAGCGCACTTCGCCGTGCCCCCGTCTGGGGGGTGCGCCTGGCGCTGTTGCTCATCGCCCTGTGGGTGCTGTTCCTGGCGCGGAACACGCCGGCCGGTCCGGCGATCTCCGAGCCAGGGCGGTTCGCGATCACGATGCTCGACGGGCTGACCTACGCGGGATTGCTGTTCGTCGTCGCCTCGGGCTTCACCCTGATCTTCGGGCTGATGCGGACGGTGAACATGGCGCACGGCTCGCTGTTCTTGCTGGCGGGCTTCATCGGCATCCGGATGCAGCAGCTCATCGTCGGCAAGACGCGCAACATCGCGCCCGACGAGGTGTCGATGGTGGCGTGGGTGGTGCCGCTGCTCGTCGGAGCGCTCATCGCCGCGGTGGTGGGTGTCATCGTCCACCAGGTGTTCCTGCGGTGGAATCAAGGCCAGGAGCTGCGTCAGGCCCTGATCACGCTGGCGATCTCCGTGGTGCTCGCCGACCAGATGCTGCGGATGTTCGGCGGGTTGGCGCTGACGATGGTGTGGCCCGGTCCGGTCACCCACTTCATCGAGATCTTCGGCCAGCGCTACGCGACCAGCCGGTTGTTCATGCTGGCGGTGGCGGCCGTCGTAGGCGTGCTGTTGTGGCTGTGGCTGACGAAGACGCGCATGGGCATGGTCATCCGTGCCGGTGTCGACGACGAGCCGATGGTCCGGGCCCTGGGCATCAACATCGGCCTGGTCTTCGCCGTGACGTTCTTCGTGGGGGCGTTCCTGGCCGGCATGGGCGGCGTGATGGGCGCGTCGTTCTCGGGTGCGGCCACCGGTTCGGACGGCGCCTGGCTGCTCAACTCCCTGGTCGTGGTGATCATCGGCGGCCTGGGGTCGATCAAAGGCGCGGTTGCCGGGTCGTTGCTGTACGGCCTGGTCGTGGCGATGTCGCCCGCGTACCTGCCGAGCCGCTACACCTTCTACTCCATCATCTTCACGTTCGTGCTGCTGGCGCTGGTGCTGGCGGTTCGGCCCTACGGGCTGTTCGGCCGACCGGGGACCGAATGAGCGCGAGCGCCTTCAACACGCCCCGCACGCGCGGTCTCGTCAACGCCCGGACCATCATCTTCCTGGGCGTCATCGTCTTGCTGCTGATCCTGCCGATCTTCGGCACACCGTTCTTCGTGAACAACGTCATGACGCGCGTGATGATCCTGGGGCTCATCGCCGCGAGCCTGGTCTTCCTGGCGTCCTACGGCGGCATGATCTCGCTGGCACAGTGGTTGTTCGCCGGCATCGCCGGCTTCATGTTCGGCAATGCCTCGCTCGAGGCGGGGGCGCGGGGGTTGAACCTGGGCTGGGACCCGTGGGTGTCGGTGCTGTTCGCGCTCGCGGTCACGACCGTCATGGCGTTCATCCTGGGCGCGCTGGGCAGCCGCACCATCGGCATCTACTTCCTGATGCTGACGCTGGTGTACGCCGTCATCGGCTACTTCTTCTTCGCCCAGGTCGTCACCGTGTCTGGCCCGGGAGGCGTGACGAGCATCTCGCCACCCCCGCTGCTGGCGGAGCGGCGGACGCTGTACTACGCCGCCGTCGTGCTGTCGGGCATCGTCTACCTGGTGTTCCGTGCACTCGGGCGGACCAACTTCGGACTCGCGCTGCAGGGCGTCCGCGACGACCCAGTCCGGATGGCGTCGCTTGGGTTCAACGTCCCGTTCCACCGCGTCCTGGCATTCACCCTGGCCGGATTCGTCGCGGGCATCGGTGGGCTGCTCAACGTCTGGTTCAACGGTCAGATCGACCCCGCGTCGATCGCCATCGGACCGACGTTGATCGTGCTGATCGTCGCGGTGATCGGTGGGATCTCCTATTTCGAAGGCGCCTGGCTGGGCGCGTTCGTCTACGTCGGCGCCAGCATCTACATGCGAGAGCTGCCGCTGGTGGACCGGATCGGCATCACGCCGGAACGGTTCAACACCGTGATCGGAGCGCTGGTGCTGCTGATCATGGTGCTGTCCCCCGAAGGGCTGGTCGGGATCCTGTCGCGGGGACGACGCATGGGCAGACGCTCACCCGCCGAGCGGTCGATCGAGCCCCCGACCACCGCGGGGGAACCCGCCCAGGCGGGTTCCGCGTTGCAGGACCGGTGACACGAAACGAGCCAGCGGGCGACGGTCGCCCGGCGGAGCGAACGATGGAAGGAACACGCTGATGACAAGTCGACCCAAACACGGCAAGCGGCTGCTTGCCAGCTTGCTGGTGATCTTCGCCCTCATCGCCGCAGCCTGCGGTAACGGTGGGGACGGGACCACGCCGCCCGCCGACGACGGTGCCACTCCCGCCGACGAGGGCACGCCTGCCGCCGATGCGGGCGACGGCGAGGGTGACAACGAGGTTCGCCTGGGTGTTCTCGGTCAGTGCGAGGGCCCCTTCGGTGGCTTCCACGAGGACACGGTCGCCGGCGTCGCGTTGGCGATGGCCAACCACGCAGGCGCCACGGTGAACTCCGACACCTCCGCACTTGAGGGTTGGGAGGGCGCCGAGGTCAACGGCACGCCGATCGAGCTGGTCGGCATCGGCTGTGGTGACGACACCCCGGACACGATCCTGGGCGAGATCCGCCAGCTGGTGGAGCAGCAGAACGCCAACGTCATCATCGGGCCGCTGTCCGGCGATGAGGGCATCGCGGTTGCCGAGTACGCCAAGGCGAACCCTGAGCTGACGGTCCTGTCCGGCATCGCCGGTTCGCAGGAGCCCACGCTCGAGGTCCAGGCTCCCAACTACTTCCGCTTCCACGGCGACGGTGCCATCTGGAACGCAGGTCTTGGTGACCTGCTGCACAACGAGGCCGGGTGGGACACCGCCGCGGTCATCGCGGACGACTACAGCTTCGGTCACACCTCGGCTGCCGGCTTCATCGCCGACTTCTGCGGTGTGGGCGGCGAGGTGACCACACGGGTGTTCCCGCCGCTGGGCACGACCGACTACTCGCAGTACATCCAGCAGCTGCCCGACCCGGACGAGGTGGACGGCTACTTCTGGGTCGTCGGCGGAACCGGTACGCAGGCTGCGCTCGAGGCGTTCGTCAACGCCAAGGGCGACCTGACGGGTGAGCAGCACGCCGGCAACCTGTTCTTCAACCCCGGTCTGGCCCAGGCGCTGGGAACCAACATCGCCGGCGCCTACGTCGGTGGGTTCGCGACCCCGCCGGGCGACTTCTCGACGCCGGAGAGCGAGGAGTACCTCAACAGTGCCAACGAGACCTGGGAGACGCTGCCCAGCGGCCTGAGCGGCGGCGAGCCGGGCGAGCCGGCAACGGCTGCAGGCTTCGGGTTCATGTACGGCTACTACTCGGCCGGCGTCGCGCTGGTGAAGGCACTGGAGGAGACCGGTGGCGACGTCGCC
>DATLGM010000106.1:0-3757 GCA_035540515.1 Egibacteraceae bacterium | reverse complement strand
CCACCACAACGTCGACGTCGACATCCGTTGGGTGTCCGCTGACGACCTGTCGACACCGGCGGCGGCCGAGCGCGCCTTAGCCGGCGTCCACGGGATCCTCGTGCCCGGCGGCTTCGGTATCCGGGGGGTGGAGGGCAAGATCAACGCCGCCCGCCATGCCCGCGAACGCCACGTGCCGTACCTGGGGATCTGCCTCGGCTTGCAGACGGCCGTCATCGAGTTCGCCCGTCATGTGCTCGGCCTGGCCGACGCCCACTCGTCGGAGTTCGCGCCCGGCACCCCGGATCCCGTGGTGGACCTCATGCACGACCAGCGCGACGTCACCGACCTGGGCGGGACGATGCGCCTGGGCGTGTACCCGTGCAAGGTGGCCGACGGCACGAACGCCGCCCGCGCCTACCAAGAGCCGGTCGTGTACGAGCGCCACCGGCACCGCTGGGAGGTCAACAACCGCTACCGAGCGCAGCTGGCCGAGGCGGGGATGGTGTTCTCGGGCTTGTCGCCCGACGACCGGCTGGTGGAGATGATCGAGCTCGCCGACCACCCGTGGTTCGTGGCGACCCAGGCACACCCGGAGTTCCGGTCGCGTCCCAACCGCCCGCAGCCGCTGTTCCGCGATTTCGTCGGTGCTGCCCGCGAGCGGATGCTGGCCCAGGCGGGCCGCCTGCCGGAGCTGCGCGAGGCCACCGAGACCATCACCTTGCCGACCGGCTGACCGGTGGTCGTGAGGCGCGCGTAGGCTGCCCCGCATGACCGGCTACGAGGTCCGCTCCAGCAGGGTGACGCATGACGGGGTGCTGTCGACGGTGCGCGTGGACCAGGTCGTCATGCCCGACGGTGACGTGGCCGAGCGCGAGGTCGTCGAGCACGCCAACGCCGTCGCTGTGGTCCCCGTCGAGGCGGACGGGCAGGTGGTGTTGATCAGCCACTACCGCCACGCCGTCGGCCGGCGTCTGCTCGAGATCCCCGCCGGCAAGCTCGACGTGGACGGCGAGTCCGCGCTGGAAGCCGCCCGCCGGGAGCTGACGGAGGAGGTGGGGCTCGTGGCGGGGGAAATGAGGCCGCTTCTCCACTTCTACAACTCGTCGGGCTGGACCGACGAGGCCACCACGGTGTACCTGGCAGGCCGGTTGGCCCAAGGCAAGGCCGACAGCGGTTTCACCGCCGAGGCGGAGGAGGCGGACCTGCAGGTCGTGCGAATGCCGCTGACCGAGGCGCTCTCCGCGGTCGACGACGGCACCATCTGCGACGCCAAGACGGTCATAGGGCTGCTGCTGGCCGCTCGACATTTGGCCAACGACGATCCGGCGCCGACCTCTTAGACTCGGCCCGCCGTCGCTGCTGACACGAAGGGACCGCGGTGCGCATCGGGGTACCAACTGAGGTCAAGGAGTCCGAGTACCGGGTCGCCATCACCCCGGCCGGGGTCCGCGAGCTGACCTTCCACGGCCACGAGGTCTTCATCCAGTCCGGCGCCGGCGACGGCTCGTCGCTGTCCGACGACGACTTCGTTCGCGCCGGGGCGAAGATCGTCGACGACGCCGCCGCCGCCTGGGGTGAGGTCGACATCGTCGTCAAGGTCAAAGAGCCGATCGCACAGGAGTACAACTTCCTGCGCCGTGACCTGACACTGTTCACCTACCTGCACCTGGCCGCCGACCGCCCCCTGACCGAGGCGCTCGTGGCGTCGGGCTGCACGGCGATCGCCTATGAGACCGTGACGAGTCCGGACGGCGGGTTGCCGCTGCTGGCACCCATGAGCGAGGTCGCCGGCCGCATGGCACCGCAGGTGGGCGCCAACGTGCTCGAGCGCCCGCACGGGGGACGTGGCGTGCTGATGGGCGGTGTGTCGGGGGTGCTGCCGGCCCACGTGGTGGTGATCGGCGCCGGCACGGCGGGGCGCAACGCCGCGTGGATCGCCGCCGGCATGGAAGCCAACGTGACCATCTTGGACCTCGACGTGGGCAAGCTGCGGTACATCGACAGCGTCCACAAGGGTCGGATCACCACGCTGGTGTCCAACCGCCTGACCCTGGAGGAGCAGGTGGCCGACGCCGACCTCGTCATCGGCGCGGTCCTGGTGCCCGGCGCGAAAGCGCCGCACGTCATCACCGAAGAGATGGTCAAGTCGATGCGGTCCGGCGCGGTGCTCGTCGACATCTCGATCGACCAGGGCGGCTGCGCCGAAACCAGCCATGTCACCACCCACAGCGACCCGACTTATGTCAAGCACGGGGTGGTACACTACTGCGTCGGAAACATGCCGGGAGCGGTACCCCGCACCTCGACCTACGCGCTGACCAACGTGACCCTGCCGTACCTGGTGCGGCTGGTCGACGGCGGCATCGACGCGGTGGCCGAGGACCGCGGATTCGCCGAGGGCGTCAACGTCGCCGGCGGTCACGTGACGAACGAAGGCGTCGCCGAGGCGCACGACCTGCAGGCGGTGCCGCTGGGCCAGGTCATCGGCTGACAGCACCGTCGCCCTCCCGGCCGGGCGCAAGGGATGGGAGGACGGACGTGGCGGCGCTACCGAAGCACGCCGACCGCTACCTGGACTTCCTGGCGGTGGAACGCGGCCTGTCGCGGCACAGCCTGGCCGCGTACCGCCGCGACCTGGGCCTGTACGGGCGCTTTTTGGAGGCTGCCGGCATCGCCGGGCCGGCCGACAGCGCCCCGGAGGACCTCGCCGCCTTCGTGGCGTGGATCCGGGAGCAGCGGACACCCAAGGGCAAGCCCTACGCGCCGTCGACGGTCGCCCGGACGCTGGTCGCGGTGCGCGGCCTGCACAAGTTCCTGGTGCGTGAAGGACTGACCGCCAACGATCCGTCGACCGAGGTCACTGGGCCGCGACCCAAGCGTGCCCTGCCCAAGGCCCTGACGATGCGCCAGACCGAAGCGCTGCTCGCAGCACCCGTGGGCGACGAGCCCGTCGCGCTGCGGGACCGCGCGCTGCTCGAGCTGCTGTACGCCGCCGGCCTGCGGATCAGCGAGCTGGTCGACCTCGACGTCGACGACATCGACGTGGTCGCACGGACGGTTCGCTGCATCGGCAAGGGAGACAAGGAGCGGGTGGTGCCCATCGGTCGCCCAGCCGGTCAAGTGGTCGACGCCTGGCTGGTACGGGGACGGCCCGCGATGGCACCGAAGACCGCGGCGTTGCTCGTCAACCGCCGAGGCGGACGGCTGACGCGTCAGGGGGCGTGGAAGATCCTGAAGAAGCACGCCGAGGCCGCAGGGTTGTCCGAGGCCGTGTCCCCCCACACCCTGCGACACTCCTTCGCCACGCACCTGGTCGACAACGGCATGGACGTCCGCTATGTCCAGGAGCTGTTGGGCCACGCCTCGGTCAACACGACGCAGGTGTACACGCTGGTCAGCCGAGCGCGGCTGAAGGCGGTGTACGAGCAGGCGCACCCCCGCGCCGTGATGGACAAAGGAGCACCGGTCGCATGAACCCCGACCTGCTGCAACAGCTGCGCAAGGAAGTCGAGACCGAACGCGAGCACGCCTTGTCCGAGCTCGACCAGCTCGGTGCCGATCCGTACAGCGAGAAGGTGAAGGCCATCGCCGGGATCGACGACAACTTCGCGGACTCCGCCGCGGCGACGGCCGAGCGCAGCGAGACGCTGGCGTTCATCGACAACGCCCGTGAGCGCCTGGCTGCCGCGGACGCCGCTTTGGCGCGCATGGACGAGGGCGCGTACGGGGTCTGCGTGGACTGCGGCACCGAGATCCCCATCGCACGGCTCGAGGC
>DATLGM010000105.1:0-5845 GCA_035540515.1 Egibacteraceae bacterium | reverse complement strand
TCTCGCGGATGTTCGACCGCCCAACCCGGCACGATGATGAAGGGCCGCGCTTCCTGGTACGGCCCGGGCTTCGCCGGCCACACGACCGCCTGCGGTGGCGTCTTCGACCCCGCCGAGCTGACCCTGGCCAGCCGCGAGCTGCGGTGCGGGACCGAGGTGACCGTGACGGGCCCGTCCGGTCGCAGCGTCGTCGCCACCGTCACCGACTGGGGACCCGCCGAGTGGACGGGGCGGCGCTTCGACCTGTCCCAGGCCACCATGGCCGCCGTCGGGGGGCTGAGCGCCGGCGTGGTCGACGTCACCGTCGAGGTCCGCTGACGCTCCCCCGCAAAAATCCCGGTCCCGGGATAGGGATTTTGCGGGGGAAGGCTGCGGCGCAGGTCAGGTCAGGCCGAGGAGCCGGCGCGCCTCCGCCGCGTCGGCGTCGATCTGGGCCACGAGCTGCTCGACGGAGTCGAACTTCTCCTCGTCCCGGATGCGGTGGCGGAAGTCCACCGACACCTCGCGCCCGTACAGGTCGCCGTCGAAGTCCAGCAGGTGTGCCTCGACGCGCAGCTCCTGGCCGCCGAAGGTGGGGTTGACGCCGACATTGGTGACGCACGGCCGGCGGTCGCCGTCGAGGGTGAACTCGCCGGCGTAGATACCCCGGGCGGGGACCGCCAGGCGCGCATCGACCTGCACGTTCGCGGTCGGATAGCCCAGGCCGGCGCCCCGCTGGTTGCCGCGGACCACGACGCCGTCGATCGACGGGGGACGCCCGAGCATGCGGGCTGCCAGGGCCACGTCGCCCTGTTCGACGGCGCCGCGGATCTCGGTCGACGAGATCACCACCCCGTCCAGCTCCAGCAGGGTGACGCCCTCGGCGTCGAAACCCCGGCTCGGGCCGAGGTGGCTGAGCGTCGCGACATCGCCGGCGGCTCGGTGCCCGAAGCGGAAGTTCGCGCCGACGACCACACGCTGCGCCTGGAGCGGGTCGACGAGCACATGGTCGACAAAGCCCTCGGGTGACAGGTGGCGGACGTCGTCGTCGAACGGCATGACCACGACGAGGTCGACGCCCTGCTCGGCCAGCGTGCCGGCGCGCCGCGCGAGGGTCATCAGCAGCTTGGGCTGCGAGCCGGGGTTCACCACCTCCATCGGGTGACGGTCGAACGTCACGACGGCACTGCGCACGCCGCTGGCCTGGCCCGCCCGCACGGCACGGCGGATGATCGTCTGGTGACCGCGGTGGACACCGTCGAAGAACCCGATCGCCACCACCGAGGGCCCGGGCGGCACGGCCTCGAGCCCGCGGACGATCTGCGCCCGCGTCACGACTTCTCGCCTGCCGCGAGCACCACCAGCGGTCGCGCCCCGCCCTCACGGTCCTCGACCATCCCCAGCAGCCGGTGCTCACCGTCGACCACGGCGACCGGTCCGGCCTGACCGGTGGGAGGCAGCGTCTTGCCGTGGCGCAGCGCCTCGGCCAGACCCTCGTCGGCCACGATGTGCGGGTAGTCGGCAACCGCCTGGGCCGGGGTCAGCAGGATCTCGTCGAGCCGCCCCTGCCCGGCGAGGTCCGCGACCTTGTCCAGGTCGACGGCGTGCTCCAGGGAGAACCGGCCCGAGGCCAGGCGGCGCAGGCTGGACAGGTGTGCACCCACCCCGAGCCGTTCGCCGACGTCGGCGGCCAGCGTGCGGATGTAGGTGCCGGCCGAGCAGGTCACCAGGAACGCGGCCTCGGCCCGCGGTCCGGGCACGAAGTCCTCCAGCACGATGTCGTGGATCGTCACCGGCCGCGGTGCGCGCTCGACCTCTTCGCCGCGCCGCGCCTTGGCGTACAGGCGCTCTCCCCCGACCTTGACGGCCGAGACCATCGGGGGGATCTGCTCGATGTCACCGACGAACGACTTCAGCGCCTCGCACAGCGCGTTCTCGTCGACCGCCGATGCGTCCGCGGTGGACTGCACCTCGCCGGCGGCGTCCAGGGTCGACGTCGTCACGCCCAGCTGCATGCGAGCGTCGTATGTCTTGCGCGAGGCCTGCAGGTACGGCACGAGGCGCGTCGCCCGCCCGATGCAGACGACCAGCACCCCGGTCGCGTCCGGGTCCAGCGTGCCCGCGTGCCCGACCTTGGGTCCGTGTCGGCGCTTGGCGCTGACGCCGGCCTGCTTGACCGCGCGACGCACGGCGGCGACGACCGCGTGCGACGTCATGCCGGCCTGCTTGTCCAGCACCAGGACCCCGTCGAGGCGGGTCATCCGGCCCGCCGCAGCGGGGGGCCGTCGAGCAGCGCGACCACCCGGTCGACCACCTCGTCGAGGGATCCCGAGGCGGCGAACCCCGCCGCAAACCGGTGGCCGCCGCCGCCCATCGACTCGGCCACCCTGCCCACATCGACCGCGCCCTTGCTGCGCAGCGACGCCTTCCAGCGCTGCACGCCGGGTGACTGCGGCCGCTGCTCCTTGCAGACCAGCGCACACTCGGCCGCTTGCAGCCCGTGGAGCACGTCGATCAGCCCTTCGGTCTCCGACAGGGTGATGCCGAGCTCGGCGAGGTCGTGCTGGTGGACCGCGGTCCAGGCCAACCCGACATCGGGGCGCAGCGTGGCGCGCTGCATGGCGCGACCGAGCACCTTGAGGTAGCCAAAGGAGTGCGAGCCCCACACCTGTCGGTTGATCGCGGCGTGGTCGATGTCGTGCGCGATCAGCTTCGCGCCCAGCTGCATGACCTCCGGGGTGGTGCTGTCGTACTGGAAGCGCCCCGTGTCGGTGACGAGCGCCACGTACAGGCAGGTGGCCATCTCTCGGTCCAGCGCGCCGCCCATCCGATCGATCAGCCGGTCGACGAGCACGGCGGTGGCGGCGGCGTCGCCGTCACACAACCGGATGTCGCCGAACGCCTCCCCCCGCGCATGGTGGTCGACGACGATGACGACGCCGGCGTTGTCGACGGCCGGCCGCAGGTTGCCCAGCCGATCGGCCGACGCGGTGTCGAACGCCATCACCACCCCCGGGGCCGACGGGAACGCCGACGACGGCACCAGCCCGTCGAGGCCGGGCAGGAAGCTGTACTGCGGTGGGATCGACAGGGGGCCGTGCTCGGCCCGGGTGGCACCGAAGCTCGCCACCGTCCGCACCCCCCGCTGCTCCAGGAACCGCTGCATGGCCAGCATCGAGCCCAGCGCATCGCCGTCCGGATCCACGTGGCACACCAGGGCGACCTCGTCGACGGCGCCGAGCAGCTCGACGGCCCGCGACCAGTCGTCGTCAGTCACCGGGCCCATCGTCCTTTCCGGTGTCCCGCGTCTCGTTGAGCAGCCGTTCGATCCGACGTCCCTGCTCGGGCAGCGGATCGTGGCGGAAGTGTAGGTCGGGGATCCGGCGCAGCCGCAGCTGCGCGTTGAGCTCCCGGCGGATCATCGGCGCGGCGCTGCGCAGCCCCGCCTCGGTCTCCTCACGCGCCTCGGGCGTGTCGGGCAGAACGGTGAAGAAGACCTCCGCGGAGCGGAAGTCGGTCGTGGTCCGCACGTCGGTGACGGTCACGAACCCGATCCGCGGATCCTTCAGACCGGGGACCACCTCGGCGACGATCTCCTTGACCGCCTCGTTGACGCGTCGCACCCGTTGATCGGACATGTCGTGATCACTCCTCGGAGGCGACGACGTCGACGTGGAACGACACGATCTCCACGCGAGGCTCGCGCCACACGATCTTCTCGACTTGCTGGGCGACCTTGCGGGCGCCGATCTCGGAGCCGGCGGCCACGGCAACGCCGAGACGCGCACGTTGCCACAGGTCCTGATACCCCACTTCGGCGACGGATACGTTCAGGTCGTTGCGCAGCGCGGCGATGAGCGACTTGAGCACCGCGCGTTTGCCCTTCAGCGACCCCACGGCGGGAAGGTGCAGCTCGAGGTCGACGAGCGCGGCGATCACGGTGTGCCCGCCAACCTAGGTGCGGGCGACCTCGCGCTCCTCGTACACCTCGAACTCGTCACCTTCCTTGACGTCCTGGAACTTGTCCAGGCCGACACCGCACTCAAAGCCGGTCGCGACCTCCGTGACGTCCTCTTTGAACCGGCGCAGCGACGAGATCGTGTCGTCGGCGGTGACGACGCCATCGCGGATGACACGGACGCTGGCGTTGCGGCGCAGCGTCCCCTCGGTGACGTAGCAGCCGAACACGAACCCGGCGCGCGGCACCTTGAAGATCTCGCGGACCTCGGCGCGGCCGACGACGACCTCCTCGAACTCCGGAGCCAGCAGGCCCTTGACCGCCCGCTCGATGTCCTCGGTGGCCTGGTAGATGATCGAGTACTGCCGCAGGTCGACGCCGGACTCCTCGATGAGCTGGCGTGCGTGGACCTCGGGACGGACGTTGAACGCGATGATGATCGCTTCCGAGCCCGGCACCTGGGCGAGCCGGACATCGTCCTGCGTCACCGCGCCGACGCCCTTGTGGATGATCCGGATCTTGACCTCGGGCAGCTCCAGCTTGTTCATCGCGTCGGCGAGCGCCTCGACGGAACCCGCAACGTCGCCCTTGATGATCAGGTTCAGCGTCTGCAGCTGCCCCTCGGCGATCGCACCGGACAGCTCCTCAAGCGACAGGGTGCGACGCTCCGCCAGTTCCATGCGGCGCAGGCGTGCCTGACGGTTCGAGGCGATGTCGCGAGCGGTCCGCTCGTCCTCGACGACCCGGAACTCGTCGCCGGCGTCGGGCACCTCGTTCCACCCCAGCACCTCCACGGGGGTGGAGGGACCGGCCTTCTCGACGGGGCGGCCGTTGTCGTCGAACATCGCCCGGACCTTGCAGTCGGCGATGCCCGCGACGACGTTGTCACCGATCTCCAGGGTGCCGGCTTGGACCAGCACCGTCGCGACGGCGCCGCGTCCCTTGTCCAGGTGGGCCTCGATGACGGTGCCCCGCGCGCGCCGGTTCGGGTTGGCCTGCAGCTCGGCCACATCGGCCTGCAGCAGCACCATCTCGAGCAGCTCGTCGAGGTTCTCCTTGGTCTTGGCCGACACGTTGACCATCGTCGTCTGACCGCCGAACTCCTCGGCGACGAGGTCGTGCTCGGTCAGCTGGGTGCGGACGCGGATCGGGTCGGCGTCCTCCTTGTCGACCTTGTTGACCGCGACGATGATCGGCACCTCGGCGGCCTTGATGTGGTTGATCGCCTCGACGGTCTGCGGCTTGACGCCGTCGTCGGCGGCGACGACGAGGATCGCGACATCGGTCACACGGGCACCACGGGCGCGCATCTGGGTGAACGCCTCGTGGCCGGGCGTGTCGATGAAGGTGATCTTCCGCCCGTCCTTGGCCACCTGGTACGCACCGATGTGCTGGGTGATGCCGCCGGCCTCCCCCGAGACCACGTCGGCCTCCCGGATGGCGTCGAGCAGCAGCGTCTTGCCGTGGTCGACGTGACCCATGACCGTCACGACGGGCGCGCGCGCCTCCAGCGACTCGGGGGCGTCTTCCTCTTCGGCGCCGAACTCGAGGTCTTCTGGCGTGACGAAGTTGACCTCCGCCTCCAGCTCGGCGGCGACGATCTCGATGAGGTCCTGGGACATCGACTGCGTGACGGTGATCATCTCGCCGAGGCCGAACAGGACCCGCACGATGTCGGTGGGGTTGACACCGACCAGCTTGGCGAACTCCCCGACCGTGATGCCGGGCACGACGTCGACCGGGCCCGTGACCGTCGCCTTGACCGGCCCGCCGCGCTGCTGGCGCTGGGGCCGGTTGGACTGCTCGAACTGCTCCTGCAGCGTGGGCTCGCGGCGGCGCTTGCCCTTGCCCTTCTTGGGGCCGCCTGGGCGGCCGGGTGCGCCGGCCGGGCCACCGGGACCTCCCGGT
>DATLGM010000104.1:0-17355 GCA_035540515.1 Egibacteraceae bacterium | reverse complement strand
GACCTGCCCGAGCTGCTCGAGGAGTTCGCCGGGTACTTCGCCTCGTGCGACCGCCACGAAGAGGCGATCGCGGCGGCGGTGCACGCCGTGCGGCTGACGTCCGACGGCAGCGAGCAGGCACTGCGACGGCGGGCGAGGATCGCCGAGATCCTGCTTCGGGCGGGGCTGAGCGACGAGGCCTGCGCCGTCTACGCGTCCATCGCCGAGGAGGCTCCAGGCCAGACGTGGGTGCACGAGGCTGCCGGCAGCGCCTACGCCGACGCGCAGGAGTACGACCTGGCGCTGGCCTGGCTGACCGCCGGCTTGGAGCTCGCCGTGACCAACGACGAATCCGAGGCCTGCGTCCGCCGGCTGTGCGGGCTGCGCCGGATCGCGATGGCCGAGCTGGGTGTTGCCGCCGACGACCTCGACGGCCAGGCGTGCGCCCGGTTCTCGTTCCCTGAGATCGGTGCGGCCGCCGCCGGCCCCCAGACCGACGACGCCGACCCGGTGCTTCTGGCGGACGCGCTCGACGAGGACCACGTCGCCCGGGGCAGCGCGCTGCGGCTGCTCCACGCCCTGCGCCAGATCGCCCAGGGGGACCGCACCATCGTGCTGCCCGAACCTCAGCTGCAGGGCGGCACCACCATCTAGGCTGATCGCCCATGGACACCGACCGCGACACGCCCGCGTCGGTGGCATCACTGGCGGGGCTGCCGACGCCGGTGGTCGCTGACGCCGTGGTCCGCCTGGACCTGCCCGTGCGGCAGGCGCCGGCCGGTGTCAGCGGGCCGCCGCAGGTGTCGCTGGCGGGTCCGGCGCTGCCGGTGCGCCACGCGGGAAGCGTCGACGTGTTCTTCGAGGCGCTGGAGGCGGCGCGGCCGGGTGACGTGATGGTCATCGACAACGGTGGCCGCGACGACGAGGCGTGCATCGGCGACCTGGTGGTGCACGAGGCCCATCAGGCGGGTGTGGCGGGCATCGTCGTCTGGGGGCTGCATCGCGACGCCGACGAGATCGCCGCGATCGGTCTGCCCGTGTTCAGCTACGGCACGGTGCCGTTCGGTCCGCTGCACCCGCGCGAGCCGCACGCCGACCGCCTCGAGGTCGCACACGTCGGGCACGTTCGAGTGGCGCGCACCGATGTGGTCGTGGCCGACGGCAACGGGATCGTGTTCGTCCCGGCGGCAGCCGTCAGCAGGGTGGTCGAGGTCGCCACCGCGATCCGGGACGCCGAGGTCGCGCAGGTGCGCCAGTTGCGCGAGGGCCGTTCCTTGCGGGAGCAGTTCGACTTCGCGGCCTACCTGGAGGACCGCCGTCGCGATCCCACGCGGACGTTCCGCCAGCACCTGCGGGACCGCGCGCGGTCCATCGAGGAATAGCGCTAGGCGCCGAAGACTGCCGTCAGCTCGTGCGGAGGCACGACCTCCAGCTGGTCATAGCGGCACGACGCCGGGTCGCGGTCGTCCCGCCACCGTAGGAACTTCGCGGGGTGGCGCAGCCGCCCGGCGGTCAGCTGGTTGAACGTCACCTCGGCCACCCGCTCGATGCGCAGGGGCTCCCACGACTGGTCCTTGCCGCCCGACCAGCGGCTGACCGCCCCCGGAAGACGGGTGCCCTGCTCATGCGCCTGGGCGTTGGCCCAGTCACCCCACGGATGGTGCTCGAGGGCGTTGTCCCGCAACGGCGCCAGCTCGTCGACCAGCGCGGCCCGCTGCTTGGCGGTGAAGCTGGAGGCCACACCGATCGAGTGCAGGTTCCCGGTGTCGTCATACAGCCCGAGCATCAACGAGCCGACACCGGCGCCGTCCTTGTGCCACCGGAAGCCTGCCACCACCATGTCGGCGGTCCGCTGGTGCTTGACCTTGATCCAGCCGCGCTTGCCGGGTTCGTAAGCGCCCTCGGCCCGCTTGGCGATGACGCCGTCAAGCCCGGCGCCCTCGAAGCGGGTGAACCAGTCGCGGGCTGTGCCCACGTCATCGGTGATCGGGGTCAGGTGCACTGGGGGAGTGGCGTCGGCCAGAGCGTCCTCGAGCCGCCGTCGGCGTTCGGCGAAGGGCGTCGCTGTCAGGTCCTCGCCGTCAAGGGTGAGCAGATCGAATGCGACGAAGCTCGCGGGTGTTTTGCCTGCGAGCATGCGCACGCGGGACTCCGCGGGATGGATGCGCTGCTGCAACGCATCGAAGTCGAGTGCGTCACCGACCACGACGAGCAGCTCACCGTCGACCGCGCACCGCTGGGGCAACTGCTCGGCGAATGGACCGATCAGCTCCGGGAAGTACCGCGTGAACGGTCGCGAGCCGCGCGACGTCAGCTCGACCGAGTCGCCGTCGCGCACGACGATGCAGCGAAACCCGTCCCACTTCGGCTCGAACAACCAGCCGTCGCCTTCGGGCAGCGCCTCGGCCCCTTTGGCCAGCATCGGTTCGAGCTTCATCCGGGCATCCCTCGGTCGGCGATGGCAGCAGCGCCCGAGAGGCTAGCGATCACCGCGGCCCGCGCCCCCTCGGCAGGGTGCAGCAGTTCCACGGACTTGTCGCACTCGTGGTGGATGCTGGCACTCCGCGATCAAGGGAGCCGCCGTGGTCGACGCCGTGGAACTTGCCATCGCCGACTTCGCCCAGCACCTGGTGCCCGAGGGCTTCGCGATCCCCAGCACCGCCTACCGGGTGGACCTGCTGCCACTGCCGCCGCGGTCGTCGGCATTCGCCGAGTGGATCGAGCGCTGCCGGCAGGACGCGGTTGCTGCTCGGTACGCGGGAGGCGGCGCTCCGTCTGGTGTGGTCTACGTGCGCCGCCGGGACGAGCGGTGGCGCTGGGACCTCGAGCCGTGCGCGGACCTGGAGTGGCTGACCGCTCGCGTCAACGACGAGATCTCCGCGTTCGCCGAGCCTTGGGTCTTCGTGTCGCTGCTGCGGTCACGCGAACAGGCGTTGGCGGCGGCGGGTGACGGTGTTGACCCTGACGAGGTGCCCTGGACCCAGCCGTGGTACGCCGAGGCACGCAGCCGGTCCGTCGCGCGGATCTACGCCGGCGTGGCCGAGGTCAGAGGCACGGCGGTCACGGGCCGCGGGCCGCTGCCGGACAAGACCCCGTTCGAGCGGGCGGCCCGCCGGCTGCTCGCCCGCCACCACGGCCGCCGCCAGTTCCGCCTGCGCTAAGCCATGTCGTAGGGTCTCGCCGCATCGCAGTCGACCTCAGGGGATGGCATGGAGCAGAGCCCGCTGATCGAGATCGGCCTACCGGTCGCGCTGTTCGTGATCATGGTCGGCATCGGCCTGACGCTGACCGCCGCAGACTTTCGCCGCGAGGCACGCCATCCCAGGGGCGTCACGGTGGGAGCGGCGGCGCAGCTGCTGATCATGCCGTTGCTCGGCTTCGCCATCGCGGCACTGCTCGGTCTGCCCCCTGCCATCGCCGTCGGCCTGGTGATCGCTGCGGCGTGCCCCGGCGGGACGTCGTCGAACCTCATCGCGTACCTGGCACGCGCCAACGTGGCGCTGTCGATCGTGCTCACCGTCATCGCCAGCATCGTGACGATCGCCACGCTGCCGTTGTTCGTCAACCTGGCGATGCGCTGGCAGCCCGCGGCCTCGGACGTCGCGGTCCGCGTGCCGGTGGGACGCACGGTCGTCCTGCTCATCGGGATCATCCTGGTGCCGGTGGCGATCGGCATGGCGGTCCGCCGGCGGACCCCTGAGCGCGCGGCGGCGCTGGAGCGCACGGTCTCGTTGTTCGGCGCGGTGGTCCTGCTCGCGCTGATCGTCGGCATCGCGCTCTCGGTCCGAGACGAGTTCTGGGAGCTGCTGGCGAGCGCCGGTCCGGCGGCGTTGCTGCTCAACCTGGGTGGCGTCGGCGTCGGCTATCTGATCGCCGCCGCCGTCGGGCTGCAGGCCGCCGACCGGCTGACGCTCGGCGTCGAGCTCGGGGTGAAGAACACCACCCTGGGCATCCTCATCGCCATCAACATCATCGGGTCGGAGACCATGGCGGTGCCACCCGCGGTCTACGGGTTGCTGATGTACCTGTCCGCAGCGGCGCTGGTCGCGTACGGCCGCTCCGCGGCGCGTCGTCGGGTGGAGGAACCCGCGGCGATCTGACAGGTCAGAACAGCACGCCGACCTGCAGCAGCCCCTCGCCGGGCACGCGCCCGGACAGCGTGCGGCAGAACTCGACCGCGTCCATCTCGATCGTCGGGCCGCCGGTGCCGCGGCGAAACGCGCCGCCTGCCGGCCCTGTCAGCAGCAGCGTGAACGGTTGACCGTGGCGCTGCGCCCACTCGGCGGTGACGTCCTCGACGACACGGCCGTCGACCACTGGATCCAGGGCCAGCGACCGGCCCGTCGCACGTGCGATGTCGACGCGGTGCAGCCACACGTCGCGGGTGTAGATCACGTCCATGAGGTGGCCCAGCCGCAACGACTGCGGCATCCCGGCTGCAGCGGAGCCTGTGGTGGCGAGTGGCACCTGTACGCGGCGCAGCAGCCGCGGAAAGCGCCGACGGCCGGCGACCGCCTTGGGCGCGAGTGCCCGCAAGGTCTCGATGCGCTCGTGGGCAGACAATGCGCTGTGCTCGCGGACCTGCAGCGCGTTCATCGCGTCCAGGTCGTTGCCGTCGAACTCCCCTTTGTGCCGCAGCGCCCAGACCTGCTGGCGGATGGTCTCGCGCAACGACGCGTTGGCGCGGGCGGCCCCCAGCAGGTGCCCGACCATGTCGGCAACCGTCCACGCGGGGCAGTCGGTCCGCGCGTCCCACTCCGGCGGCGCCAGCGTCTGCAGCAGCGTCAGCAGCTGGTCGTACACGGCCAGCGCCACCTCGCCGGCGTCGGTCTCGAAGGTGATCCGCGGGATGTCAGCGGGGTCACGCAGCGTCTGAGCTGTCATCGGTTCCTCCTCAAGTGGTCGACGAACATGACTGCGACGTCGCGGCTGAGCACGAACCACCGGTCGCCGTCCGGGTCGTTCGCGAGCTGCTGGGCCGCCAGCCCTGCGGTCATGGCGGTCCACAGGTCCAGTGCCCGCTGGCCCTGGACGCCGGCGGCGGCCAAGCGGTCGCGCATGTGCTCGTAGGACGCGACGGACACCTCGTACGCCCTGGCAGACGGCTCCCATCCGGCCACCGCACGGGTGAACATCAGCTGGTATCGCGGCACCGACGCCTGACAGAAGCGGACGAACGCCTCGGTTGCGGCGGTCAGCATGGCGGCCAGATCACCGTCGGACCGCACGCCGGCGTACAGCTCATCCAGCTCGCGGTAGCCCTGGGCGAACATGGCATCGAGCATCGATCCCTTGCTGTCGAAGTACGTGTACAGCGAGGGGGCGCGCATCCCCACCTCGGCGGCGACGTCGCGCAGCGACAGGTTCGCCAGACCCTGCTCTGCGGCCAGCCGCCACGCGGCGTCGAGGATCTCCCGGCGCGTCGCTTCCCGGCGCCTGGCCCGCACATCGGTAGTCACCACTTCTTATCCCTAACGATGTTCAATAGTTCTAACACCGTTAGAAAAACTGATGGGCCGCCCACTGTCAAGACCGGGCAGGACATCGGCGCCCGGCGGCGAAGTCCTTCCGCACCCAGGGCCCTGTCCGGGACTCGATCCCTTTCGTGCAGGTCCCGCGTCGGCGTGCGCGCATGAAGGAGACTGCGATGAACAAGCGGATCGGCCTGGTGGCCGTGACCATGCTGCTACTGGTCTCGCTGGTGGCCCCTGCGGGCGCCTCGACCGGCGTTCGACCCACGTTCCGCACCGAAGATGTCTTCTTCAAGTGCCACGGCGACACGAAGGTGTACCAGGTGAACTGGCTGGCCGGGATCGGCAACCAGTCGACGTACATGAAGTGGAACACCGAGGCCCCGACGCAGTCGGTGACGGATGGGGCGGGTTGCGGGGCGCTGGACACCGGCGGCACCACGAACGCGGTCTACAGCCCCACCTTCCTGGGCTACTACGAGGGAAACCTGCGGGACATGACCGTCCGGCTGCACCACCTGCTGCTGAGCAACACCCGCGGTGGGCAGCCGATGAACCTCAGCGTCCACCTGGTGGTCGACGGTGAGGCGCTGTGCCCGCCGGGTCCGACTCAGGGTTGCAAGATCAACGTCACGCCGACCCCGTCGGAGACCGGCGCCAGCGAGGTGTTCGAGTTCTCGCTGACCAACCTTGGGTTCTCCGAGGACGTCGTGGACGAGCAGGGCAACGTCGTGGGCACCAAGCGTGGCGGCTTCGCGCGCGAGGACGGTGACGGCAAGCACGAGTACGAGATCCTGCTCATGGTCGGGTTGACCGAGTACCCCCGCCCCGGCGCGTGGGTGTGGGACACCACCGAGGTGCCCTCCGGAATCACCTTCAACCCGGACAAGCTCGCGGCGGCGACGGCCAAGGTGACGCTGCCGAAGTAGGTGGTGCCGTCGGATCAGCCGGCGAGCAGCAGGAACCAGACGACGTAGCCGACGACTGCGGCCAGCACTCCCGCGCCCGCCCAGGTGAGCACCCGGCGGCGGGTTGACCGCATCGCTGGCGTCAGCGGCGGCAGCAGCCGGCCGACGAGCGCGCCGGCTGCAGTCATGAGCACCAGGTACAGGACGAGGATCCAGTTCTCGGCCTGCGGTGCGGCGGCCTCGACGATGTACGCCGAGACCGGCAGGGCAAACGCCGAAACGCACAGCAGCAAGACGAACGCCGCGATGCGGATCCAGAAGGCACGGGCGCCGGAGCCAGCCGTGTTGTTCATTCGGTCAGCCTAGGGGTCGACGGCCGGCGAGCAGACGACCCAGCCGCTCGCCGAGGTGCCGGCGTGTCGTCGACTGCCGCCAGCCACCGTGCGTGCGTCCCGGCAGTTCCCCGGCCAGCGCGCCCCGTGACGCCGGCTCGCCTACACCGCGGGTGAGCAGGCGCGCCGAGTACTGCGCGACCGCCCACTCGGTGACGCGAGGTGCAGCCCGGTGTGACGCCAAGACCCACCACGCCAGCAGCCCGGCGGTCGTCTGGCGCCTTGGGCGAGTCGCGCACCTGACGATGGCTGCGGCCACCCGTTCCGGCGCGGCCGCCGGAGGGATGGCCCTCAGCTGGCGACCCGTGCGGTTGCCGGCCCGCTGGAACATCGGGGTGTCGACCGGCCCGGGCAGCACGGAACACACATGGATGTCCCGGTCTCCCAGGACCGCCTGGCGCAGGCTCAGCGCCAGGCCCCGGATCGCAAACTTGCTCATGACGTACGCGGGCACGAGCGGGTTGGGGACCAGGCCGAGGATCGACGACACGAGGACGAGAACGCCGGCGCCCTGCCGGCGGAAGACCTGCAGGGCCGCGCGTGCGCCCAGGGCCGCCCCGGTCACGTTGACGTCGACCAGCTGCTTGACGTCGTCCGGAGTGTGATCCTCCAGGTGGCCTGCCACCAGCACCGCGGCGGCCTCCACCCAGACGTCGACGCGGCCGTAGCGATCAACCGTCGCTTGGGCCAGCCGGTCGATGTCGGTGGGAATCGCGATATCGGTCTCCACGACCATGGCCGACCCACCGACGGCCTCGCACGCCGTCGCCACATCGTGGAGGTCGTCCACGCTGCGGGCGGCGAGCACGACGGCGCAGCGCCGGCGGGCGAACGCCATGGCTGTGGCGCGCCCGATGCCGCTCGAGGCGCCGGTGATGACCACCACGGCCTCGGCGACGGGTCGCGAGCGGCTCATCCGTCTGGCTCCGTCACGAACGCCTCGACGATGTCGGCAAGCATGCGCGGGTTGCTGTAGGTCATGGCGTGACTTCCGCCGGGCACCACCTGCAATCGTCCGTACGGTAGCCCGGCGGCAACCTGCTCGGCCCAGCGCTGGGGGACGATCGCGTCCCGGCTTCCCCGGACCACCAGCGCCGGACAGCCGACCCGCGGCAGCTGGTCCTCGACGGTGTGCGCAAATGCGGAGCGCGTCGTCGCAACCAGTCGCCGCGGACCGGTGCCCAGCCAGTCGAGCACCTGCAGCGGCCCCAGGGACAACGGCTCGCGGAACGCGTCGAGGAACACCCGCCACGCGTGGGCCGGCACGGTCCTCGCCGCAGCGTCCATCGTCGGGCCTTCGAGCACCACGTGGCTGATCCGTGCAGGGTGGCGGGCGGCGGCTTCCACGACGATCTGGCACCCCATGGAGTTGCCGACCAGCGCGACCCGATCCAGCGCGACGGCGTCCATCCAGTCAATCACCGCGTCTGCCAACCCCGCCATGTCCAGCATCCCGGGTGGCGCATCGCTGCGCCCGAACCCGGGCAGGTCCGGCACCCACACCGGCACACGGCCGGCCAACTCGTCGGCAACGGGCAGCAGGTAGCGCCCGGAAAGCCCGAGTCCCGCGACCAGGACGACGACCGGCCGCCGGCGCGGGGCACTGCGTCGAGGCCGTCGCGCCCACATCCACCGATCGTTCACCTGCGCCGGCTCGAGGGTGAACCGTCCCCGCGCCTGCAGGTACCGGCGTAGCGCAGGCGCCGGGCCTGCCAGGCGGAACCGCCGACGCCGAGGCGGGGTGGTCAGCACGTTGGCCCTCCAGTGGCTCGGGGTGGCCCAATCCCCACCGGCGGCACCGGCAAACGTCGCGGCCGCGGCGCGGCGCCGGGGTTTGGCCGGCGTGCGGGTCGCGGCAGGATGCTGGGGCGCCGCCCGCCGGCGGCCGGACAGGAGGGAACGTGGTCGAGCGCTTCGACGCCGTCGTCGTCGGCGGCGGCCACAACGGCTTGGTCGCGGCGATCACGCTGGCGGAGCACGGTCGGTCCGTGTTGGTCTGCGAGGCCAACGACCGCCTGGGCGGGGCGGTGGCCACCGAGCAGCTGACGCTGCCTGGGTTCGCGCACGACACCTTCTCGGCGGTGTACCCCGCGTCGGTGGCATCGCCGGTGCTGACGCGGATGCCGCTGGGCCGCTACGGCCTGGAGTGGGTGCACCCCGAGGTGGTCATGGCGCACCCATTCGACGACGGCACCGCGGCAGCGTTGTCCGCCGACGTCGAGTCGACCGCTGCCAGCCTGAACCAGGCGACGGCCGGCGACGGTGACCGCTGGCGTGCGTTCGTCGCACCCTGGCTGCAGTCGTTCCCGGCGCTGCGAGGGGTGATGCTCGGCGGCTTCCCGCCGATCCCGGGTGCTGCCCGGTTGCTGGCGCGCCAGCGGATCTCGGGGACGCTGGAGTTCCTGCGGCTGGTGCTGGCGCCGGCCGAGGCGCTGGCCGATGAGCTGTTCACCGGGGACGCCGCGCGGGCGTGGTTGTACGGGTCGGCCCTGCATGGCGACGTCGCGCCGGACAACGCCGGCAGCGCCATCGCCGGCGTCTACCTGAAGCTGATGGGCCATGCGGTCGGGTGGCCCAGCCCACGCGGCGGCGCGGTCCGGCTGGCCGACGCCCTTGTCGGCTACCTGCACGCGCTCGGCGGTCGCACACGGACCGCGAGCCCGGTGACGCGCATCGTCACGCGGACGGGGCGTGTGGCCGGCGTCCGCCTGGCCGGCGGGGAGGCGATCCGCGCCGACATCGTGGTCGCCTCGCTGACCCCCTCCATCCTTATGCGACTGGCCGGTGAGGGCCTGCCCGGGTGGTACCGGACCAAGCTGGGCCGGTACCGCCGGGGTCCGGGCACCGTGAAGGTCGATTGGGCGCTCAGCGACCCCGTGCCCTGGACGTCAGACATCGCTCGGCGCGCCGGAACCGTTCACGTCGGCGGCAGCGCCGAGGACATCGCGCACGCGGTCCGTCAGCGCGAGGACGGTCAGCTGCCGCAACGGCCCTTCCTGCTGTTCGGTCAGCAGTCGGTGGCAGACCGCACGCGCGCGCCGGCCGGCCAGCACACGGCGTGGGCCTATACGCGGGTGCCCGACGGCATCGACTGGGCCGCCGACGGTGCCAGGTTCGCGCAGCGCATCGAGGACCAGATCGAGCGCTTCGCGCCCGGGTTCTCCGACCGCATCCTGGGCCGCCATGTCCTGCTGCCCCCGGACATGCACGGTCGCAATGCCAACCTCGAGGGCGGCGACGTCGGCGCCGGCAGCTACGCCCTGCATCAGGTGCTGTTCCGTCCCGTCCCCTCGCTGGTCCCGTACCGGACGCCGGTGCGCGGCCTGTACATCGGCAGCGCCGCAGCCTTTCCAGGCGGGGCGGTGCACGGCGTGCCCGGCCACGCAGCGGCTCGTGTGGCGCTGGCCGAGGCGCCATTGCGCCGCCGGTGGTGACGGGGCGGCCGGCGATCTGCTACCGGACCCGTGCCGTCTCCGCCGCGCGCCCGGCCGAGGGACCAATGA
The DNA here is from genome assembly GCA_035540515.1 of Egibacteraceae bacterium. Classification (GTDB taxonomy): domain Bacteria; phylum Actinomycetota; class Nitriliruptoria; order Euzebyales; family Egibacteraceae; genus WHTG01. Next base: position 7,102 of record DATLGM010000104.1, on the reverse strand, counting down.
CCTCGTCACCGACGCGGACGACGCCCGGCTCGGCCACCTCGGCGATGACGCCCAGGCACAGGTGGTCGCGCCCCCGCCGACGTGCCAGCGCATGCAGGCCGTCCCAGTCCTGCGCGCCCGTGTCCGGTGACATCGTGATCACCACGCAGCGCTGCAGTGGATGGGTCACGGCGACGACCGCGTCGCCGAGGCCGACGTGCTCGCCAACCCAGGTGTCTTCCTCGAACGGCGCGAGCCCATCCACCTCGACCGTCATCCGATAGCGAACCGTGTCACCGCGGGGGGCGCCGATCTCGGCCGCGGACGCCGACCCCAGGATCGAGATGGGTCCCTCGTCCCAGCCCACACCGGTCCGGTCACCCAGCACGACGCGCAGCGGGGCACCAGCCAGGTCCGACAGCGCGTCGCTGACATCACCGGGTAGCACCCGGCCAGTGCGCTGTTTGCCGTACAGCTCAGCGGACACGGGCTCCGTGACCGCCGCCAGAGCCGTCGAGACGCTGCGGCCGTCCGGCACGGTGACCCGAAGCACCCCCGCGGCCAGGTCGAGGTCGGGCACGGCCTGCACCAGGCCGGCGTGCTCGCGCATCGTCACCACCTCGCCGGCGGCGTCGAGCAGGAACAGTCGGCGGTCCTCGGCGATGCCGTCGCGGTCGAGGTGCAGCGCGTCACGCGCGACGGCATGCAGGCCCTTGACCGGCACCACGCGCAGTGCCGAGATGACCGCCATCGCGGCAGTGTAGTGGTGGCTACCCGATCCGCGTCCGGGACGCCGGCCGCCGGCGAGCGGCGATCAGCGCGAGGACTGCTGCCGCCGCGGCCAGTGCGGCGACCGGCAGCAGCGGCGCGGCGCGTGACGAACGCAGGGGGACGTCCACGCCGGGTGCGTCCTCGCGTGCGCGAAGACGCACCGCCACGATCTCGGCGTCAGCGGGTACGTCGAACCACACGTCGAACTCGTTGATGGCGCCAAGCCCCAGCTTCAGCACGATCGGCTGATCGCTGATCTGCTGCGCATCGGTCTCGGCGGGGTAGGCGCGCCCGGCCGCGTCGACGACCTCCTGCGCAGTGGTCCGCAGCTCCAGTGCCGGCCGGTCGGTGGTGTGGGTTCGCACGCGCACGCGGCAGTACTGGCCGTCGGCCATCCACGGCATGTGGTCGCCGACGACGTGCAGCAGTCCGCAGCGCCACGCCACGACCTGGAACGTCACGTTGCCGTCGGCGGCGGTCGTGCCGGGACCGGGGTGTTCCAGCTCACGCAGCGGCTGGGACAGCCGTGTGGGCTGGCGCAGGAGCCCGAAGCCCGCGAGGACGACGGCGAGGAGTGCGCAGCACGCCCCGACCGCCGCCAGTGCCCGATTCACATCGGGCAGTGTCACGGCTGCGAACCACTGACGCTAGGGGCGGACGTGGTCCTCGTCGTCGGCCTGCTCACGTCGGTCGGGCCAGAGGCAGTAGCTCGTCAGCGCCAAGACCACACCCGCCAGGAACACGAAGCTCGCATCCATGTCACGCCCCCGCGGTGGCGCGTGCCGCCGCGGCCCCCGCAGGGGAGCGGCACTCGATCGCCGTCGGCTCGGTGTCACAGACAGGGCACAGCGGTTGCGGAGCGGATCGGTCGAACCAGCTCGGGGTTGCGAACCAGCGGCGGCATGGCGCGCAGAACGCCCAGGTATCCATGGGAAGCTGTCCTCGGCTTGAGGGGGCACCACTGGGGTCTGGGGCGGTGCGGAGATGCGCCGGGGAGCTCGGGCGGCCGGGCGGGCTCGGCGGTGCCGCGCGGCAGCCCTATCAGTAGCAGCCGGGTGCGCCGCCGTCAACGGGCGGCACCGGCGTATCGCCCTGTCGCACCGGGTAGACCACCAGTAGGGTGAACAGTCCCCCCCAGGCCCCCGCGGTTGACCGCCCTGGAAGTCCGCACACGCCAGGAAGGCATGCTCACCATGGTGGACAACGGCAAGGGACTCGAGCTCGTCGCCTCGTTCACCGCGACCCTGCTTGACAATCCGGAGCCACAGGATGTGGGCGAGGCGCTCGCACACGCTGTCCAGGTCGCGACGGACACCTATGGGGCTGGTGTCGCGGTGACCGACGAGGACCAGCGGTTGCAGCCGCTGGCGGTGACCGGCGACGACATCCGCGACGTCGAGCTGTCACAGCTGCAGCCGCAGGACGGGCCGTGCGTGGACGCCTACCGGCGCAGTGCGCCAGTCACCGTGGACGACCTGCACCGCACCGCACGCTGGTCGGAGCTGTCGCGGGCCGCGGCGGCCCACGGCGTCCGGGCCGTCGCTGCGGTGCCGCTTGGCAACGAGCAGTCCGAGGTGGGAGTCGTCACCGTCTACGCCCGCGGTCCCCGTCGGTGGCGTCGCACGCGCATCAAGCGAGCCCAGGTGCTCGCTGACACCGCTGCGCTGTACCTGCGCGGCCGACGCCAGCTTGTGGACGCCACCACCCTCGCGGGACAGCTGCAGCACGCGTTGGATGCGCGGATTGTCATCGAGCAGGCCAAAGGGATGCTGGCCGAACGGTGGCGCATCGGCGTCGACGAGGCCTTCGAGCTGCTCCGCCGGCGCGCACGCTCGAAGCAGATCAAGGTCCGTGACGTCGCGGCGGACGTGGTGACGCGCCGGATCCGCTCCTAGCATCGCCGGTGCGGCGGCGGTTGCGGTCAGCGCAGCAGCAGGTACGCACCCACGGCGCCGGCCAGGCACAGCCCCGTCAGCGCCGACAGCCACTTCGCCGCCGGGGGAGCGGCCTGCATGCGCCGCTTTGCGTCCACGCCCCGCTCGATGCCGACCTCGAGCAAACGGCGGGCCAGGGTGAACTCCGCGGCGAGCATCGCCATCCCGACCGGCAGCACGATGATGGCCGGACCGGGCAGCACCGTCATCGCCAGCCCGGCAAGGGTGATCGTCGCTCCGACGGCTACCCACAGCACGCGGTAGATGACGCCGTGGTGCCGGTAGGCGCGCTGCACGCGGTCGACGCGTCGCCGGATGACCTCTTTGGTGTCGTCCTTCATCCGCGTCACCGCCCTGGGGCCGCTGGGGCCGTTACAGGCCCATCGGGTGCCACACGGTCTTCGTCTCGGTGAAGGCCATTATGCGGGTCGGGTCCGGTGTTGCGTTCCAGTCCGGTTCGCGACTGGGCGGGCGTACGACGCGCTTGACGTTCTCCGCTGCACGCTGCTCCAGCTCGACGGTGTCTCGCTCCGCCAAACCTGTGAGGTCGACGGCGTTGACGTCCATGTGACCGGCCAGGTGCGGTGCCAGCTCATCGACGTGGCCGGTGAGGACGTTGACCACGCCGGCGGGCACGTCGGAGGTCGCAAGCGCCTCGGTGAGGCTGATCACCGGCAGGGGCCGCTGTTCGCTGGCCACCACGACGACCGTGTTGCCCGAGGTCAAGATGGGCGCGACGACGGACACAAAACCGAGCAGGCTCGACGACTGCGGCGCGAACGCCGCCACGACACCGGTGGGCTCGGGCACGGAGAAGTTGAAGTAGGGCCCGGCGACGGGGTTCGACGCGCCGAAGACCTGTGCGAACTTGTCGGTCCACCCCGCGTACCACACCCACCGGTCGACGGCGGCCTCCACCACGGCGGCCGCCTTGCGTGTCGAAAGGCCCTCGGCCGCTGCGACCTCGGCGACGAACTGGTCGCGGCGGCCCTCGATCATCTCGGCGATGCGGTACAGGATCTGGCCGCGGTTGTACGCGGTCGCCGAGGACCAGCCGGCGAAGGCCTTGCGGGCGGCGACGACGGCGTCACGCGCGTCCTTGCGCGACGCGCGGGCGGCGTTGGCGACGAACCCACCGTCGGCAGCACGGATCTCGTAGGACCGGCCCGACTCAGAGCGCGGGAACTTCCCGCCGATGTACAGCTTGTAGGTCTTGCGGACGTCGACGCGTGCCATCAGTGCACCCCGCCCGCCAGGTACGCGCCGAGGCCGTGGCGCCCACCTTCGCGCCCGAACCCCGACTCCTTGTAGCCACCGAACGGGCTGGCCGGGTCGAACTTGTTGAACGTGTTGGCCCACACCACGCCGGCGCGCAAGCGCTGCGCCATCCACAGGATCCGGCTGCCCTTCTCCGTCCAGACGCCCGCCGACAGCCCGTACGGCGTGTTGTTCGCCTTCTCGATCGCCTCCGCCGGTGTCCGGAACGTCAGCACGGACACGACGGGACCGAAGATCTCCTCGCGTGCGATGCGGTGACTTTGCGCGACGCCGGTGAACACAGTGGGCGGGAACCAGTAGCCCCGCTCGGGCAGGTCGCACTCCGGCTGCCAGCGCTGTGCCCCCTCCTGCTCGCCGGCGGAGACCAGCTCGGTGATCCGGTCCAGCTGCACCGAGGAGTTGATCGCACCGATGTCGGTGTTCTTGTCCAGCGGGTCGCCCAGGCGCAGCGTGCCCAACCGGCGCTTGAGCTTGTCGATCACGGCGTCGTGCACCGACTCCTGCACGAGCAGCCTGGAGCCGGCGCAGCAGACGTGGCCCTGGTTGAAGAAGATCCCGTTGACGATCCCCTCGACGGCCTGGTCGATCGGCGCGTCGTCGAAGATGACGTTGGCGGCCTTGCCGCCCAGCTCCAGCGTCACGCGCTTGCCCGTGCCGGCGACCGTCCGCTGGATCTGCTTGCCGACTTCGGTGGACCCGGTGAAGGCGATCTTGTCGACGCCGTCGTGCTCGACGAGGTGGCGGCCGGTCTCGCCGGCTCCGGTGACGATGTTGACGACCCCCGGAGGCAGGTCCGCCTGGCGGCAGATCTCGGCGAACAGCAGCGCCGTCAGGGGGGTCGTCTCAGCCGGTTTGAGCACGACGGTGTTGCCGCACGCCAGCGCCGGCGCGACCTTCCAGGCCAGCATCAGCAGCGGGAAGTTCCACGGGATGATCTGACCTGCGACGCCCAGTGGCCGCGGGTCTGGGCCCAAGCCCGCCCAGGCGAGCTTGTCCGCCCAGCCCGCGTAGTAGAAGAAGTGCGCGGCGACCAGTGGCAGGTCGATGTCGCGCGTCTCCTTGATCGGCTTGCCGTTGTCGATCGACTCCAGAACCGCCAGCTCGCGGGCCCGCTCCTGGATGATCCGCGCGATCCGGTACAGGTACTTGCCGCGTTCGGCGCCGGGCAGCTTGGCCCACCGCCCGAAGGCCTTACGCGCCGCGCCCACCGCGCGGTCCACGTCGGCGCGCCCCGCCTGCGCGACCTCGGCGAGGACCTCCTCGGTGGCGGGGTTGACGGTCTTGAACATCGTGCCGTCGCTGGGCTCGACCCATTCGCCGCCGATGAACAGCCCGTAGGAGCTGTCGATCGTGACGATGTCACGCGACTCCGGGGCCGGCGCGTACTCCCACAGCGGGGTGGCCATGTCGGGGACGCGGGTGTTTCGCACAGGGGTGTCAGTCATCTCAGTCCAGGGTGAGGTAGTCGGTGCTCCAGTAGCGGCCGGTCGCCTGCTTGTGCCGTTGCATCAGCAGGTCGTTGAGCAGGCTCGACGCGCCGAGGCGGAACAGGTCGGGGGTCAGCCAGTCCGGACCGGCGGTCTCGTTGACCAGCACGAGGTAGCGGATCGCCTCCTTGGCGCTGCGGATCCCTCCTGCGGACTTGACGCCGCGGCGCTGACCGGTGGCGAAGAAGAAGTCGCGCACCGCCTCGAGCATGACCAGGGTGACCGCCGTGGTCGACGCCGGCGTCACCTTGCCGGTGGAGGTCTTGATGAAGTCCGCGCCCCCCGCCAGTGCCAGCCAGGACGCGCGCCGGGCGTTGTCCAGCGTCACGAGCTCACCGGTCTCCAGGATGACCTTCAGGTGCGCGTCGCCGCAGGCGGCTTTGATCTGCTGGATCTCGTCGAGCACCTTGCCATAGTGACCGGCGAGGAACGCACCGCGGTCGATGACCATGTCGACCTCCGTGGCGCCGGCCTCGACGGCCCGCCGCGTGTCGAGCAGCTTGACGTCCATGAACGACCGGCCGCTGGGGAAGGCCGTGGCGACCGCGGCGACCTGCACGCCGGAGCCGCGGACCGCCTCGACGGCGACCTCGACAAGGTCCGGGTAGACGCACACCGCGGCGACCGACGGCACGGTCGGATCGCTGGGATCAGGCTGGACGGCCTTGGTGCTCAGGGCCCGAACCTTGCCGGGGGTGTCCTGTCCCTCCAGGGTGGTCAGGTCGGTCATCCGGATCGCCATGTCGATGGCCCAGCGCTTGGCATCGGTTTTGATCGACCGGGTGGCGAGGTCTGCCGCGCGCGCCTCGGCGCCCACCTGGTCGACCCCGGGCAGGCCGTGCAGGAATCGACGCAGCGCGGATTCCGAGGCGGTGACCTCGGTCAGCGGGCCGTCGGCGGCGGCCGGGTGGATGGACAGACTCATGCCCGCTTCCTCGTGTGTGCGGCGACCGACCGACGGTACGCGGACGGACTCGCCGTGACAATCGCCGGCGCGGCGGGCGAAGATCACCGCATGCGGATCGGCATCGACCTGGGCGGGACGAAGACCGAGGTCATCGCACTGGACGACGACGGGACGGAGCTGGTCCGCCGCCGCCGGCCGACACCGCCCGCGTACGAGGCGACGATCGCTGCCATCGCCGAGCTGGTCGCGCAGGTCGAGGCCGGGCTCGGACGTCGCGGGACTGTGGGCGTGGCGATGCCCGGGGTGCCGTCGCCGGTCACCGGCCTGGTGAAGAACGCCAACTCCACGTGGCTGATCGGGCGGCCGTTCGACCGCGACCTGGCTGCGGCGCTAGGCCGTCCCGTGCGCGTCGCCAACGACGCGAACTGCCTGGCGATGTCCGAGGCCTACGACGGCGCCGGCCGTGGCGCCCGCGTGGTGTTCGCCGTGATCCTGGGCACCGGCGTGGGCGGCGGTCTGGTCGTGGACCGCCGGGTGGTCCCCGGCGCGTCGGGAGTGGCGGGGGAGTGGGGCCACATCCCGCTGCCGTGGGCCAACGCCGACGAGTGGCCCGGACCTTCGTGCTACTGCGGCCGCCGCGGATGCGTCGAGACGTGGCTGTCAGGCCCGGCGCTGTCGCGCGACCACCGCGACCGGACGGCAGCAGACCTGACCGCGCAGCAGATCGCCGCCGCCGCGGTCGCCGG
>DATLGM010000103.1:0-9326 GCA_035540515.1 Egibacteraceae bacterium | reverse complement strand
GCCTCGTGCTGATGGGCGGCCTGATCCTCATGGGCGTTGCCACCGGCGCATGGGGTTTCTCGGCGCTGAGCGCCGTGGAGACGGCGGCGCTGAGCGGCAACTCGCTGGTCGTCGCGGCATTTGTCCTGGTCTTCATTGGCGCAGCGGCGAAGAGCGCGCAGTGGCCGCTGCACTTCTGGTTGCCAGGCGCCATGGCGGCGCCGACGCCGGTCAGCGCCTACCTGCACTCCGCGACGATGGTCAAGGCCGGCATCTACCTCGTTGCCCGCTTCTCGCCGGCGTTCGCCGACGTGCCGTTGTGGCAGCCGCTGGTGGTGACGGTTGGCGTCGTGACCATGCTCATCGGGGGTTTCCGGGCGCTGCGCCAGACCGACATCAAGCTGCTCCTGGCCTTCGGCACGATCAGCCAGCTGGGTTTCCTCATGGCCCTGTTCGGTGCGGGGACGCCCAAGGCGGTCTTCGCCGGCGTCGTGATGCTGTTCGCGCATGCGCTGTTCAAGGCCGCGCTGTTCATGGTCGTGGGTGTCGTCGACCATGAGGCGCACACGCGCGACCTCCGTGAGCTGTCAGGCATGCGCCGGGTGATGCCGGTCGCCTTCTGGGCGGCGGCCATCGCCTCGGCATCCATGGCCGGGCTGCCGCCGCTGCTCGGGTTCATCGCCAAGGAGACTGCCTTCGAGGCGTTCATCCAGGGAGGCTTCGGGGCCTACGCCTGGCTGGCGCTTGCGGGCATCGTCGCGGGTTCGGTGCTCACCTTCGCGTACACAGCCCGGTTCACGTGGGGCGGGTTCGCATTCAAGGGCGAACGGGGCGTGGAGCCGGCCGACGCGCACCGGCCCCCGGCAGCGTTTGTCGCCCCTGCCGTTCTTCTGGCCGGTCTTGGCGCGATGTTCGGGCTCGTCCCGGTGCTGCTCGACCGGCTGCTCAACGTCGCGACCACCGCCCTGCATCCAGGCTGGGAGGGGACGTACCTCGCGCTGTGGCACGGCGTGAACCTCGCGCTTGGGCTGTCGGCGATCGCCGTCGGGGCCGGCACCCTGCTCTTCGTCGCCCGAGCTCGGGTCGAGACCTGGCAATCGCGGATGCCATCGATGGTGGCGGCCAACGACGTGTACCGGGCCACCGTGCGCAACGTGCTGCTGGGGGCCAAGCGCATGACCGGCGTCGTCCAGAGCGGCTCGCTGCCGATCTACCTGTCGATCATCACCCTCACGTTGGTCGTGTTGCCCGGTGTGGCGCTGGTGACGCGTACCCCACAACCGCCGCTGCCACCGCTGACCGCGACGCCGATGCAGGGCGTGCTCGCGGCGATGGTCATCGCCGCTGCAGTCGCCATCGTCATGGCCGGCCGGCGCTTCGTCGCCGTGCTGTTGCTCGGTGCCGTCGGCTACGGGGTGGGCCTGCTGTTCGTGATCCAGGGGGCGCCGGATCTCGCGCTGACGCAGTTCCTGGTCGAGACGCTGATCCTGGTGATCTTCATGCTGGTGCTGCGGCACCTTCCCGCCCGCTTCACCCAGCGCCGGCTGCCGTTCTATCGGGCGTTGCGCGGGCTGGTGGCACTGGGCGTCGGCGCGTTCGTGTTCCTGTTCGCGTTGACCACGGGTGCGGCGCGGACAGCGCCGTCGGTCTCCCAGGAGCACCTGGCGCGCTCGTATCCCGAGGCGCATGGCAACAACGTCGTCAACGTCATCCTCGTCGACTTCCGCGCGCTCGACACGCTGGGGGAGATCGTCGTACTGGTCGTCGCCGCGATCGGCATCGCGAGCCTGGTCATGGCCGTGCGCAGCGAGCGCGAGCGCCAGCGACGTGATGCGGACGCCGCGGTGGAGCAGGGGGCACGCCGATGACGTCGTTGATCCTGCACACCGGCACACGAGCGGTCTTCCACACGATCATGTTGTTGTCCGTGTATCTGCTGTTCGCGGGTCACAACGCTCCCGGTGGCGGCTTCATCGGGGGACTCATCGGGGGCGCCGCGATGGTGTTGCTGTACCTGGCGGCCGGCGCAGACGGCTTGCGCCGCGTGGTGCGCGTGGAGCCGGTCCGCATCCTGGGGGCGGGCGTGCTGTTCGCCGTGCTCACCGGTGTGGTGGCGGTGCTGTTCGGCGAGGCGTTCTTGAGCAGCGGCTTGCTCGAGCTTTCCGTTCCTCTGATCGGTGAGGTCTACATCAGCAGCGTCCTGGCTTTCGACGTCGGCGTGTACCTGGTCGTCGTCGGGTTGGTGCTGCAGGTCCTCAGCGCACTCGGCCCGGAAGGCGGGAGGGTGTCGTGACGATCGCTCTCGCGCTGGTCGCCGCCACCCTGTACGCGGTGGGTACCTACCTGCTGCTGCAGCGCACCCTCACGCGGATCGTGATCGGACTCGCGCTGATCGGGCACGGGGCGAACGTGCTGCTGCTGATGGGAGGAGGTCTGCCGGGTGTTCCACCGCTGACCGGCCCTGACGGTCCGCCGGCCGGCGCCGCGGACCCTTTGCCACAGGCATTGGCACTCACGGCCATCGTCATCACCTTCGGGATCATGGCCTTCCTGCTCGCCTTGGCGTATCGCAGCTGGACGATCACGCACGACGACGAGGTCGAAGACGATGTCGAGGACCGCAGGTTGGCGACCGGCAGCGCTCGCACGGTCCACGACGAGGACCTGGATCCCGCTGACCTGATCGAGGCAGCCGGCCGCGGTGACCCGGAGGTCGGCTCGTGACCAACCTCCTTGCAGCCACGGTGTTCCTCCCCATCGCCGGTGCGGCACTGTGCCTGCTCGCGCACGGGCGGTCCATCGTGCAGCGGGTCATCTCGCTCGGGACCGTCGTGGCGGCGCTGCTGGTGTCGGTCGGTGTCGTGGCCGCGGTTCACAACGACGGCGTCGTGGTGGCTGCGCTGGGTGGTTGGCCCGCGCCGTACGGCATCGTCCTCGTGGCGGACATGTTCAGCGTCCTGCTGCTGGCCGTGTCGCTTGCCACGGTGCTGGGTGTGTTGGTATTCGCCATCGGGCAGCTCGAACACGAAGTCGAGCAGCGCTTCTTCCACCCGCTGTACCTCGTGCTTACGGCGGGTGTCAGCGCGTCGTTCCTCACGGGCGACCTGTTCAACCTCTTCGTCGCGTTCGAGATGATGCTCATCGCCAGCTACGTCCTGCTGGCGCTGGGAGGCAGATCGGACTCAGTCCGCCCGGCGATGACCTACGTCGTGGTGAACCTGCTCGCGTCGACGTTCTTCATCACCGCCGTGGCGCTCGTCTACGCGGCCACGGGCTCGGTGAACATGGCCGATCTCGCCGGCCGCATCGCCGATCTGCCGATGGGCCTGCAGGTTGCCCTCAGCCTGCTCCTGCTCGTCGTGTTCGGCATCAAAGCGGCCATGTTCCCGCTGTTCTTCTGGCTTCCCGACAGCTACCCCACCGCCCCGACGGCGATCACCGCCGTGTTCGCGGGCTTGCTGACCAAGATCGGCGTCTACGCGATCATCCGGACGCAGACCGTCCTGTTCGGCTGGGGTGGGGACGCGCCCGACCCCCTCGTCTTGTTCCTCGCCGGGGCGACCATGGTGGTTGGCGTCCTCGGCGCCGTGGCGCAGGACGACGTGAAGCGCATCTTGTCGTTCCACATCGTCAGCCAGATCGGGTACATGATCTTCGGCCTGGGGCTGTACACCGTCGCCGGCCTGGCCGGTGCCACGCTGTTCCTTGTCCACCAGATCCCCGTGAAGACCTCGCTGTTCCTGGTGGGTGGCCTGGTCGAGAAGATGACCGGGACGGGGCAATTGTCGCGGGTCGGCGGGCTCGCCCGCCGGACACCGGTGACGGCGGTGCTGTTCATGCTGGGTGCGCTCAGCCTTGCCGGCCTGCCGCCGTTCAGTGGCTTCTTCGGCAAGCTCGCGCTCGTCCAGGCGGGCTTGGAGGCCGAGCGCTTCCTGATCGTCGGCGTGAGCCTCGCCGTCAGCATCCTGACGCTGTTCTCGATGACCAAGATCTGGGCCGGCGCGTTCTGGGGACTGCCTGAGGAGGACCCGCCGTTCGAGCAGGCCCGCGGCGAGGGGCCGCTGCAGGCGCCCAGGCTGATGACTGGGGCGACCATCGGCGTGATCGCGCTGACCCTCGGGATCGGCCTGTCCGCCGAGCCGCTGTGGAATCTGAGCGTGGAGGCCGCACAGGGCCTGGTCGACACCAGCGGCTACGTCGAGGCGGTCCTCGGGACCGAAGACGTCGCCACCGCGGGGAGCGCACCGTGATGGGGCACCTGTGGTTGACGCTGTGGCTCGTGATCGTGTGGATCGCCTTGCAAGGTGAGGTCACCGTTGGCAACGTCATCGCCGCACTGCTGGTGGCCGGCGGTCTGCAGCTGCTGTTCCCCACCCTGGCGCTGCAGGCACCAGACACGTTCCGGCCGCTGAAGTTCGTGCGGTTCTTCGCCTACTTCGCCTACAAGTTGGTCGAAGCGAGCATTGTGGTCGCGTGGGAGGTCGTCACGCCGCGCAACCGTCTGAACCAGGGGATCGTCGCGGTCCCGGTCCGGGGTGCGGACGCGCTGCTGCTCACCACGCTGGCCAACACCATCTCGTTGACCCCCGGCACGCTGACCCTGGAAGTGCGCCGTGAGCCGCCGACGCTGTACGTGCATGTCATGCACATCCGCAGCGTCGAGCACACCCGCAACGAGGTGCTCCGCCTGGAGGAGCTGATGCTCGACGCCTTTGCGCCGCATCTCGCCGAGCGGCTGCACACGGGCGCACAAGGAGACACACCGTGGAGATCGTGACCACCATCAGCCTGCTCGGACTCGGCGCTGCGGGCGTGCTGTGCCTGGCCAGGCTGTTCCGGCCAGGCTCGCTGGCCGACCGCATCGTGGCGCTCGACACCTTCCTGGTCATCAGTGTCATGGCCATCGCCGTGCTCTCGATCCGCTCGAACACGGACGCGTTCACGCCGGTGCTGCTGGTCACTGCCCTGCTGGCGTTCGTCAGCACGGTGACCGTGGCGCAGTACATCTTGCGGAGAGGCGCATGACCGGACCAGATTCGGGGAGGTCCTGATGTCGCCGATGGAGTGGGTGGCCGCGGTGCTGCTGTTGTCGGGGACGGTCTTCGCCCTGACCGGTGCCATCGGCCTGCAGCGGTTCCCGGACGTGTTCGCGCGGATGCACGCCGCCACCAAACCGGTGACGTTGGGGCTGGCGTTCATGCTGCTCGGCGCGGCGCTCGTCAAAGACGACGTCGCGAGCTCGGTCAAGCTGCTGCTGGCCGCGGCGCTGCAGTTCGTCACCGCCCCTGTCGGCGCGCACATGATCGGGCGGGCTGCGTACCGCGACGGCCGGCAGCTGGGCCCCGACTACCAGGTCGACGAGCTCGCCGACGTCGAGCTCTGACGCTAGGCAGGCCAGTTCCGGGAGCTACGAAGACTCCGCGCCGGCGTCCTGCGCCCGCCACGCGGCTCTGCCCACCATGTGCCCGCCGACGGGGTTGGTGAGGAACTGCAGGATGGCGACCAAGGCGAGCTTCGTCGCAGAGCGAAGGTCACCCAGCGCCAGCGCCGCCGCCAGGAGCACCACCAGCAGCCCCAGCGTGGCGGGCTTGGACGCCGCGTGCATGCGGCAGAAGACATCGGGCAGCCGGTGCAGCCCGACCGCGGCCGTGAGGCTGAGCAACGCGCCTGCGATCAGCAGGACGGCGACGGCGACGTCCAGCACCGCGGTCACAGCCCGCGCCGTTCCACGAACCGCGCGACGGTCACCGTCGCAACGAAGGCCAGCAGCGACGTCACCACGAGCAGGGCGAGCAGCTCCCCGCTGCGGGTCGCGACGGCGGCGGTGGCGATGCCGGTGACGATCACGCCGAGCAGCAGGTCCAGCGCCACGACCCGGTCGGCGACGGTCTCTGCCATCAGCAGCCGCGCGACACACAGCAGCGCGGCGACAGCGAGGATCGCCAGGCACACGGCAACGACGACGGCCATCAGCGGCTCCTCTCGGCCGGGCCGGAGAACACGGCGGCCGCCAGACGGTGCAGTCGAAGCACGTCGTCGCGGACGGCCACCGGGTCGGAGGCGTTCAGCGCGTGCACGCGGAGCCGGGCGCCGCTGCCCTCGGCGACCGTGGCGTCCAGGGTCAGCGTGCCGGGTGTGAGCGTGATCGAGTTCGCGACCATGGTCACAACCCCCGGGGTGCTGTCGGGCAGGTCGACTTCGACCACCGCCGGGGCGACGCGGGTGCTCGGCGTGATCACTGCGGCCACCACCTCGAACGTGGCCTGGGCCAGCATCAGGGAGAAGACGCCCAGGTAGCGCAGCGCCGCCAGTGGCCGGAACGAGCCCCATGAGCTGGGCTCCCCACGGGCGACGAGCAGCATCACTGCCGTACCGATCAACAGGCCGGCGACGACCGTCCCTGGCTCGACGCTGCCCCACAGCGCGGTCCACACCAGCGCGAGCCACATGACGTTCAGCACGCGGGACCAACGTCGGCTCCCCGACGACCCCGACGACGCATGGGTCTCGGTCATTGGGTCAGCACCGCCTCTCGGTACACCGAGGGGTCGAGCAGGTCGGCCGCAGCGGCCTGACTGTAGGCGTACAGCGGCTCAGCCGAGAATGCGATGCCCAGGCTGAGAACCGCCAGCAGGCCGGTGGCGATCAGCATCGGCGCGGACTGGCGCAACCCACCCTCGCGCGCGACCTCGCCGGCCGGTGCGCCCCAGAACGCCCCGCTCCAGATCTTGGTCATCGAGAACAGCGTGAGCAGGCTGACGATCAGCGCAACGGCGATGACCAGCTCGTGGCCCTGGCGCAGACCTTCCTGCGCGAGCGCGAGCTTGGCGACGAACCCGGAGAACGGCGGCAGCCCGGCAAGGCTCAGCGCTGCGACACCGAACATGGCGGCCAGCGCCGGCGCCCGGGTCGCCACGCCGCCGAGCTGTGCCAGCCTGCCGGTGCCGCAGCTGTGCTCCACGACGCCGCCGACACAGAACAGCGTGGTCTTCACGACGATGTGGTGGACGATGTACAGGATGGCGCCCGCCAGACCGGCGACGGTGAACATGCCAAGGCCCAGCACCATGTAGCCGATCTGGCTGACGATGTGGAACGACAGGATGCGCTTGATCTCGCCCTGCGCTACCGCCCCGAGCACGCCGACTAGCATCGTCATCCCCGCGACGAACAGCAGGAACGTCGAGTGGCGCCCGCCGGCGGGAGCGAACAGCAGCGTCTGTGTGCGGATGATCGCGTAGATGCCCACCTTGGTGAGCAGCCCGGCGAACACCGCCGTGATCGGCGACGGGGCGGTGGGGTAGCTGTCGGGCAGCCAGAAGAACAGCGGGAACAGCGCGCCCTTGATCCCGAACACGCCCAGGAACAGCAACCCGATGCCGGTGCGCAGGTGGTCGGGCAAGTCCGCCAGCCGCCCCGACAGATCGGCCAGCGAGACGGTTCCCGTCGCGGCGTAGATGAAGGCCACGCCCGTGACGAACAGCGTCGAGGCGAGCAGGTTGATGACGATGTACGTCATACCGCTGCGCACCTGCTGCCGCGTGGCGCCCAGGGTCAGCAGCACGTAGCTGGCGATGAGCAGCACTTCGAACGCCACGAACAAGTTGAACAGATCGCCGGTGATGAACGCCAGCGCCACGCCCGCAGCCATCACCAGGTACACGGGGTGGAAGAACAGCGACTCGACGCGGTCCTCGAGCTGCCCGATCGCATAGATGAGCACGGCGAGGACGACCACGGCCGACACGCACGTCATGGCGGCGGAGAACCGGTCGACGGCGAGGGTGACGCCGAACGGCGCCGGCCAGTCGCCGGCCTGGGCGACCACGATCCCCCCGTCGGCCACGCGGGCAACGAGCGCCACGGCCGCGGCGGTCGCCCCCGCCGACGCCGCGAGCGACACCGTGCGGCGCGCCCAGACCCAGCGGTGCACCAGCAGGCAGAGCGCGGCCCCGACCAGTGGCACAAGCACCGGCAGGGGCACGAGCACGTTGTCGCCGAGCCCGTTCACGACAGGTCCTTCATCGGGTCGGTACGGGGCAGTGGGTGGCGGTCAGGGTCCTCGTCGCGTCCCGTGCGGCGCCCGCTGCGGGCGGCGAGTGCCGCGATGCGACGGTCCTCGACGTCGTCCTCGACCTTGTCGTCCCCCCGCTCGGCCCAGCTGCGCCAGGCCAGCGCCAACAGGTATGCGGTGATGCCGAAGGAGATCACGATGGCCGTAAGCGCCAGCGCCTGTGGCAGCGGGTCGGTGTAGGCCGCCACCTCGACGCCCTCATGGATGATCGGCGCGCGGCCGGCGCGCCCTCCCGACAGCATCAGCAGCAGGTTGACGCCGTGGCCCAGGACGACCAATCCCATGACGACGCGGGTGAGGCTGCGCTGCAGCAGCAGCCACACGCCCACGGTGTACAGGCCGCCCACGGCGATGGCCATCAGCAGGTTCATGGTTCCACCTGCTGCGCGCCCAGGGTCGTGAGGATCTTCGCGACGAGCCCGACCACGACCAGGTACACGCCGATGTCGAAGAACAGCGGCGTCACCACGTGCACGTCGCCGAACAGCGGCAGATGCAGATCGAACACGCGGGACTCGAGCGCCTGACCGCCCCACAGCCACGAGGCCATGGTCGTGCCCTGTGCCATCAGTAGGCCGACGCCCAGGATCGCCTCGGAGGGCAGGGGCACGATGCGGCGCACCTGCGGCTCACCGCCCGTGGCGTAGGCGAGCACCAGTGCGGCGCTGGCGACGAGCCCGCCGATGAAACCGCCACCGGGGGCGTTGTGTCCCGAGGCGAGCAACCACAGAGAGAACACCCAGACGGTCGGGGAGATGACCCGCGTGATCGTGGACAGGATCAGTGACGGGCTCACGGACCGCCCTCCGCAACCACGTCGACCTCGGACTCGTCGGCGGCGGCGGTCTGGTCCGCCAGCCGTCGAGGGGCAAGGACGAGCGCGGCGATCCCCAGCCCTGCGACGGCGAGCACCGTGATCTCGCCGAGCGTGTCGATGCCGCGGAAGTCGACCAGGATGACGTTGACCACGTTGGCCCCGTGCGCCTCGGGCACGGAACGGGTGAGGAACTCCCGCGAGATCGACGGGGCTTCTCGAGCTGCTCCTGAGATCAGCACGAAGCCCGTGACGAACAGCCCGGTCGCGGCGGCCACGACGCCCCGCACCGCGCGGGACACGCCCCAGTCGACCCGGTGGAAGCGATCGGGCAGGTGCCGCAGCGCAAGGGCGAACACGATCAGGCTGAGCGTCTCGATCAGCAGCTGCGTCAGCGCGAGGTCGGGCGCGCCCTGCAGCGCGAACAGCGTCACGGTGGCGTAGCCCAGCCCCCCCAGC
>DATLGM010000102.1:0-2934 GCA_035540515.1 Egibacteraceae bacterium | reverse complement strand
GACCGACGATGGGCTGCGTGCGCTGGAGTGGATGGGGCTGGTACCCGACGGCAGCGTGTCGCAGGAGACGGTGTACGCCGGCCACGTGCAGTTCTCGACCGACGGTGGGCAGACCACCACGTACGACGACCCGCTCGCCGCCAACGTCAACCAACCCGGCGCGGCCGAGGGCAGCGGCCACCGTCACCAGATCGTCGAGCCGGTGCCCATCGGCTACGCGATCCAGGACGCGTCGGGCGGCGACCGCAACACGCAGCCGCAGTGGGTGGTCGCCCGCGACGCCTTCGAGAAGGCTGACGGCCGCATCGTGGGTGTGCTCGGCGGCGACGGCGTGACCCTCGGCGAGATCGAGCTCGGCGACGGCGTCGTGCGGATCCTGGGGGCGATGCTGCCCCAGCCCACCCAGCAGTTCGACCACCCGTACGGGTTGAGCAGCTATGCGGTGACGTACAGCGGCTACGAGGTGTTCCGCAACCTGCTGGACTGGACCGGCGAGGACGACGGCGGCGGTGGTGGTGGCGGGGACGGCGACGGCGACGGCGACGGTGACGGCGGTGGCGACGGTGACGGTGGTGGGGGTGGTGTCGGCGACGACGGCGGCAGCGACTCGCCCGACGACCGGCCGATCCTGCCGGCCACCGGCGGTGGCATCGCCCTGGGTCTGCTGCTGTTCGCCGCCGGCCTGGTCACCCGCCGTCTCGGCCGCTTGCGCCCGCGGGACGGGGCTGACCGGCCTGGCGGTCAGGCGGCCTGCTCGAGCAGCCTGCGGATGATCACCCGCAGCGCCAGCGTCTCGTCGGCGCCTTCGAAGATCGACAGCACTCGCGCGTCGACGAAGTAGCGGCTGACGGCGTACTCCTCGGCGTACCCCATGCCGCCGTGGATCTGCATCGCCTCACGGGTCAGCCACTCCGCGGCCAGGCACGAGAACGACTTCACCATCGACGCCTCCAGCTGCCCCTCCCCCTTTCCCAGCAGCTGCGCGGAGCGGTACGCAAATCGCCGGCACGCCGCGATGAGGAAGGCCATCCGCGCGAGCTTGGCGCGGGTCAGCTGGTACGAGGCCAGCGGCACCCCGAACACGTGCCGGGAGTTCGCGTAGCTCACGGCGTCTTCGAACGCGGCCTGCATGACGCCCAGCGCACGGGCTGCGGTCTGCAGCCGTCCGTTCGCAAAGGCGTCCATCTGCAGGTAGAAGCCCTTGCCGAGCTTGTCGTCGCCGCCGACGAGGTTGTCGGCGGGCACCCGGTAGCCGTCGAAGCTGATCTCGAAGCTGTGCATGCCGCGGTACCCGATGGTGCCGATGGCGCGCGCCTCCATCCGACCGCCGTGCTCGCCGTCGTGGGTGAACTCGTGACCGGCGTAGGACGGCTTCTCGACGATGAACAGGCTCAAGCCCTTGTGCCGGTCCTCCGGCGCGCCGGTGCGGGCGAGCAGCCCGAGCAGGTTCGCCCGTCCGGCGAAGGTGCACCACGTCTTCACGCCGTTGATGACGTAGAAGTCGCCGTCGCGCTTGGCGGTGACCTTCAGGGAGGCGACGTCGGAGCCGTAGTCGGGCTCGGTGACCGCCACACCGCACATCAGCTCCCCGGAGGCGATGCGCGGCAGCCAGCGCTGCTGCTGCTCGTCGGTGCCGCCTTTGACCAGCGCCTTGCCGACGATCTCCGGGCGGGTGATGAGGCTGCCGGCCACACCGAGCGAGCCGCGGGACAGCTCCTCGGTGACCACGACCATCGACATGAAGTCGTCCTCGGACTCGCCTTGCGCGAAGCCGCCGAACTTCTCCGGGATCGACAGGCCGAACATGCCCATCTCGGCCAGGCCCGTGATGATGTCTTCGGGGATGTCCTCGTCGTTGCGATGGACGTGCTCTGCGACCGGGCGGACCTTGGCGTCGGCGTAGTCCCGGAAGGTCTGCCGGGCCAGGTCGAGGTCCTCGGACAGGTGCCGTGGCAGCTGCGGGTTGGCGAGCACCGCGTCGGCGATCGCGTCGAGCAGCTCCGGCGACCGCGCGAGGCGGTAGGCCTCGCGGGCGCCGTCGAGCCAGTCCCCGTCGACGCCCCAGGCGGCCTGTCGGCCCTCCATCCGGGCGGCGAGGCCGGCGGCGACATCGCCGGCGAAGGCCACGGTCAGCATCGCCTCCAGCGACCCGCGATCGCCGTACTCGAGCATCTCCTCGGCCGCGGTGACCTGCGAGGCGATGCTCGAAAGGTCGTAGGCGAGAACCTGCTCCCGGTCCATCAGCGCCAGGTCGACCCGGCCGTCCTTGGTGGAGTCCGCCGCGAGGCGTGCCGCGGCGCCGTCGACCACCGCCCTGCACGCGGTGATCAGGGTGCGGGCATGGTCCAGCGTGACGTCCACGGACGAATCCTTCCTCGGGTTCCCACCGACAGGGCATTGTCGGCAGCGGGTCGCGCCAGCGCCAAATCGGACCCCGCGGGGGCCCGGCCCGCCGGGCACGGCCTTTGCCCACATTTTCCTTGACGATCCGGCCGTTCCTGCCGACAACTAGGACAGCAGAAAGGCTGGGGCATGGGCAGGAGACGTCTGGTGGCCGCCGTGGTCGCGCTGGGGGTGGTGGGCGCGCTGGCGATCCCGGCCATCGCGCAGGTGGCCAGCGAGCAGCCCACCGACCGTCCACTGGGCGGCGAGCACCGCGAGGACGGACCGGACGGCCGGCGCGCCAAGCCCTGGAAGGACCGAGCCGACCAGCGCCGCGGCGGCGAGGAGTCGCAGCAGCGCCGCGAGGAGTGGGAGCAGCGCCGCCAAGAGTGGGAGCAGCGCCGCGAGGAGTGGCGCCAGCGGCGGGCCGAGCGCCTCGACCAGCATCTGGACCGCCTGGTCGAGCAGGACCGCATCACCCAGGAGAAGGCCGACGAGCTGCGGGAGCGCTTCGAGCAGGGGACCTTCCCGCCAGGGCCGGGGCGCGGGTGG
>DATLGM010000101.1:0-12289 GCA_035540515.1 Egibacteraceae bacterium | reverse complement strand
CCATGGCCTGGCTTTCAACGTCGACCCGGACCTCGCGCTGTTCCGGGCAGGCATCGTGCCATGCGGTATCGCCGACGCCGGCGTGTGCTCGCTGGCCTCGCTGGGCGTGCAGACCACGATGGCCGAAGCCCGCCGCCGCCTCGTCGTCCACCTCGGCGAGGCCCTCGACCGTCCGCTGCAGCCTGCTGCGCCGGCCGACCTGGGCCTGGTCGCCGCCGCCACGCGGTAGCGGAGGCCACAGCGCGACGGGGACTTGCAATCCCTGACGAATCGGGCACCTTTGACAGCGCCGCGCCGCCGACGGAAGTGCCCCGTGCCTTGACCCCCTTCACCGCCATCACCTGGGTCTTCGCCACGCTGCTCGTGGTGGCCGGGGCGCACAAAGTTGCTGCTCCCGATGCCACCACGGCGGCGTTGCAGGGCGCTCGCCTGCCGTCAGACCACTGGTTGGTGCGCGTGCTGGGTGCCGCCGAGGTCGCCGTCGGTCTGGCTGTCGTCGTCGTCGGGGGCACCGTGCCGAGCGCCATCATGGCCGTGATGTACGCGGGGTTCGCCGGCTTCGTCGCGCGTCAGGCAGGTCGTGGTGAGGACTGTGGGTGCTTCGGCAGCCAGCCGGCGCCGGCCACCCGGCTGCACGTGGGCGTGAACGCCATCGCGGCCGTCGCCGCGGCAGCCGCGGCGGTCGCCCCCGGCCCGTCCCTGCCGGCAGCCTTTGGCGCAGCCCCGTTGACGGGCGCGCTGACGATCGGGTTGCTCGCCCTCGCCGTGGCCGGGGTGCGGTTGCTGCTGACGGCCCTGCCGTCGCTGGCCGCGACGACGGCACGGCTGCTCGAGGAGGGCCGGGCATGACGCTGGCCGTGACGCTGCTCGCCGTGGTGGTGGCAGTGCTGCTGTTCCTGGTTGCCGGACTGCTGCGCAGCCACGCGGCGATCCTGCGCCGGCTGCACGAGCTGGGGGCCGGCGTGGAGTCGGGCACCCGCCACGACCCCGAGCCGCAGCCCGAGACCGACCTGGACCTTCCGCGCCCGCCGGCGGTGGCCAAGGGACGCGCCGCCGCTGACATCAGTGGCACCGGCCCGGGCGGCGAGGCGCAGGCGTTCGCCGTCGTCGGTGTCCGCCATGACACCGTGCTGGCCTTCCTGTCGTCGGGATGCACGACGTGTCACGTGTTCTGGGAAGAGCTCGCCACCGCGGCGCTGCCGGGCGACACCCGACTCGTGGTCGTGACCAAGGGCGAGGACCAGGAGAGTCCGGTGGCCGTCGCCGACGTTGCCCCGGGGAACGTCAACGTCGTCATGAGCACGCAGGCCTGGGACGACTACGCCGTGCCGGGCAGCCCGTACGTCGTCCACGTCGACGGCCCCAGCGGGCGGGTCCGTGGCGAGGGCACGGGGCCCAGCTGGGGTCAGGTCCACAAGATGCTGCTGCAAGGCGCCGGCGACCTCGACGCGCGCCGGTCGCGCAAGGCCGCCTCCGACGCCGAACGCGAGCGCGACGTCGACGAGGTGCTGCTGGCCGCCGGCATCCGGCCCGGCGATCCGAGCCTGTACCCCGAGGCCCAGGAGCAGCCGGAGGGCAGCGACGGATGATGGTGATACTGGGAACGGGGCTGGCGCTGCTTGCGGGGGTGCGGTCGACGTGGTCGCCCTGAGGGGAGTCGATGCTCGGCAGCATCTCCCCGGTCGGGGAGGCAGCGCGACGGCAACGGTGGTGGCTGACGGCCACCGCCTACACGGTGGCGTCAGTGTTGGGCGGCGGCCTCGTGGGTCTCGCGGCGGGGGGGCTCGGCCAGGCCCTGCAGGCGCTGACCGGGTGGTCGCCGACCACCCGGCTTGTGGTGCTGGCACTGATCGCCGTGGTCGGCGCCGCGGCCGACGCTGGCCGGCTGCCGTGGCGGCTGCCCACCTGGCGGCGTCAGGTCGACGAGCGGTGGCTGACCACCTACCGCGGTTGGGTCTACGGGGTGGGATTCGGTTTCCAGCTGGGCACCGGGCTGGCGACGATCGTGACATCGGCGGCGACGTATGTCGCCCTGGCCGCGGCCGTGCTGAGCGGGTCGGTCAGCGCCGGTGTGGTGGTGGGTGTCGCCTTCGGTCTCGTGCGCAGCATGCCCCTGCTGCTGACCGGCCTGCTGCGCACTCCCGAGGCGCTGCATGCCACCACCGCACGTCTGGAGGCGTCCGAGCCACTGGCACGACGTCTGACCGTCGCCGGTCAGCTCCTGGCCGGCGTCGTGGCCGCCGTCGCGGCGATGCCACTGTGAGCGGCGAGGAGCGCCCGTGAGACTGGCAGCGCATGGCATCAGCGTCGATCTGCCCAGAGGCTGGGAGGGCACAATCGCACGAGAGCGCGACTCGATCGCCGGACTGGACCTGCGGGCCCGGGGACGGGCGCTGCCCGAGGCGGCCGCGGCCGCGGTGGAACAGTCGCGGGTGTTCCCCGTGGCGCACCTGGCCACCTTCCCGCTGCCGGCCGCCCGCAACGACTTCGGGGCCAACGCCGTGGAGCGGATGGGTAAGGCCGACGTGTTCGTCTCGCTGCTCGAGTACGACCCCATAGAGGCGGACTCCCCCTTGTTCGAGCACCGCGGTCTGCCGCGCCGGCTGGACCCCCGCCGGTTCAGCGCCCGGCAGCTGCAGCGCACGCTGCCCGGCCAGGCCGGGTTCCAGCTGTTCTTCAACGAAGGCGGCCGCGCCTTCTGCCTGTACGTCGTCCTGGGAGACGCCGACGACGCCCACCGCCTCGTGCGCCGCGTGGAGGCGGTGCTCGCCAAGCTGAGGATCGAGATGCGCCGATGACCGATCTCCTGCCCGCACGGACGGACACACCGCTGTCGGTTCGCGCGGTCGACAAGGTGGCCGGCCTGCTGGAGGGCGACGGGTCGACGCGGCGTCGCTTCCTGTACCGGCTCGCGGTCATCGGGTCGGCGCTGGCGATCGACCCGTTCAAGTTCATCCTGCGACCCACACCGGCGTACGCCTCGGTGTGCGGGTCGGGCAACACCTGCGGGGCGGGCTGGAGCGTGTTCTGCTGCACGATCAACAACGGCGCGAACACGTGCCCCAAGGGGTCGTTCGTTGCGGGCTGGTGGAAGGTGGACGCCTCCGCGTTCTGCCTGGGCTCTGCGCGCTACTACATCGACTGCAACCGCCGCCCCGGATCGTCGTGCCGCTGCCGCTGCAACACCACCGGCTGCGACCGCCGCCGCGTGTGCTGCAACGTGTTCCGCTATGGCCAGTGCAACACCCAGATCAAGGGCGTCACCGAGGTCGTGTGCCGGCTCGTCACCTGCACACCGCCGTGGCAGTGGAGCAAGGCCTGCGGCCGGACCGTGCGCGTGTCTGAGTCCACGCGCAGCCACACGTCGCGTTGCCTGCCGGGGCAGAACCCGTCACACATCGAGATCAAGTATCAGGACATGGGCCTGGTGGGCTCGGTGCTGGGCAAGCCCACGACCAGGGAACGTGACGGCGCACGCGGCGGCCGCAAGCGGTTCTACGAGCGCGGCATGATCTTGTGGCACCGCGACACGGGCGCACGCGAGGTCCGCGGCGCGTTTGCCAACCGCTACCGCAAGCTGAAGGCCGAGGCCGGCGAGCTGGGCTACCCCCGCACCGACCGCCGCGCCGTCGGTGACGGCAAGGGGTTCTTCGTGCGGTTCGAGCGGGGCACGATCTACCGCGCCGCGGGCACGGGCACCCGAGCAGTCATCAAGCGGGCGGACCGCCGGTACCGCCACCTCGGTGGCCCCCGCGGGGCACTGGGGTACCCGACGACCAGCACTCGCTCCGCGGGCGGCAACGGACGTGTCACGAGCTTCCAGCGCGGCGACATCTACATGTCCCCGCGAACGGCGCCCCGAGAGGTCACCGACGCGATCCTGACGGCCTACCGCGCACTTGGTGGCCCGGCGGGAAGCAAGATCGGCTTCCCCACGCACGTGGCCCAGCTGTTCGACGGTGGCGGGCGCATGCAGCGCTTCGAGCGCGGGGTCATCGCCGGCCCCAATGCCCGCCGCGTTCACCGTGTGCGCAACGCGATCGCCGACCGGTGGCGCCAGGAGGGGGCAAACACCAGCCCATGGGGCTACCCCATCGGTCACACCGAGGACGTGCCGGGGGCGCCGGGCTGGGAGTCGCCGTTCCAGCGCGCGGTCGTGTTCTGGAGCAAGGCGACCGGTCCGCGGTGGCTTCGCGGGCGCGTGCTCCGGCGCTACCGGAACGAAGGCGGGCCGGCCGGATGGCTGGGTTTCCCGGTGACGGATCTGCAGACCTCGGACGCCGGCGTGCACAGCGTCACCTTCCAGGGGGGGACGATCGCCTACGACCCCGCAACCAACCAGGAAACCGTCGTCCCCCACTAGCGACGACACGATGGCCTAGTCTCCCCGCGCACCACAGCCACGTGACAAGGAGCCCAGATGAGCACCAGCGGCGGGGGGACCGGGGACAGCAACTGGGGCGACCCCTCGGAGTCGGGCAACCAAGGGTGGGCGCCACCCGGCGGCGAGGGCGGGTGGAGCCAACCACAGCAGGGCCAGCCCCAGCAGGGCCAGCCTCCGTGGGGCCAGCCGGGTCAACCTCAGTGGGGCCAGCCCGGCCAACAGCCGGGTCAGCAGTGGCAGGCCCCGCCCTACGGCCAGCAGCAGATCCCCAACTACCTTCCGTGGGCGATCGTCACGACGGTGCTGTGCTGCATGCCATTCGGGATCGTCTCGATCGTCTACGCCGCGCAGGTCAACAGCAAGCAAGCGGCCGGTGACATCGCCGGCGCGATGGACGCCTCGAAGAAGGCGCGCACGTGGGCGATCGTGGCGGCCGCGGTCGGCGGGGTGATCATCCTGGGATACGTGCTGTTCTTCGTCGCGTTCGGCCTCGCCGGCGTCGGCGGCGTCAGCGATGGCTTCACCACCTACTAGCGCGCACGCGGCGGGGCCGCTGCACCGCGCGGCACCGGCGATGGTGGCGGCCGGGGCACTCGGCGCGTGTGCCGTGCTGCTGTTCGCCGACCCCGCCGATGATGCCCGCTACCCCACGTGCCCGTTCCTGGCGGTCACCGGCCGCTGGTGTCCTGGCTGCGGCTCCCTGCGCGGGTTGCGCGCGCTGCTGCGCGGCGACGTCGCCGCGGCGGCCGGGTTCAACATCCTGCTGCTGGTCGCGGTGCCCTACCTGCTGTACAGCTGGGCAGCATGGGCCGCCGAGACCCGCGGGCGCGCCCGCCCGGCACCCCTTCGCCTGCCCGCCGGGGCGGTGGTCGCGATCGGCGTCGGCGCGGTCGTCTTCGCGGTGCTGCGCAACCTGCCGATGGCACCGCTGACGGCACTGGCGCCCTGACCGCGCTCGTTAGACTGGGCGCCGCCCCGGAAAGCTCCGCGACGAAAGTGCGCTCATGACGGCCTTGATCCCCGAGGGCGCGACCCGTCTGACCGTGGTCGGCGCCCCTAGCGTCGCCCAGCGCAAGCCCCAGTGGCTCAAGCAGCAGGTGCCGCTGGCCGGACCGAACTACCGCGAGATCAAGCGCACGATGCGGGGCCAGTCGCTGCACACGGTCTGCGAAGAAGCCGGCTGCCCGAACATCTCGGAGTGCTGGGAGGACAGGGAAGCGACGTTTCTGATCGGCGGCGAGGACTGCACGCGCCGCTGCGGCTTCTGCCAGATCGCCACCGGCAAGCCCAAGGCGTACGACCGTGACGAGCCACGCCGCGTCGCGGAGACGGTCGCCCAGATGGGACTGCACTTCGCGGTCGTGACCGGCGTCGCCCGCGACGACCTCGCTGACAAAGCCGCCTGGTTGTACGCGGAGACGTGCCGTCAGATCCATGCCCGCCTCCCCCACTGCGGCGTCGAGCTGCTGGTCGACGACTTCCAGGGGGATCCCGACTTGCTGCGTCAGGTCCTCGCGGCCAAGCCACAGGTGCTGGCGCACAACCTGGAAACGGTGCGCCGCCTGTTCCGTCACGTGCGGCCGGCGTTTGATTACGACGGCAGCCTGGAGCTGCTGGACCGCGCTCGGCGCTGGGGCACCAGCGCGACGAAGTCCAACCTGATGCTCGGCCTGGGCGAGACGGAGGACGAGGTCCGCGAGGCGATGCGCGACCTCCGCGCGGTCGGGTGCCAGATCCTGACGATCGGCCAGTACCTGCAGCCGACGCACAAGCACCTGGCGTTGCAGCGCTTCGTGGAGCCTTCTGAGTTCCTGGCCTATGCCCGCTATGGTCGACAGCTGGGCTTCGATCACGTCGAGTCGGGGCCGTTGGTGCGCTCGTCGTACCGCGCCGGCCGCCAGGCCGAGAGCGCCGGCGCCTGGTCACGCCCCGTCGCGGCACCGGCCTGACGCGCACCCTCGAACCGCACAGCAACACCACTGGAGTTGGACCGTCATGCCCGTCGTCCCGACCGCCACCGTCCTCGCCCAGATCAGCGACGAGCGTCTGGGTAACGTCTGCGGCACCGACGAGTTCAACCCGGTCTGCGGCTGGATCCTGCGCCTGACCGACAACAACTTCCTGGCGTCTGTCGGTGGTGCGCTGCTCCACGGAGCGTTCCGGATCCTGCTGATCCTGATCATCGCGTTCTTCGTCCACCGGCTGCTCAAGCGGGCCATCAAGCGGTTCACCCGGGGACTGGCCGCGCAGACGGTGCAGCGGTTCTCGAAGATCAGCGGCAAGGTCCCGCTGGCCGACACCACGCCGATGGACCTGTCACGGGCGACCATGCGCACGGAGACGATGGGCGCGGTGCTCAACAGCATCGCCACGTTCGCCGTGTGGGCGATGGCGGCGATGATGATCCTGGGGGTGTTCAACTTCAACCTCGGCCCGCTGGTGGCCGGCGCCGGCATCGTCGGTGTGGCGCTGGGCTTCGGTGCGCAGAACATGGTCAAGGACTGGTTGGCCGGTCTGTTCATCATCCTGGAGGACCAGTACGGCATCGGCGACATCATCGAGATGCGGGACTCGATGGGCTCGCCCGGTGCCGGCGGGACGGTGGAAGGCATCTCGCTGCGCACGACGCGCGTTCGCGACGTCGAGGGGGTCGTGTGGCACGTCCCCAACGGTGAGATCCGCACGGCCGGCAACAAGTCCCAGCAGTGGGCGCGGTCGCTGATCGACGTCAGCGTCGCGTACGACACGAACGTCGACCACGCCACCAACGTGATCAAGATGGCCGCGGACTCGGTGTGGCGGGACGAGTACTTCGGTTCGTTCATCCTCGCCGAGCCGCAGGTCTGGGGTCTTGAGCGCTTCGACGCCGATGCGCTCGCCATCCGTCTGGTCGTCAAGGTGCAACCGGCCAAACAGTGGGAGGTCAACCGGGAGCTGCGCGCTCGCATTAAGCGGGCATTCGACGCCGAAGGGATCGAGATCCCGTTCCCGCAGCGCACGGTGTGGGTGCGCCACCAGGACGCCCCGGCAGACTCTCGCGACGACTTGACCGCGCGACGGAGTTAACACAGGTGAAACAGTCGGGCAACGGCCGTGTCACGGCCGATGCCTACCGTCTTTGACGAGGTTCGTGATCGACTGAGACGGATCGCCGGACACGAAGGAGCAACGTTGGCCAGCTCACCCCAGGACGTCCTGTCGCGCATCTCCGACGAGGGGATCATGTTCGTCGACTTCCGGTTCTGTGACCTGCCCGGGTTGATGCAGCACTTCACCGTGCCGGTGCACCAGCTGACCGAGGAGGTGTTCTCTGAGGGGCTGGGCTTCGACGGATCGTCGATCCGCGGGTTCCAGGAGATCCAGGAATCCGACATGCTGCTGGTGCCCGACGCGTCGACGGCGGTGATCGACACGTTCCGCCAGCACCCCACGATCATCCTGAACTGCTTCGTGCAGGACCCGATCACCGGGGAGAACTACAGCCGCGACCCGCGGTACATCGCCACCAAGGCCGAGCAGTACCTGAAGGGCACCGGTGTCGCCGACACCGCGTACTTCGGGCCCGAGGCGGAGTTCTTCATCCTCGACGACATCCGCTACGACACGAACGCACGGTCGTCGTACTACTACGTGGACTCGGTCGAGGGGCAGTGGAACAGCGGCAAGGACGAGGGGCCGAACCTCGGCTACAAGATCCGCCACAAGGAGGGCTACTTCCCCCTGTCCCCGATGGACCACTACACCGATCTGCGCTCGGAGATGACGGTGGAGCTGGAGCGGGCCGGCATCGAGGTGGAGCTGCAGCACCACGAGGTCGGCACGGCGGGCCAGGGCGAGATCGACATCCGCTTCGACAGCCTGCTGCGCACCGCCGACAAGCTGATGCTGTTCAAGTACATCATCCGCAACGTCGCGCAGAAGTACGGCAAGACGGTCACGTTCATGCCCAAGCCCATCTTCGGTGACAACGGGTCGGGCATGCACACGCACATGTCGCTGTGGCAGGGCGACGAGCCGCTGTTCTTCGACGAGCAGGGCTACGCGCAGCTGTCCGACCTCGCCCGCTGGTACATCGGCGGCCTGCTGACCCACGCGCCGGCGCTGCTGGCGTTCACCAACCCGACGACCAACTCGTACCGGCGGCTGGTGCCCGGCTACGAGGCGCCCGTCAACCTCGTGTACAGCCAGCGCAACCGCTCCGCGGCGTGCCGCATCCCGCTCGTGTCGAAGTCACCCAAGGCCAAGCGCGTGGAGTTCCGGGTGCCCGACCCGTCGTGCAACCCGTACCTCGCGTTCAGCGCGATGCTGATGGCTGGGCTGGACGGTGTGCGCAACAAGATCGAGCCGCCCGACCCCGTCGACAAGGACATCTACGAGCTGCCCCGTGAGGAGCTGCTCAACCTGCCGAGCGTGCCGGCGAGCCTGGAGGAGGCGCTGGCCGCGCTCGAGACGGACTACGAGTTCCTGCTCGAAGGCGGGGTGTTCACCGAGGACCTCATCGAGACGTGGATCGACTACAAGATGGACCACGAGGTGAGCCAGATCCGTCTACGCCCGCACCCGTACGAGTTCCACCTGTACTACGACATCTGAGGTCGTAGCCCGCTGACCTGCGAAAAGGCGGTTCGGGGGGCGCCTTGGCTCACATCTGGCTCACGGGAGAAGGCCGCGTCCACCGCTTGGCGGGCGCGGTCTTCGCTTGTCGGCATCAGGTGCGTGTAGGTCCGAAGGGTGAACCCCGGGTCCGCGTGACCCAGATGTCGGCCAGGGCCCGGATACTCACGCCGTCGTCGAGCAGAACGCTGGCGTAGTAGTGACGAAGGGCATGCATCCCGTTCGCCCGAGTCGGCTCGACGCCAGCGGCCGTCAGCGCCGGCTTCCACACGTTGAGGTTGTAGTGGCCACGCACGAGTGGGCCCTCGCGGGTCGAGAACACGAGCGGCACCGTGACGAGGTCGCCGTCGAGCTCGTCCCCCAGCGCCAACGCCGGACGCTACGTTGGTTGCAGGCGACGACGGTGACCTCGACGATCAGTGGAGTTCGAGAACCTGCATTAGGAGCGTCGTCTGGCGCACGCCAGTGCGAGGCCGGCATCCAATCGGGGCCATCGCTACCGACAGACGGTTGCGTACGAGCTCTTCGCGGCGCGCGTCGATCGTCAACGCGGCGTCGGGACTTCGCGGCACGCCTCTCGTGTGGCTACGGTAGGCTGCCTCATCTGGCCTAGTCGGGGCCAGGTGGCCGCCCGCAGGTGCTCCTTAACTGTGATAACACGCGCACGCCGATCCGCCGGACGGGCGACCCTCGCGGTCGCCCTTGCGGTGCTGGTCGGCCTGCTCCTGCACCCGTTGAGTGGCGGTGCCGCATCTGGTCGGGCAGCCAGCGCGTCACCTGAGACGCTCACCGCTGCTGGTGACGATTCGCGGAGCCAGGTGGCGGTCCTTCCTGCCACGCAGCGGTCATCGGTGGCCCGTGCCCCGGTCGACCGTCCAACTCCCCGCTCCGTGTTGCCGTTCGTCGCCGCATTGGTGGCGGTTGCAACATCAGTGGTGCTCCTGGGCCGCCGGTGTGTGGTGCCGCCCCAGAGCGGCTGTTCCCGCTGGCGTACCGTCCGCTGGGGCTCCCGAGGTCCTCCCACCCTCCAGTTCATCTAAGGCTCTTGTCGCCTGTCCCGCCGTCACGGCGGAGAACTGGAGCGTGCATCCGTGCCCGCAGCCCCGCCACGCCGTCCCACACCCTCGTCCGGCCCGTCCTCTACGTTGGGGTGGAGAACCCTGCTCACGGTCGCAGTCATCGCGGCTGCGGCGGCAGCGGTCGCGTTCACCCCCGTGCGTCTCGGCTTAGATCTACGCGGCGGCACGCAGGTCGTGCTCGAGGCTCGCGCCACCGCGGAGCGGCCGATCGACAGCGACACAGTCGATCGCACTGTTGAAGTGCTGCGCCGCCGAGTGGACGCCCTCGGCGTGGCGGAGCCGTCACTGCAGCGGTCTGGCGACCGCCGCATCATCGTCGAACTGCCCGGAGTCACCGATCCCGACGAGGCGCTGGAGGTCATTGGCCGCACCGCCCAGTTGACCTTCCACCCCGTGACTGGGCTCGCGCCACCCGAGGCCGCTGCGAGTGAGGAGACCACGCCGGTCGACCAGGGGCTGGTGCTGCCCGACGAGGATGGTGCCCTCCTCGAACTGGGCCCGGCAGCGCTGGACGGCAACGACGTGGATGGTGCGCGGGCGGGGCTGGGTGACCAACTTGGCGCTTCATGGCAGGTGGAGGTGGATTTCCGCGGCGAAGGTCAGGGCCGATGGCAGGAATTGACCGCCGAGGCGGCGTGCGGCGCGCCCGGTGATCCATCCAGGCGCGTGGCCATCGTGCTCGATGATGAGGTGATCTCAAGCCCTCAGGTCGCGCCGGAGGTGGGATGCGGGCAGGGCATCGCCGGTGGCACGACCTCTATCACGGGACGCTTCACGCAGGACGAGGCGCGCGACCTCGCGCTGTTGATCCGCGCCGGTGCCCTGCCGGTTCCCGTCGATGTGATGGAGCAGCGAACGATCGGGCCGACGCTGGGAGCGGCTGCGATCGAGGCGAGCGCTCTGGCGGCGGTCATCGGCGTGATTCTCACGATTCTGTTCATGCTTGCGGCCTACCGGCTGTTCGGAGCGGTGGCTGGGATCGCTTTGGGCGTTTACGGCCTGCTCGCATTCGCAGCGTTGGTCACGATCGGCGCCACGCTCACCTTGCCGGGCATTGCCGGGTTCGTGCTGGCGGTCGGGATGGCGGTGGACGCCAACGTCTTGGTGTTCGAGCGCGCGAAGGAGGAGTTCGCCGCCGGCCGCAATCCCCGCGGGGCGGCGACCACCGGCTTCAAGAAGGCGCTAAGCGCCGTGATCGACTCTAACGTCACCACGCTCATCGCCGCGGCCCTGCTGATCTTCCTCGCGTCCGGCGCGGTAAGGGGATTTGGCGTGACGGTCTCCATCGGCGTGATCGTGTCGATGTTCAGCGCGCTGGTGGTGGCCCGCGTCATCGTCGAGTGGCTGCTGCGCCGGCCGGGACTGGTGCGTCGTCCCGAGTTGCTGGGTCTTACGGCGTGGGCGGGGCTGCGCGAATGGCTGACCGAGCGCAATCCCGACCTGATGGGGCGGGGGCGGTTGTGGTTGGCCATCTCTGGCGCCGCGGTCGTGCTTGCCGTCGCCGGCATCGCCGTGCAGGGCATCTCGTGGGGACTGGAGTTCACGGGCGGTCGCCTACTGGAGTACCGGACCGAGCAGGCCGCGGACCTCGACGCGCTGCGCGGGGCGCTGGCCGACGCCGGACTGCCCAGAGCCGTCGTGCAACAGACGACCGGGGGTCAGGTCGCGGTCCGCGCCGGGACCCTGACCGACGACCAGCAAGCAAAGGTCACCGCGGCGGTCGCGCGGGTGGGCGGGGGAGCCGAGATGGTCCGCGACGAGTTCGTCGGACCGACGATCGGCGCGGAGCTGCGACGCAACGCCCTCATCGCCCTTGGTGTCGCGCTGACCGCCCAACTGCTGTACCTGGCGATACGGTTCCGCTGGACCTACGGCACCGCGACGGTCGCCGCGATGTTCCACGACGTCACGGTCCTCGTCGGGGTGTTCGCCTGGCTCGGCAAGGACCTCGACGGAGTATTCCTGGCCGCTGTACTCACCGTGGTCGGCTATTCCGTGAACGACTCGGTGGTCATCTTCGACCGGGTCCGCGAGCAGCGGGGTCTTAATCCCAAGCACTCGCTGGACCGCATCACCAACGACGCGTGCGTCCAGACCCTGCCGCGGACCGTGAACACCGGCATGGGGGCGTTGTTCATCCTGATGGCGCTGTTCGTGCTGGGGGGCGACACCCTGGCCGACTTCGCCCTGGCGCTGCTGATCGGCACCACCG
>DATLGM010000100.1:0-3708 GCA_035540515.1 Egibacteraceae bacterium | reverse complement strand
GGTCCGGCGTAGAGCGCGTCGACGTTGTCGGTGACGGCGGTGTAGGCGCGCTGCAGGGTCTTGTCGTGCAGCCGGGCGTAGCGGCGGGTCATGTCCAGGCTGTGGTGACCGAGCAGCGCGGCGATGGCTTCCATGCTCATCCCGCGGTTGATCGCCTGGGTGGCCAGGGTGTGCCGGAGCTTGTGCGGGTGGATGTGCGGCATCCCGGCGGCGGTGGTGATGGTGTCGAGCATCCGAGCGACCGCGGCGCGCTTGAGGGGCCGGCCGTTCTCATACGGGATGAGCATCGGGTTGTCCGGGCGGACGTGCGCTCGGCGGTAGTCGCCGATCAGCTCGACGAGCACGGGGTGCAACGGCAGGTAGCGGTCGTCGTGGAGCTTGCCGACCGGGACGTGCAGCCAGTAGCCGTCGTGGCCGGTGCGGATGGCGTCGGCGCGCAGGTCGCAGAACTCGCCGACGCGCACGCCGGTGCGGATCAGGACCTCGGCGACGACCCGGACGAGCAGCCGGGGTTGGGCTTGCGCGGTGCGCAGGAACTTCGCGGCGTCGGCGTCGTCGAGGGCCTTGGGTAGTGGTTGGTCGCGCGGTGGCAGGTCGCCGGTGAACAGCAGCGGCCGGGTCGGGGCGTCGGCGTCGTCCCACTCGACCAGGCGGGTGAAGAACATCCGCAGCGTGCCCAGGCGCAGCGAGCGGCTGGTTGCTGACAGCGCCCGGCCCGGTCCGGCGGCTGGGTGGTCGGGGCCGTCGGTCAGCCACCGTTTGTAGTCCTCCAGGTGGGGGCGGCGCAGCTGCGCGACCGAGCCGACGTCGGGGTGGGCGTGGAAGATGAAGGTCGCGAACAGTCGCAGGCTCTGGTCGGCGGCGCGGACGCTGGCCGGCCGCAGTGAGCATGAAAGGTGCTGCAGGTACTGGCGCATCGTGGCGGTCATGACCGGCAGCACCAGCTCCAGTGCCTTCCAGGTCAGCACCGGCGCGGGCTTCATCGACCGACCTGCAGGTGCGGGTGGTCGATGAGCATCTGCGCATCGATCGCTTCGGCGGCGCGCCGGTACTGCCCGGCCAGCCAGTCATCGGTCAGGTGCAGGTAGAGCCGGGTCGTCTCGATCGAGGCGTGCCCAGCCTGGGCTTGCACCGCCTCCAAGCTCATCCCGGCCTCCCGCAGCCGGGTCAGGCAGGTGTGACGCAGCTCGTGGCAGGTTCCACGGGTCAGCCCGGCCCGGGAGCGGGCGCCGGCCAGCACCTCGTCCAGGCCGGCGGCGGTCAACGGCCGGCCTCGTCGCGGTCCTTTCAGAACCACGAACACCACGTCGTGATCGCTGTCGGGGCGCTCGCTGTCCAGGTAGTCCGCCAGCGCGGTGAAGAACCGGCCCGAGATGCTCACCCGGCGTTGCCGGCCGCCCTTGCCCTCGGCGATGAACAGCTGCCGGGACGCTCCGTCGACATCGGCAAGGCGCAGCCCGAGGACCTCGCAGCGGCGCAGCCCACCGAGCAGCATCGCGGTCACGATCGCGATGTCGCGACGAGTCCGTAGCGCTGCGAGCAGCGCGGCGACCTCGTCCGGGGACAGCACCCGCGGCAGCGTGCGCGGGGTGCGGACCAGCGGCACCGTCTGCCGTGGCCGGGTGCGTTCTCCCCGGGTCGGCAGACCCCGCGCGACCGGGTTGACGGTCACGTCGCCGCGCACGAGCAGGAACGCGAACAGCCCCGACAGCGTCGACAGACGCCGGGCGACCGTCCGGCTCGAGACACCGGCGTGCTCATCGACCGCGCGCACGGTTCGGCCGTCACCGCCCGCTCGCTGCGCGCTGATGAACGCCAGCACGTCAGCGCTGCTCACCTCGACCGGCGGCTTGGCGGCTTAGCGGAAGAACACCGTCAGGTCGAACGCGGTCGCCAGCAGCGTGTTCGGCCGGCACCGCGAGCCGACGAACTCCAGATACGCATCGAGCAGCGGCTCCCCGAGCCGGACCCGCAGCGCGCCCGAGCGCGTGACGGACCGAACCAGGCACGGATCAACAGAAGACATGCGGGTCCTCCCCAACCCCCGGGACCGCAGACCCTGATGGCCCAGCGATCTGTCCCCGAAGGATCACCCGCATATCAAGCGTTACCCTCCTCGAGTGCAGCACGACGGGAAGCCAGCCGAACCCCAGGGGAGTCCAACCAGCGGCGTCCGGCGTGGTCTGAACGCCGGCAAGCGACTCGATGACGCAGTAGAGCGTGCCGCCTATAGCCGATGGCCCTGGCTCGCGACGCCAAAGACCGTGCAGGAGCGTGTGGCTCGCCTCAAACGGCTGGCTCTTGTCTTCGCCGCTGTTGCCGTCCTGCTTTGGCTGGCCATTGGCTTTGGTGGCCCTAGGGACTGGCTGCTCTCCCCGGCGGTCACCTTCACGGGTGGGACCGTCGTGGCGGTGGCCGTCGCGTGGCAGCTTTCGGCGCGGCAGCGGCAGTAGGTGACTGCCGTTAGCCGCTCGCGCTCGTGCCCAGGCTGCACCGAATGGACGCAGACGAGGCGGTCTCGCTTTCGCTACCGACGGGCAGGGGGGCCCTGTCCGAGGTCAGCGGATGGCGTCCTGGCCGCCTCGTTCCCCGGATCAGACCGTCCTCAACGCGGGTTCTAAGTCGCCGTGTGACGATGCTTAGCGCGCTCCCCCGAGCGTCGTGACTCTCGTCTTTGTACAGAACCGGTGAAAGACTTAACCAATGAGGAGTGGTCATGGTTCAAGGTCAGAGTTACGTGGTGCTTCAGGTCATCCTGAAGGAGAAGCTCTGGGGCACGGGCTCCGGCAACTTGACGGAGTTGGAGAAGGCCATCAACGCGCAGGCCGCGCAGGGATATCGGCTGCACACCATTTCGACATCATCATCTGGCAGCAAGGGCCTGGTCGGCGGTGACCGCATCCAGGCGACGATGGTCTTCGAACGGCTCTGACTTCAAGGCGCATATGTGCCGCTAGGCTCGCGTCGTGGCGACAACGCACTTTGTCGGTGTCAGTGAGGACCCAGACCGTGGCGTGGCTTCGGGCGGGACCGGGTTGTACGAGTTTTGGACCGTCGCGACGAGAAGGTGTACCTCCACGACACCGACTTTCGTTCGCTGACGTACACACCGAGCGGTCCGTCGCTCCGCCTGGTCTTCGAGTACGACCCGGACTGGGCACCCGCCGAGTTGCGTGACCGCCCCTTCGTGCTGTTCCGGTTCGACGGCGTGTGTGAGTTCCTATGCGAGGAGGAGACCGGCGGCTCCGACGCTGCCGACGTGGCAGGGCAGGTCGCGCTCTTCGACTGGGACGGCGAGGACTTCTTCACCCTCGAGACCTACTTGCTGCGAGTGTCCTTCCGCGCGGCACGGACGGTGGTGACGACGGCCGGGCCGCGGGCGGATAGGTGATGCCGATACCAGCGGTCGAGCTCGTCGCGGGCGTTACCGTCGGTGGGTGCGGCTGGAAGGCTGGAAGGCTGGAACCACATTCCGGAGGGCTACGGCGCCCGGTTCGACGTGCGATCAGCGCCTCGGTGGCTACGCGCACTGTTCCACACGCCCTTTTTGGACCGGTTCGCCTACCCGCTTCTCGTCAAGCGCGGACACGGCTACCTACAGCCGTCGCCGCACCTCGCGGACGAGGAACTCGGCAGCGTCCCTGACGGCTGGCGCATCGACCCGCCGGACTATGAGCCGCCTGGGTTCTGGACTTGGCTCACCTGGGC
>DATLGM010000099.1:0-2067 GCA_035540515.1 Egibacteraceae bacterium | reverse complement strand
CGGCGAGGCTGTCCAGGGCGCCGGTGAACGTCCCCTCGAACGTCGGCCCCGACTCGGCGGTCAGGTCGCCGAACACGATCTCGGCGGCGGGGTTGCCCAGGTAGCCGCCACCGGCACCGGTCGCCACCGATGCCGGCTCTGTCGTGTCCCACGACGGCAGGGCGCCGACGCCGAACGCGCCCAGGTTGCCGGCCTTGGTCTCGGCTGGGGTGAAGTACACGCGCTGCTCGACGAACGGCGACTCCTCGACGGGCTCGGTGGTGTCGTCGGCAATCGCCGAACCGGTTACGAGCAGAGCAGCGGTGAGCGCAGCGATGAGGACGCGGACGGAACGGCGCATGCGAAGACGACTCCCGAGAAAAAAGACGACAGTTGCGGTGGTCTTCGGCCTGCGCAGGCGAAG
The DNA here is from genome assembly GCA_035540515.1 of Egibacteraceae bacterium. Classification (GTDB taxonomy): domain Bacteria; phylum Actinomycetota; class Nitriliruptoria; order Euzebyales; family Egibacteraceae; genus WHTG01. The sequence continues at coordinate 1,664 of DATLGM010000099.1, read as the reverse complement.
TTCCTGCTCAGCCGCGCAACTGCGCCGCGATGTGGTCCACGGCCCCCGTCAGTCGCTGGACGTCCTCGAGGTCGATCGACGGGAAGACGGCGAAGCGCAGCTGGTTGCGCCCCAGCTTGCGGTAGGCCTCGGTGTCGAGCACGCCGTTGGCGCGCAGCACGGCGCTGATCGCGTCGGCCGACACGGCATCGTCCAGATCGACGGTGCACACCACCGTGCTGCGAGCCGACGGGTCCGTGACGAACGGCGTCGCGTAGTCGCTGGCCATGGCCCAGTCGTAGATGTGGTGCGCCTTGGTGGCGCACTGTGCTGCCACCTCAGCCAGCCCACCGCGCTCCAGCAGCCACTCGATCTGCTCGGCCATGAGGAACAGTGTCGCGATCGCGGGCGTGTTGTAGGTCTGGTCCGACCGGCTGTTGGCGACCGCGATCTTCAGATCGAGCATCGCGGGGACGGGGCGGCCGGAGCCGGCGATCCGGTCAATCGTGTCGAGGGCTGCCGGTGACAGCACGGCGACCCACAAACCACCCTCGGAGGCGAAGGCCTTCTGCGGGCTGAAGTAGTACGCATCGGCCTCCCGTGGGTCGAAGGTCATCGCCCCGGCAGCGCTGGTGGCATCCACGGCCACCAGCCCCTCGAACGCCGGGCGCACCACCGGCATGGCGACGCCGGTGGACGTCTCGGACTGCGTCAGCGCGTACAGGTCGACGTCGTCGACCGGCTTCACCTCCGGGTAGGTGCCGGGCTCGGCCTCGACGACGACCGGGGACTCCAGAAACGGTGAGGTGCGGACGGCCTTGGCGAACTTCGACGAGAACTCGCCGAACACCGCGTGCGCACTGCGGCGCTCGATGAGGCTGAAGGCGGCCGCGTCCCAGAACAGTGTGGCGCCACCGTTGCCGAGCACGACCTCGTAGCCGTCGGGAAGCGCGAACAGCTCGGTCAGGCCGGCACGGATGCGGCGCACCTGGTCTTTCACGGCAGGACGGCGGTGGCTGGTCCCCAGCAGCGTCGGCGCGGCGGCGGCGAGGCGGTCCACGGCAGCTTGGCGGACCTTGGACGGTCCGGAGCCGAAGCGGCCGTCAGCGGGGCGCAGATGATCGGGAAGCGTGATGTCGGGCATGCGTCACACTGTGCCGCAGCGGTGCGCGGCCGACCAATGGAGCAACGTGGCGAACCTGCAGGTCCTTCGATCCAGTGCGACGGTGCCGGCGACCGACGGGCGCGCCTACGCCGGCGGAACGGTCTACCGCGCGCCCGGGGGCGGGTGGCTGCTGCCGGCGTTCCGGAACCACGCTGTGGCGGTCGACGATCCGCTGCCGGCTGAGGATGACGACGCGTTCGGCACACTGATCCTGGACTGGGTCGAGCAGGTCCGGTCCCACGACTGGACGCCGCTGCGGGGGCAGACGCTGGAGGGTGACGACGACTGGCTCGATCTGCGGACCGCCATGGTGCGGGTCGGCTGGGGACCGTCCCGCGCCCAGGCCGCCTGGGAGCAGGTCCGGGACCGCCCGTACCACCGGGGGCTGCCGACCGCCGCCGGCACCACCCACCCGGCGGCCGCCCACCCGGCGGCGGGAGACGACGCGCAGCCGCTGTTCGCCCAGCCGGTGCTGGAGGCTCGTGGGTTGCTCCGATGGGCCTACATCACCCGCTGGGAC
>DATLGM010000098.1:0-2520 GCA_035540515.1 Egibacteraceae bacterium | reverse complement strand
ACCCGACCCCCACCCCCGCAAGCGTTCGAGAAACGGCCGGCCAAGACGCCGCCGGACAGATCCCCACACGCCGGAAATAGTCCCATCGGGCCATGGAAATCCCGCACGCCCCCGCATCCACTACGGCGATGGTGGGAACCGGGAGGCGGCGGGCGGGCCGCTGCATGCTGTTGACCCTGACCGTGCTGCTCGGGCTGCTGCCCGGGACGGCGAGCGCGGCGAACGGCCAGTCGCCGATCGCGCGCATCGACTGGTCGCGCCCCGACCGCTATCGCGACATCGACGCCGACGGCTTCCGCGACCCGGCGAACACCCCGGCGCAGATCAACGCCCCGTTCACGGTGCAGCTCGACGCGTGCGCCTCGGATCCCGACGGCGCCACGATCACCTCGTACCGGTGGACCGTCGACGGCGTCGCCGGCGACGCGATGGCGCAGTGCAAGACGACCGTCAGCGTGGCGGCCGCCGGGGCGCACACGGTGCGGCTGGACATCACGACCAGCACGGGGGGCACCGCGATCAAGACCGACACCGTCGACGTCGTGGACGTGCTGGTGGTCAGCGTCGGCGACTCGGTGGCGTCGGGTGAGGGCAACCCGCACGGCACCGAGTACATCGTCGACACCGACATCAAGGGCAAGCAGGTCAAGATCCCGTCCGACGGCGTGTGGGGCGACGAGCGCTGCCACCGCTCCGCCGACGCCGGCCCGGCCCTCGCGGCCCGCTACCTCGAGCAGGCCGACGCCAAGACGTCGGTGACGTTCGTCCACGTCGCGTGCTCCGGGGCGAAGATCGCTGACCCGCTGTTCGGCTTCCCACCGCCGACCAACGCGCCGGCGCCCCCGCCGCTGGGCGGCCTGCTGCACCCCTACGAGGGCATCGAGCCCGACCCTGCCCTCCCGACGCTGCCGCCGCAGCTGGATCAGGTCGCCGACCTCGTCGGCTCACGCTCCATTGACGCGCTGTTCATGTCCATCGGCGCCAACGACATGGAGTTCTCCTCCATCGTCAAGAACTGCCTGCTGGACATGGTCGGCTGCCACCTCCACGACGAGGTGTTCCCAGAGCCGGACGCCATCGAGGTGTTCGAGCAGAAGCTGCCGCTGCTCGACGGGCTGTACGACGAGCTCGCCACGGCGATGAACGACAAGCTCGGCGCCGTGCTCGATCCGGGTGACGTGTACATCACCGAGTACTTCGACCCGATGCGCTGCAACGACGGGAAGGTGTGCGACCCGACGATCCCCGCGCTGCTGACCAAGGACGAGGGGACGTGGGCGGCGGGCATCGTGGTGCCGCAGCTCAACGCCAAGGTCGAGGCCGCCGCGGACCGGCACGGCTGGAACTTCGTGAGCGGGATCGCCGAGGCGTACATCGGGCCCCCCGGTCACGGCTACGGGGCGGACGACGGTTGGGTCGTCACGATCGAGGAGTCGCTGACCCGTCAGGTCGACCCGTGGGGCGCGTTCCACCCCCGGCTGCCCGGCCACCGGACCTACCGCAACAAGCTGCTCGGCATGGCAGCTGCCAACCTGCCCGTCGATGTGCCGCCGTGGCCGACCGATGTCGGCAGCGGCCAGCCGCCGGGCGCCTTCGGCGACGTCACCACCGACCGGGACAACGACGGCATCCCCGACATCATCGACAACTGCCCGACGCAGCCCAACCAGGACCAGGCCGACAACGGCAACGGCAAGCAGGAGTACACCAAGCACGACGGCGTCGGTGACGCCTGCGGCTTTGTGGTCAACGTCGAGAGCGGGGGAGAGGACCAGGACCTCTCCGACGGCATCTGTGACAGCGGCGGCGAGAAGTGCTCGCTGCGCGCCGCCATCGAGCAGTCCAACCACAACGGTGGCGGTGTCATCAGCTTCAGCATCCGCCCGGACTACCGGCCGCTGGGCAAGTCCGGTGGACCGGTCACGCTCGCCGCCGGCGACCTACCGGAGATCCTCTCGCCGATCACCTTCGACGCGGTCTCCCAGCGTGCGCTGATCCCGCAGATGCGGTGTGCCCCGCTCGCCGGCCACCCCTGCGTGGAGCTGCAGGGGGGCGGCGGCACGGGCCCGTACCCGATCCTGCGGCTCGGCCCCGGCAGCGGCGGCAGTGAGATCCACGGGTTCGCCATGAACAGCGCCGCCGGCTCGGCCATCGACGCCTCGCAGTGGGCGCAGGAGGACGGGCCGATCCGTGTCTACGGCAACTACATCGGCACGGACCGCACCGGCACCCTGGTCAAGCCCAACGGCCGCCACGGCATCGAGATCTTCGACGCCCACGACAGCCTCGTCGGTGGCCCGCTGCCGTGGCAGCGCAACGTGATCGCCAACAACGGCTGGTCCGGGATCCATATCCAGTCCGCACCCCGTGTGCTCATCCGCAACAACCACATCGGCACCGACCCCACTGGCACGCAGGACTGGGGCAACGGCGAGGACGGCATCACGATCAACGCCGCGCAGGTGCAGGTCGGCGGCTCACTTCCCGACGAGGGCAACCTCATCTCCGGCAACGGCCGCC
>DATLGM010000097.1:0-4551 GCA_035540515.1 Egibacteraceae bacterium | reverse complement strand
GCCGCGAAGTGCCCGCCCCACAGGACGAGGGCGACACCGGACGCCAACGCGTACACCCACCACCGTGACGCGGTCCGCGCGCCGAGAAGCGCGACGGCGGCGTCCGCGGCGACTCCGGCGGCCACGGGCGCGATGAGCAGCGCGGCGGGCGCCTCGTCCGACAAGGCGGAGACGAGCACGGACACGGTCGTGAACAGGATGGTCGCGGTGCCCGGCGGAGGGTGCCAGCGTCTTAGGACGACCAGCAGCGGGCCGACGAGCAGCGCGGTCGTGAGGACGCGCGCCAGGATCGCGGCGGCTATCACCTGCTCGGCCTCCCGGTGGCCAGGCGAGTGCTCGTCGAGCGCCGCGGCGGGCACAGCCGTCGCCGGGGTGACGTCTATCCCGCCCCACGCGTAGGCGAAGAAGAAGGCCAGCAGCGCGGTGGTCAGCGTCACCGACAGGACCGCGGGCAGGAACTGGCGCAGCGTCGGGTCCGTTGGGAGCGCGTGCCACGCCGCGCGTAGGGGGCTCGTCAGCACGAGCAGACCGCCTGTGAGCAGGAGCAGGTGGGTGGGGCTGAGCAGCGCGTCGATACCGACCTCGATGCCGAACACCTCGTGCCACACGCCGTCGCCCACGCCGCCTGCGCCGAACACCACGAGGCCGACCAGGCCGAGCCCGTACCCGCGGGGCACTCGCGCGGCCAGCCGGCGGTGCCGGTCGCGGACGATCGGCACGGCCATCCACGCCGCCACCGCTGTGAAGCCCGAGTACAGGACCGCGTGCCACGGGGTGAAGAACGTCTCCTTCGTGGACGGGAGGTTGATGTGCGCCCACCCGTCGACGAACACGCCGCCCACCATCCACAGCGACAGAAGCATCGTCACCAGGTCGAACGCGGCCGGGGGGACGCGCCCGACGGCTACCTGACGCACCGTCGCACCGTTCGACGTCATCCCTCCTCCCGCTCCTCGGCCCGTAGTTCGACGCATCGTAAGTATGCTCGGGGCGGTCGTTCCGCCCGCCGAGCAGCGTCGCGGCCGTTGCCCGGCGCTAGGCCCGCGGCGGGCTACGGCAGGGCTCGGGGGTGCGGATGCCGGGTCAGCCCGTGGGGCACTGGCGCTCGGCAGGTTCCTCGTAGTCGGGGACTGGTCGGGACTCCGCCTCCTCAGGTGTCGCAGCGACACCGTTGCTCTTTATGTCTTCGATCAACCAGTCCATCTCGAAGATCTCCCGGCGCTGCGCCTCGCTGATCTCAACCGCGAGTTCGCACACCCGGACGTCTGAGAGTTCGGCCCGTTCGGAGCGCAGGATGGCCATCGAGTGGTGCGGAATCATCGCGCTCATGAAGGAGTTGTCCTGCACGGTCGTCTGACTTCTGTCGAGGTAGATGGCACCGGCAAGAAGCAGGATGCTTACTACCACGACGGCCACGTTGGCCTTCGTGTTCCGGTACATGTTCAGCATCCACGCCAGCATGACCAAGCCCATGGTCCCGCCCATGGTGAGCGCCATGAACATGCGGCTCCCGCTCCAGCGCACATGACTCCACTCCCACGCGCTGACGAACATCACGCCGTACATGACGACCATCGCGGTCACGATCATCGCGCCGAAGCGCAGGTACATCCCCATATCGTGTGACTCGTTGTCACCGTGGGCGTTTCCGTTGCTCTCATCGCTTTTCTGCACCATTGGACCGGCGTCCTTTCTGATCACGGCCGTTCGTGACGGCCTCGGTTGGAACTGCTCACTTCATGTCAGTGCTCAACGTCGACTTCGCTCAGCGGCCGCACAGCAGGTCCGGCCAGTACGTCGCCGTTCGTGGCGAACCTCGAACCGTGACAGGGGCAGTCCCAACTTCGTTCGGCGTCGTTGAAGCGGACCGTGCACCCCATGTGCGTGCATGTCGCGTCGACGGCGTGGACGGTCCCGTCCGCGTCCCGGTAGGCCGCCACAGCGCGACCCCCGGCGCGCACTATGCGGCCGCTGCCGGCTGCCAGGTCCCGTACCGAGTCAGCGGTCAAGCGGGCCACGCGGTCGGACACGAACTGTTTGCCGACGTGGACGTTCTCCTTGGCCATCTTGACGACTGCGGCGGCGTCGCCGATTCGCGTGGCGTCGAATGCTCTGAGCCAGGGGCTCTCACGACCGTTGATGAGTTCAGCCAGCACCATGGCGGCGGCCGTACCGTTGCTCAGGCCCCACTTGTTGAAGCCCGTGGCGACGTAGCAGTGCGTGGTGCGGGGTGACCGTCCGACGTAGGGCAGTTCGTCAAGTGTCGAGTAGTCCTGCGCCGACCAGCGGAAGTGGACAGAAGCTTCGCCGAAGACGTCGCGTGTCCACCCCTCCAGCGCGTCGTAGTGGCGCTGCGTGTCTTGTTCGTGGCCGGTTTCGTGCCCGTCCCCGACGACGATGAGGCCGTTGGGGCCGCCGGCGGGCCACGGCCGAGTCGACCGCTTCGGCGACTCGACGGAGATCGCCATGCTCGCCGGCGCGTTGTCGGCGAGCCGCACCGCAATGCCGTACGAACGCTTCGGCCGCGTCTTCGCGAAGAACCCGCCGATGTCGATGACGGGCAGGAGCGTGGCCACAACCACGTGGTCGGCGGCCACCGCTCCTTCTGGCGTCCGCACGACAACAGGGCTTCGCTCCCACTCGACTCGCAGTGCACGGCTCTGCTCGTACACCTCGCCGCCGCCCGCGACGACTTCGTTCGCCAGCGCACCGCAGTAGCGGGCCGCGTCGAAGTACGCCTGGTTGTCAAACCTGACGGCCCCAGCCACCGGGAAGGGCAGGTCTGTTTCGGTGACGAACTCGGACGGAAGCCCGAGCCGTCGCGCGGTTTCCGCCTCTTCCTGCAGGCGCTGAACTGACTGTGGGTCGGTCGTGTACGTGAACGCCGCCGCCCGGGCGAAGCCGCACTGGATGTCGAGGTCGGAGACGAGTTCGGCGACCAGTCCGACCGCCGCTTCGTTTGCGGCTCCGTACAGCCGTGCCACGTCCTGACCGTGTCGCCGGGTCAACCTTCCGTAGATCTCGCCGTGCTGCGACGTCACCTTGCCAGTCGTGCGACCGGTCGTTCCGCTCGCCACACTCTCCGCCTCGATGACGGCGACCCGCGCCCCGTTGCGCTGGGCGAGTAGCGCGGTCGTCAGCCCGGTGATGCCCGCACCGATGACCGCCACGTCCACGCTGCGCTGGGCCCTGAGCGGTCCGAACGCTGCTGGCTGTGCTGGTTTGTGCCAAGGGCTTGTGTGGGTCATGCGGTGGCTCCTTCTTCAGGTGTCGCTACAGCGGACCGTCGACGGCTTGCGGGTACGCATCGTCGAGACGGTGCCCGGAGGCCTCGATGGCGGCCTTGACGGCTTGCGGGTCAACGTCGTGGCCGCGGACCCAGACCTCGTGCACCGACGGGTGAACGTCGACGCCCCGTACGCCCGGCAATGACGCGATGGCGGGTACAAGATCGCCGCCGTCGACCTCGCGGTCGTCAGACAGCACAAACCGAAGCTCAGTTACGGTCGCCACCGCCCCTCCGCCCGTCCTGGGGCGTGCGCCTTCGCTCGTGAGGGTTTCACGACTCTCCGCCAGCGCGGTTCGGCCAGCGCCACGCCGCCGCCTCTACGAGCGCGGCCAAGTGCCGGCGGCGGTCCGCCAGTCGTTCGGCTGCAGCGGCGAACTCCAGCGGGTCGCCCGTTGGGATGCCCCGTTCCGCGATGTGCGGCAGGTCGGGCAGTGGAGGGGGTTCCTGCGCGTTGACCCCTACTGGCATGAGTCGACGTGCTTCGTCTATAGCGAACCGCATGGTGCGTATGACCGGGCTGCTCACGCGCACTGCGGGTTCGACACCGCAGTCAAGGACCAGCACGACGTCGTCCAGCAGCGCGAGCGTTCGCTCGGACGCGCTGTGCGGCTCGCTGCTGCGAAAGTCGTGAAGCACCGGGTAGGCGAGGTGGCGCTGCGCCGTCAGCAGGATCTGTTGCGAAATGGTCGGGAGTTGCTGTTCCAGGAATGAGAAGTCGTTGCCGTTCCAGGCCGACACCACGACTTCTTCGACGCTGTCGCCGAGAGCGGTAACGAGTGCGGCGAGCTGACGCCGCTCCACGACCGCGCTGACGACTGGCACGAGGTAGGTGATGGCCAGCGTGACGACGAACAGTCCGTTCAGCGTCGCCAAGACCGTCACGATCTCCCAGACGCCGACGGAGGGGGAGTAGCCGCCGTTGCCGAGAGTGAACAGCACGTATCCGGCGTAGTAGACGCGAGACACGACCGACGCGGGCGCGTCCGTCGTCGCCACCGTCACGGCCGTGTCGGCTGACAGGAACAACAAGGTGTAGCCGGCCCACAGCAGCCCGATCCACACGCCGATGGTCGCGAGGACGACGACCGGTCCGCCGGCGGGCAGAAGCCGCGGGTAGCGGCGGAGCAGCCGTCGCACGAGCATCGCGACGCGCGCCGTCAGAGGGCGTGAGCCCGAGCCCACCGCCACGGTCGTGACGAGGGCGTCGTAGTTCGCCACGGCGACAAGCAACACGCCTGCGGCCGCAGAGACCCCTCCTAGCA
>DATLGM010000096.1:0-11458 GCA_035540515.1 Egibacteraceae bacterium | reverse complement strand
GTCAAGGACTTCTACCTCGCCTTCGAGCTGGCGCCGCCTGACAGCGACGAGCCCGGCGCCCCGGCCGCGGTGCGGCAGAAGGCTGAGCAGATCCGCCTCGCGGCGGAGGCGGGCAGCTACCGGCGGCTCGAGGCGCTCATGCCCGAGGACTTCTCATGCACCTTCAGCGACCAGCCCGAGCCCTGCCGCCCGTACTGGCGCGACCTCGAGCGCCGGGGCGAGGACCCCCTCGGCACGCTCGCCGATCTGCTCACCCGCCCCGCAACGCGCGACGGTGACAGCGACATGTGGGTGTGGCCGGCGGCGTGGGCCGAACCTGGGGCGCAGTACAACGGTCCGCGCACCGGCATCGCCGCCGACGGCACCTGGCGCTACTACGTCGCCGAGCCCGGCGGCTGACCCGGACAGCCAACGGCTCCACCCCGCCGGCCTCGGCCGCCCCTCCCTCGGCCGACCCCGCCGGCACCCCCAACTGCGCTGTGTGGGTCTGGGTAAACGGCGGGCGGGGTGCGTGGGTCTGGGTGCACGCTCGTGCGCCCAGACCCACACGGTCCACCGAGGATTGACCCAGACCCACACACCTCAGATGCCGGTGACCTCGGCGTAGCGGCGCAGTGCCTCGGCCCGCTCCTCGGCATGGTCGACGATCGGCAACGGGTAGCCCGCCGGCGGGCCGGCGGGCAGGCGCCACGGTTCGTGCACCAGATCCCCTTCGACGTCACGGAGCTCCGGCACGTAACGGCGGATGTAGTCGCCGTCAGGGTCGACGGTCTTCGACTGGGTGACGGGGTTGAACACGCGGAAATACGGGGCGGGGTCGGTGCCCGTGCCGGCGACCCACTGCCATCCCCCGTGGTTGGACGCCGGATCACCGTCGACCAGGTGCTCCAGGAACCACTCGGCGCCACGGCGCCAGTCGATGTGCAGGTCCTTGGTGAGAAACGACGCGGTGATCATGCGCACGCGGTTGTGCATCCAGGCCTCGGACTGCAGCTGGCGCATCCCGGCGTCGACGATGGGATAGCCCGTGCGACCGGTGGCCCACGCCGTGAAGCGCTCGTCGGCGGCCGCGTCGTCGTCATAGCGCAGCCCGGCCATCTTCGGCTGCACCGCGGCGTGCAGCGTGTCGGGGCGGTGCCACAGCACATCGGCGTAGAAGTCACGCCAGGCAAGCTCACGGCGGAACGACTCCTCGCCTTTGGACCGTCCGAGGCCGTGCAGCAGGGACCGGGGATGCACGCAGCCGTACTTCAGGTACGCCGACAGCCGGGACGTGCCGTCCTCTGCGGGGGTGTTGCGGCGCTCGGCATAGCGGGACACGGCTTCCGCGGCGAATCCCGAGAAGCGCCGGCGGGCTGCGGTCTCGCCCGCCGGCGGCAGCGTGACGCCGCCCAGGTCCGGCTCGGGAGGCAGGCCGGTGCTGGGGACATCCGTCATCCATTGCACGTCGGCGGCGTCACCGGCGGGCTCGCGCCATCCGTGCGTCTGCCAGGCGCGGTAGTACGCGCTGAACACCCGGAACCCCGTGCCGGCCGCCGTCGTCAGCCGCCCCGGCGCGACGGCGTAGGGCGAACCCGTGCGGATCAGCGGCACCCTGAGGGCGGCCTCGACACGAGCGTCGCGATCACGCCCGTACACGCCGAAGTCCGCCGCGACGTGGACCTCCCCGGCGGCGACCTCCGACACCAGGGCCGGGACGACCTCGGCGGGTGCACCGGCCCGCACGACGAGGCCGCCGCCGACGCGCTCGTCGAGGTCGCGCAGGCAGCGCACCAGGAACGCTCGGCGGGGCGTACCGGCGCGACCCCAAAGGGACGGGTCCAGCACGAACAGCGGGACAACCGACCCCCTGCGGGCCGCGGCGAGGAGGGCGGGGTTGTCGGCCAGGCGCAGGTCGCGGCGGAACCACAGGACGGTCACAGGCACGCGCGCCAGGCTATGTCGCGATACCCTTGGGCGGTCCCGGCCCGCGTAATCGCGGGCCTTGCTATGTCCCCTGCAGTGAGAGCAGACGTGTTCACCGACACCCATTGCCACCTCGAGTTGCTGTTCGAGGGGCAAGACCAGGACAGCACCATCGACCGCGCGCACGAGGCCGGTGTGACGACGCTGATCACCGTTGGTGTGGACCTCGCGTCCTCGGCCGAGGCCGTGCAGACGGCGCTGTACCACAAGGGCGTCTGGGCCTCGATCGGCATCCACCCGAACAACGCGATCGAAGCGACCGAGCACGTGCTCGACCGGATCAGTGCTCTCGCCGAGCACCCGCAGGTGGTTGCGATCGGTGAGACGGGGCTCGACTGGTTCCGCGAAGGGGCCCCGCCCATCCGCCAGCAGGACTCGTTCCGCGACCACATCCGGATCGCCAAGGACATGGACAAGGCGCTGGTCATCCACGATCGCGACGCGCACGACGACGTGGTGTCGATCCTGCTCGACGAGGGCGCGCCCGAGCGGACGGTGTTCCACTGCTTCTCCGGCGACACCAAGCTCGTGGAGACCTGCGCCGCGCATGGCTGGTACATGTCGTTCGCCGGCAACCTGACCTTCCGCAACGCCCCGCAGCTGCGGGAGGCCGCTGCGGCCGCGCCGCTCGAGCTGCTGGTGACCGAGACCGACTCGCCGTACCTGTCGCCCCATCCGTACCGGGGCAAGCCCAACGAGCCGGCGCGGGTGCCGCTGGTCGTCGAGATGCTCGCCGAGCTGCATGGCGTGTCCCTCGAGCAGATGGCCAAGACCACAACCGACAACGCCTACCGGCTGTTCGCCCTGTCCTAGCAGCGGGTTTGGGGGCGGTTCGCGAGCGTTGCTACGTTCTCGGCCAATGCACGCTGTCGCTCGTCGACCGGGGGTGCCCCGGTCGCCGGGGCGGCGCCCTGCGCCCCGCCACGCCGCACCTCGGCGTGTCCCGCGGGCGACGCGCCCTCCGGTCCGCTTCCTGGCACGCATCCTCATCGGGGTGCTCGTGCCTCTGCTGGGCTTCACGTGGTTGGTCGCCAGCCATGACGTCACCCTGCAGGTCGATGGCCAACCGCAGCCGCTGACGACGCACGCGCGGACCGTCGCCGAGCTCCTGGACCGCGCGGGGGTCGAATACTCGCCGGACGACCAGCTCGTTCCCGACGCCGACACCCCGCTGCGCGACGGCATGGTCGTCGAGCTCATCCGCGCGCGCGAGATCACGCTGCTCATCGGGGGTGAGGAGACCACGATCCTCGTCACCGCCCTGTCCGTCGACGACGTCATCGCTCAGATCGCCCACCGTCAGGACGTCACCCGGCGGTCGCAGGTGCGTCCCTCGCGGCTCATGCCGATCCAGGACGGCATGACCGTCGAGGTGATCAACCCGGTGGGTGTGACCGTGGTCGCCGACGGTGACACCAGCGAGGTCGTCACCGACGCCGCGGACGTCGCCGGCGTCCTGGCTCGCCTGAACATCGACCTCGGGCGGCACGATGTCGTCATGCCGGGTTTGGGTCGCCGTGTCGAGGCGGGCATGCGCATCGTTGTCGAGCGCGTCCGGATCCGCCGGGAGACCAGGGAGATCGCCGTACCGTTCGACACCGTCGAGCGACCGACTGATGATTTGCAGCGCGGGCAGACACGCGAGGTCCAGGAGGGGCGCGAGGGCGTCGTGGAGGTCGTCGAGCGGTTGCGGGTCGTCGACGGTGTCGAGCAGCAACGGGACGTGGTCGACCGCCGCGTCGTGACGCCGGCGCGCGACCGGATCGTCGAGGTCGGCACCGCCACCCCGCCGGCGCGCACGCAGCCATCAGCCCCGTCACCCCGCGAAGCCGAGCCGGCCGAGCAGCCGGCCCCGAGGTCCACCCCCGAACAGGACGCCGGCGACCAGGCCGCCAGTCAGACCGAGTCCGGGAAGGCCTCGTACTACCACCACCCCGAGGAGGGGCTCACGGCGGCGCACCGGACGTTGCCGTTCGGGACCAAGGTGCGGGTGACCAACACCGCTAACGGCAAGTCGGTGACGGTCACGATCAACGACCGCGGCCCGTACATCGACGGGCGGATCATCGACCTCAACGAGCAGGCGTTCACCCAGATCGCGTCCAAGCGGACCGGCGTGATCAACGTGCGGATCACCTGGTAGCACCATGCTCACGCCGGGGCAGGTCCGCGAGCTCCTCGGCACCTTCGGCCTCGCGCCGCACAAGGCGCTCGGCCAGAACTTCGTCGTCGACCCCAACACCGTGCGCAAGGTGGTGCGCGATGCGGGGGTCCAGTCCGGCGACCTCGTCGTCGAGGTCGGCCCCGGGCTGGGAAGCCTGACGCTGGCGCTGGCCGATGCCGGTGCCGACGTCGTCGCAGTCGAGATCGACGCAGGTCTGGTCCGTGCGTTGGAGCACGTCACCACCGACCGCCATGGTGTGCGGATCGTGCACGCCGATGCGTTGACGGTCGACTTCCAGCGGCTTACGGAGGGCCGGCCGGCGCTGCTGGTGTCCAACCTCCCCTACAACGTCGCCACGCCGATCCTGATGACCGCGCTGCGCAGCCGGGCGTTCGAGCGCCTGCTGGTGATGGTGCAGCGGGAGGTGGGCGAACGCTGGACGGCGCGCGTCGGTGAACCGCTGTACGGCGGGGTCAGCGTGAAGGTCGCCGCGTTCGCCAGGGCGGAGATCGCCGCTCGGGTCAGCCGCAACGCGTTCTACCCGGTGCCCAATGTCGACTCGGTCACCGTCCGGCTGACACCGGGCACGCCACCCGACGTCATCGCCCACTTGCTGCCGCTCGTCGACGCCGGCTTCGCCCAGCGGCGCAAGCGACTGCGCAACACCCTGGGCGCCGTGGGCCACGGCCCCGCGGAGGTCGAAACGGCGCTCGAGTCGATCGGGCGGGATCGTGGGGCGCGCGCCGAGGAGCTGGACCTGCAGACCTGGGTGGCCGTGTGCCGGGCGCTTTTGCCGCCCGGCGAGGTGCAGTCCTAGCATCGCCTGCGGTGAAGGCAGGGGGGGCCTGCGGGACCCTTCTCCATGGGGATGCGAGAGGAGCGCGGGCGACCCGTGAGATGGGAGCGGAGCACCTCACCGTGCGTGTCCGTTCGCGTGCCCGCCAAGCTGAACTTGTTCCTGTCGGTGCGCGGTCGCCGGCCCGACGGGTACCACGAGCTGGTCACCGTGTTCCAGTCGGTGTCGCTGTTCGACCGGGTCCGCGCCGGGCTCATCGGACCCCCGGGTCAGGGGCACCACCCCGCCGCTCGGCGCCGGATGCGCGTGGCGCTGTGGCACGACGGCGGGCCGGATGTCCCGTCGGGAACGGAGAACCTCGCGGTCCGGGCGGCACGGGCGCTGGGCGACGCCGCCGGCGTCATCGACCTGGCGTTCGTCGACGCACGGGCCACCCGTCTGGCGGATCCCGAGGTCGACCACGCGGCATCGCCGTACACCGTGCTCGACCTGCGCAAGACGATCCCGGTGGGCGCCGGCATGGCAGGCGGGTCGGCGGACGCAGCCGCGGCCCTGGTCGCGCTGAACGAGCTGTGGCACTGCGACCTGTCTCGTGACGATCTGCGCACCGTCGCCGCCGAGGTGGGCAGCGACGTCCCGTTCTGCGTCGTCGGGGGGACCGCACTGGCCTCGGGGCGCGGGACGGCGCTGGCGCAGGTGCTGTGCCGCGGGACCTTCCACTGGGTCGTGTGCACCGCCGCGGAGCCGCTGGGCACCGCAGAGGTCTACCGCTCCTGGGATCGGGTCTGCGCCGTCAACGAGGTGCAACCCGACGCCGTGGTGCAAGCACTGCGAAACAGCGACGCTGAGGCCCTGGGCGCGGCGCTGCACAACGATCTCGAGCCTGCAGCCTTCGCGCTGCGGCCCCAGCTGGCCGACGCCAAGCGGGTGCTGTTGCACGCCGGTGCCCTGGGTGCCGTGCTGTCTGGCAGCGGGCCCACGATGCTGGCGCTGTGCGAGTCGGCGGCGGCGGCCACGGCGCTCGCCGAGCGGGTGCAGAACGACTTCGACGGCGTGCGCACCGCCGTGTCACCCGCCGGCGGCCCGGAGCTCGGCACGTGCTAGCGGTGACCGCGTCTGGGCTACAGTGAGCGTCGGGTCGGTGGGAGGTGGTGAAATGGCATCACGTCGTCCTTTGGAGTCGAAGTTGAAGGTTCGATCCCTTCCCTCCCAGCCATCCGCGGTGGTGCTGCCCGCGTGACCACCGCTGCCGTGGTCCTGGCCGCAGGTCAGGGCACCCGCTTCAAGTCCGACCGAGCCAAGGTGCTGCACGCCGCCGCCGGCCGATCGATGCTGCGCTGGGTGCTCGAAGCGCTGCGTCCGCTGGCTTTGGAGCGCATCGTCGTGGTGATCGGCCACCAGGGTGAGGACGTGGCCGCAGAGGCCGAGTCGGCAGGCATCCCGGCGCTGGTCACGGTCCGGCAGGAGCACCAGAACGGCACCGGTCACGCCGTGCGCATGGTGTCCGAGGCGGGGGTGCTCGACGGCATCGACGACGTGCTGGTCGTCCCCGGTGATGCCCCGCTGCTCACCACCGACGTGCTGGCGGCGCTGCTCGACGGTCATCGCGACCGCGCCGCCTCGGTGACCCTGCTGACCACCCAGCTGGCGGACCCCACCGGTTACGGCCGGGTCCTGCGGAACGGTGACGCGATCGCCGGGGTCGTCGAGGAACGTGACGCCACCGACGCGGAGCGCGCCATCACGGAGGTCAACACCTCCATGTACGTGTTCGACGTCGAGGCCCTCAGGCCTGCGCTGCAGGCGCTGACGACCGACAACGCCCAGGGCGAGGAGTACCTCACCGACGTCGTCGGGCCGCTGGCGTCCGCCGGCGCCACGACCGTGTCCGCGCCGGCTGAGGTCGTCGCGGGCGTCAACGACCGGTCGCAGCTGGCCGCGGCGGCGTCGGAGCTGCGCCGGCGGATCCTCAACGACCACATGGTCGCCGGCGTCACGATCGTGGACCCGTCGTCCACCTACGTCGGCGCGGAGGTGCGCATCGAGCCGGATGCCACCCTGCTGCCCGGCACGCA
Source organism: Egibacteraceae bacterium (assembly GCA_035540515.1). Taxonomy (GTDB): domain Bacteria; phylum Actinomycetota; class Nitriliruptoria; order Euzebyales; family Egibacteraceae; genus WHTG01. Next base: position 4,458 of record DATLGM010000096.1, on the reverse strand, counting down.
TCTCGAAGGCGCGACGGCGATCGGCGCCGGCGCCGCCATCGGCCCGGACTCGCGGTTGGTCGACGCCACGGTCGAGGCCGGCGCCACGGTGACCTACAGCGTGGTGCTCGAGGCGTCGGTCGGGCCTCGCGCCTCGGTGGGCCCGTTTGCGTACCTGCGGCCCCGGGCCCGCCTGGAGCAGCGTGCCAAGGTCGGGGCGTTCGTGGAGATGAAGAACTCGACGGTCGGCGAGGGCAGCAAGGTGCCCCACCTGTCGTACGTCGGTGACACGACGATCGGCCGTGACGCGAACATCGGCGCCGCGACCGTCACCGTCAACTACGACGGGTTCAACAAGCACCGCACGGTCATCGGTGACGGGGCGCGGGTCGGCAGCGACACGATGCTGGTCGCGCCGGTGACGGTCGGCGACCACGCCTACACGGGCGCCGGCTCCGTCATCACCAAGGATGTGCCACCGGGCGCGCTGGCCGTCGAGCGCACCGAGCAGCGCATCATCGAGGGATACGCCGAGCGCCACCGAGCACGCTCGACCCGGGACAGTGCCGATGGCCAAGGGAAGGCATAGCTGATGGAGCTCGTCACGCGGAAGCGGATGCAGATCTTCACGGGGCGCGGCTATCCGCAGCTGGCCCGCGAGGTCGTCGAGCACCTGGGGATGCGGCTGGGTGACGTGGACATCCACGAGTTCGCCAACGGCGAGGTCTACGTGCGGTACCGCGAGAACATCCGTGGCAGCGACGTGTTCGTCATCCAGACGCACTGCAAGCCGGTCAACGACAACATCTTCGAGCAGCTGCTGCTCATCGACGCCGCCAAGCGCGCGTCGGCGAAGCGAATCATCGCCGTGGTGCCCTTCTACGGCTACGCGCGCCAGGACCGCAAAGCCCGTTCGCGTGAGCCGATCACCGCCAAGCTGCTGGCGGACATGTTCACCATCGCCGGCGCGGACCGCGTCGTGTCGGTGGACCTGCACACCGGCCAGATCCAGGGCTTCTTCAACCAGCCGATGGATTCGCTGACCGCACTGCCGCTGCTGGTCGGATGGCTGATCGACCACTACGGCGACGAGGAGCTGGTCATCGCCTCGCCTGACGCCGGCGGGGTGAAGCTCGCCACCAAGTTCCAGCAGCGCCTGCCCAACGCCTCGGTCGCGTTCCTGGCCAAGACCCGGACCGACCACAACGTCGCCAAGACCCTCGCCGTGGTCGGCAACGTCGAGGGCCACACCTGCGTGCTGGTCGACGACATGATCGACACCGCGGGCACGATCTGCGGGGCCGCGGAGGCGTTGATGGAGCGGGGGGCGAAGGAGGTCATCGCCGTCGCCACCCACCCGGTGCTGTCGGGCCCGGCCGTCAAGCGCCTCGCCGACGCGCCGCTCAGCCACGTGGTGATGTCCAACACACTGCCCTTGCCCGAAGACTGCGACCTGGACAAGGTCGAGGTGGTCTCGGTGGCGCCGCTGCTGGCCAGCACGATGAAGGCCATCTTCCAGGACGAGTCGGTCAGCGAGCTGTTCGACGACGCCAACCAGGGCTGACGCCCTCGGATTGTCAGGCCCGCGCGGGCCTGGCTACCATGGCGGGCCGGCGTTGCAGCACTGTGCAGCAGCGCCACCCACCGCGCGTCGTTCGGCGCGCCCTTTCACATTTCCGCACCCAGGAGCGTTCCGCCATGTCCAAGCAGGTTGCACTCGCCGCTCAGGCCCGCCAGGGCAACGGCAAAGGCGAGGCCCGCAGCCTCCGTCGGCAGGGTCGCGTGCCGGCCATCGCGTACGGCACCGACCTCGACCCCACCCCCATCTCGGTCGACGCACTGGAGCTGTACCACGCGCTGCACACCGACGCCGGGGCCAACGCGATCCTGCGGCTGGACGTCGCTGGCGACACGCATCTCGCGCTCGCGCGCGAGATCCAGCGTCACCCGGTGCGCCGTGACGTGCTCCACGTCGACTTCGTGACGGTCTCGCGCAACGTCAAGGTGTCCGTCGAGGTGCCCATCAACCTCGAGGGCGTCGAGGAGGCGCCCGGCAACCAGGAGGGCGGGGTCATCAGCCAGGAGCTGTACGCCCTGCCGGTCGACGTGCTCCCGCTCGAGGTGCCCGACGCCATCACCCTGGACGTCTCGGCGATGCAGGTCGGCGACACGCTGCGCGTGGCGGACCTGACGGTGCCCAGCGGCGTCGACGTGACCGTCTACGAAGAGACGACCGTCGCCACGTGCGTCGTGCCCACCATGGACGTGCCGGAGACCACCGAAGAGGTCGTCGAAGGCGAGGAAGGCGACATGGCCGAGGGTGCGACGGCCGAGGAGGCTGAGGCGGCCGCCGAGGGCGAGGGCGGCGCCGACGGCGAAGACGAGGCCTAGCTGTCGCTGTTCGAACGCTTCCGACGGACCACGCCTGAGGTGGGAGACCGCTGGCTGGTCGTCGGACTGGGCAACCCGGAAGCCGAGTACGGCGGCACCCGCCACAACGTGGGTGCCGACGTCGTGCGGCTGCTCGCACAGCGGCTGGGCGCGTCGTTCAAGCCCCACCGCGTGCAGGCGCAGGTCGCCGACACCTTCGACCGGCCGGGCGGGACGCCGCTGTCACTGATCCTGCCGTTCGGCTACATGAACACCTCGGGCGGCCCGGTGCAGCAGGCGATGGCGTTCTACAAGGTCCCGGGCGACCGGATGGTCGTGGTCCACGATGACCTCGACCTCGACCTGGGCCGCCTCCGGCTGAAGATGGGCGGCGGCACCGGGGGGCACAACGGCCTGAAGGACATCCAGCGCCGCTGCGGCGGTCCGTCGTTCCTGCGGTGCCGGATCGGCATCGGCCGCCCCCCCGGTCGGCAGGACCCCGCCGACTTCGTCCTGCGGCGCTTCTCCGCGCAGGACCGCGAGGTCATCGACGGCACGATCGAGCGCGCCGCCGACGCCACCCTCGACCTGATCGCCCAGGGCCTGGAAGCCGCGCAGAACCGCCACCACGCAGGCTGACGCCGCCCGCGCCCGGCATTCGCCGGTCACTGCCTCCCCTCTCACCGATGCGGTCGCCCGGATAACCGGCCGAACGCATCAGTGAGGGGGTCCGAAAGTCCGAACGCGGCTGCTGTGGGGGCCTTGGGCAGAAGTAGGGTGGGCGGCTGTGAGCGACGCACCTCTCGCTCCGCTCGGGCCCCTGCTCGGCCCGGGACGGGAGCTTCTTGCTGAGATTGACGAGCCCGGGGATATCCACGCCGGGCCGTCCCTGCGCGCCTACGCCGCCGCGCTGATCGCCGAGCGGTCCACGCCGCTGCTCGTCGTCGTACCCACCGAGAAGGACGCGGACGGCGCCGCCGACGACCTGTCTGCCTACCTGGGTGCGGACGCCGTCGCCGTCTTCCCGCCATGGGAGACGCTCCCGCACGAGCGCCTCAGTCCCCAGCCCGCCACCGTCGGTCAGCGGCTGCGGGTGCTCGACCGGCTGCGCGCCGGCGACATCACGGCTGTGGTCGCACCGGTCCGTGCGCTGCTGCAACCGATGGACCCGCGGCTGAACGAACGCCAGCCGATCCGTCTGGACGCCGCCTACGGCGAGGGGCTCGACGCTCTGGTCGAGTGTCTGGCGGCCCTGGGCTACACCCGCACCACGATGGTCGAGCACCGCGGCGAGTTCGCGGTCCGCGGCGGCATCGTCGACGTGTTCCCCTCGGCCGCCGACCATCCGGTGCGCGTGGAGTTCTGGGGCGACGACGTCGACTCGATCCGGGAGTTCGCGGCCGTCAACCAGCGCACCCTCGAGCCGGTCAACAGCGTGTCCATCGACGCCGCCCGGGAGCTGGTGCTCGATGCCGAGACGGCAGACACGGCGCGCCTGCTCGCAAAGCGCGTCCCCGCCCTCGCCGAGCAGCTGCAGCAGCTTGCGGACGGCATCGGATTCGAGGGGATGGAGTCGCTGGTCACCGCCATCCACCCCACGCCGGCCTACCTCCCGGACTTCTTCCCCCCGCAGGCCGGCGTGGCGGTCATCGACCCCGTCCGCGTCGCCGACCGCGCCACCGAGCTGCGCGACCAGGCCGCCGCGCTGCTCGTCGCCGGCTGGGGCGCGCACGGCGCCACCGAGGGCGGCTTCTTGCTGGCCGGCGACGAAGACGCCGACACGGTCGGCTTCGCCGAGTGGGACGCGGTGCAGCAGCGGATCGCCGGCCCCCGCTGGGACATCACCCCGTTCGCCACCCCCGGTGCGGTCCTCGAGGTGCCGGGGATGCCCTGGGACACGTTCCGCGGCGACATCGCCGCCGCCGCGCGCCACGTCCGCCGCCTGTCGGCCGACGGGCTGTCCGTCGTGTTGACCACGGTCGGGCACGGTCCCGCATTGCGGCTGGCCGAGGTCTTGCGCGATGAGGGCCTGGCCGCCCCTGTCGTGCCCAGCCTCGAGCAGCTCACCCCCGGCGCCGTGGTCATCACTGAGTCGCCGCTGCGCGAGGG
>DATLGM010000095.1:0-2702 GCA_035540515.1 Egibacteraceae bacterium | reverse complement strand
GAACACGTCGTCGTCGTCCTCGTCGTCGTCATCGTCCAAAAACGGCGACGGGGCGGCGGCGGGCGCCGGTGCCGCGGGCTGGGGCGCCGGCTCGCGACGCTCCAGCGGGCGCAGCACGCCACCACCGCCGGCCGGTGCGGCCGACTGCGGGGATTCGGAGAACCCGGCGGCGATCACGGTCACCTTCACCTCGTCACCCAGGGCGTCGTCGATCACCGCGCCGAAGATGATGTTCGCCTCGGAGTCGGCGGCCTGGGCGATGATCTCGGCGGCCTCGTTGACCTCGTACAGCCCGAGGTCGCTGCCGCCGGCGATCGTCAGGAGCACGCCGCGGGCGCCGTCGATGGACGCCTCGAGCAGCGGAGAGCTGACCGCCATGCGTGCCGCCTCGAGCGCGCGGTTCTCGCCGCGAGCCTTGCCGATGCCCATCAGGGCGCTACCGGCGTCGCGCATGACCGTCGAGACGTCGGCGAAGTCGGTGTTGATCAGCCCCGGCGTCGTGATGAGGTCGGTGATGCCGGACACGCCCTGCAGCAGCACGTCGTCGGCCAGGCGGAACGCCTGCAGCACCGAGGTCTCCTCGTCGGAGATCTCCAGCAGCCGGTCGTTGGGGATGACGATGAGGGTGTCGACTGCGTCGCGCAGGTCCTCGATGCCCTTCTCGGCCTGGACGCTGCGGCGGCGACCTTCGAACGAGAACGGCCGGGTGACCACACCGATCGTCAGCGCGCCCAGTCCCTTGGCGATCTCGGCAACCACAGGGGCCCCGCCGGTGCCGGTGCCACCACCCTCACCGGCGGTGACGAAGACCATGTCAGCGCCCTTGAGCACCTCCTCGATCGTCGCGGTGCTCCTCGGCGGCCTTGCGCCCGACCTCGGGGTCACTGCCGGCACCGAGGCCGCGCGTCAGCTCGCGACCGACGTCGAGCTTGACGTCCGCGTCGGACATCAGCAGCGCCTGCGCGTCGGTGTTGACGGCGATGAACTCCACGCCCTTCAACCCGGCCTCAATCATCCGGTTCACGGCATTGACGCCGCCGCCGCCGATCCCGACGACCTTGATGACCGCCAGATAGTTCTGCGGTGCCGCCACTGGGGCTCCCTTCTGGTGTTCGAAGCGCACGCCGATTGCCCGGTGACATCGGCGGCATTGGTCCTTCAGGCTTGTCTCACCCTCAACTAGAGGGTTATAGTTATGTCAACCTGGTGTCTCGGCGACGATAGCCACCACCTCCGGATGCGTCAAGCAAGCGCGTCCGTGGCAGCGCGCTACGGGACCACCACCGGGTTGGAGGGGACCCGCACGTCGACCTCGCTGGGCACGCCGGCTTTGGCGCTGCGCAGCTGAGCGAGCAGCGCTCGCAGGACCGCCACCTGGTCCCCCACGTCGCCCGCCGCCCCGAAGCGGACCCAGGTCGTCGCGCCGGCCTTGAACCCCTCAGGATCGGCGAGGCGGTCCAGCGCGAGGTGCACCCGCACGGTGCGGGCTCCGACGGCTTCGACCGCGAGCATGGCCCGGCGAACGTCCTTGGGCAGGGCGCGATGCAGCTGCAGCGCGTTGACCACGGCGAGGTCATTGATCGCCGAGCCCGGGACCGGTACCTCGTCTGACGTCATGTCGATGTGCGGCAGACGCTGATCGGCAGCCGCCGCGATGACCACCCCGGTGCGATCGACCGTCCATGCGCCGTGAGGACCGTCAAGGACGGCGACAGGTTGGCGGGCGGTGACGCGGATGACCACCGTCGACGGCGGCTCGCGCGTGACGGTGGCGTCCGCGACCCACGGCAGCGTCCGGGTGCGGGCCAGCGCCTGGTCGAAGTCCGCCGACAGCAGGTTCTGTCCCCGTGCGATGTCCGCGGTCTGCTTGACCACGCGGGCCTGTTCGCCCTCGACCCCGACGACGCGCACGGCGGTGATCGCGAACAGGGGGGACCGGGTGATGGCGACGCCCGCGCCGGCGACGGCAACGACCGCCACGATCGACAGGACCGCCCGGCGCCGTCGGCGGGCAGCGGCCTGGCGCACCTCGATGCGGCGCTGGCGAATCCGCGCATCCATCGGCGCGCGGGCAGGCATACGGGTCGCGGCGCTCATCTCACTCCTGTCGAGTCGAAGCCGGCGAGGACCACCTCGGTCTGCAGCGTCACCCCGTGCTGACGCTGCACGGCCTCGGCGACCCCGCGGATCACCGCGTGGACGTCGCCGGCGGTGGCACCCGGCGTGACGGTGATGAAGTTGGCGTGCACGCGGCTGACCTCGGCGCCGCCCACGCGATGACCTTTCATGCCGGCCGCCTCGATCAGCCGTCCGGCCGAGTCGCCCGGCGGGTTGCGGAACACGCTGCCGCACGACGGTTCGTTGATGGGCTGGTGCTCTCGGCGCCACCGCCGCATCTCGGCCATGTCCGCGGCCAGTGACTCGGCGTCGGCCCGGTGCAGTCGCAACCGCGCGCGCACCACCACGGAGTCAGCCGGCAATGTGGTGTGGCGATACTCCATCCCCAGGTCGTCGGCACGAACGGTCGACGTCGCGCCGGTGCGCAGCGACACGACCTGCGCGTCGATCAGGACGTCGCGCATCTGCCCACCGTGCGCGCCGGCGTTCATGCGAACCGCCCCGCCGAGGCTGCCCGGGATCGCGACCCCGAACGCCAGCCCGCCCAGCCCCCATCCGGCGACGGTGTTCGCGAGGATGGGCAT
>DATLGM010000094.1:0-4076 GCA_035540515.1 Egibacteraceae bacterium | reverse complement strand
GCACGCGCAACACGACAGCTCCTTTCGGTCCCACCGGGGGCGATGCGGCGGATTTGGCGGCGAGGCAGGACTTCGCGGGGCTGGTGTTGAAGACCTCCGCAAGCCACCGAATCCGCCGGAGTTGTTCCCACATGCGCCGTTTTCTCATCACCGTCGCGACCGCCGTCTGTCTGCTGGCGCTCGCCGTGCCCGCCGCCGCCCACCCGGGCGTCCCGTTGGCGCCCACCGCGCCGACGAACCTGACCCACAGCTCGACGGACAACATCGAGTACCTCGGCCGATTCCCCGAGCACTTCGGGACCGCCGGCGGCCGCCTGCACGGGGACCGGTACTACATCACCGACCCGCGGGGCGTGTACGTCTACGACGTGTCGACGCCGGAGTCGCCCAAGCTGCTGGGCTCGATCGCGCTGTACCAGACCGCCACGGGCGCGGCGCTGGCGCAGGAGGAGCCCGACACCAACGGCGAGATCCTCGTCGTCGACGCCGCCCCGACGCCGTACGGCACCGCCCAGATGACCGTCGTGGACGTGTCGGACCCGGCGAGCATGAAGGTGCTGTCGACCGTCAACGTGACGGACCACACCTGGACGTGCATCAGCGCCACCGACGCCGAGGGCGACCTCAACGAGTGCGCCTACGTGTACGGGCGCACCGGCCACATCGTCGACCTCCCCGACCCCGCCAAGGCGACGCTGCTGCCGACCACCTGGCGCAAGTCGGTCAACCACGGCGACCGGGCCAACAGCCCCTACGTGCACGACCTGACCGAGATCCGCCCCGGCCTGACCATGTCCGCCGGCGCCGCCGCCATCCTGATGGACACCACGGACCCGACCGCGCCGGTGCGCCTGGCCGCCATCGAGGAGCGCGGCCGCTTCTCGTCGCTGGGCTACCACTCGGTGGAGTGGGCCAACGGCGGCACCGACCCCTTCGTCGTGCTGGGCACCGAGATCGCGCCCCCGCCGGTCGCCGGCGCCCCGGCCGCGACCGCCAACACCGCCGGCAGTGACTGCCAGGGCGACAACTCCGTCATCGAGACCTGGGACGCCAGCGAGATCGTCGCCGGGCTGGAGGCCTACGAGCAGGGCGCTTCGGCGTCCGAGGCCTTCGCCGGCAAGGCGTTCCGCAAGATCGACACCTTCGACGCCGCCGGCCGCGGCATCTTCCTGCAGGGCCAGGCGCCCGGCCACCTGCTGTACTGCGCCCACTGGATGCGCCTCGCCCCCGACTTCGACGCCGGCGGCCTGATGGCCGTGTCGTACTACGACCGCGGCACGCGGTTCGTGCAGATCGACGCCGAGGGCGCGATGACCGAGGTCGGCTGGATCACCGCGCTGGAGGGCTACAGCGGCTCACCGCGCTGGGTCACCGACGACATCGTCTACATCTCCGACTACCGCCGGGGCATGGAGGTCGTGCGGATCCAGCGCGACACCGAGGCGACCGGCGTCGAGCACAACGCCCCCGACGCCATCGCGGTCGGCTCGTCCTACGTGCCGCCGTCGGCGCTGAACATCCAGCTCGCGTCGAACCTGGCGCTTGGGCTGTTCGGCGCTGTGATGGCCGGCGACCGCCTCCGCCGGCGCCTGCGCCGCCGTTGACCGCCCCTGACCGCCGGGCGGCGCGCCCGGCGTGTCAGGATGGGTGGTGATGCGCCAGCGTGCCCGACACCGACTCGTGCGGTGGCTACTGCTGACCGCCGCCGCGCTGCTGCTGCTGCCTTCCGCGGCGGCCGCGCAGGGCGAGCAGGTCCTGGTGACGCGCGTGGACGGTCCGATCACCCCGGTGTCCGCGGCTCACGTCGCCTCGGCGATCGAGCAGGCGGAGCAAGGCGGCTACCACGCGCTGGCCATTACGATCGACACCCCGGGCGGCCTTGAGACCTCGATGCGCGAGATCGTGCAGGACCTGCTGGTCGCACCCGTCCCGACGATCGTCTACGTCTCCCCGGCGGGAGCACAGGCCGCCTCGGCCGGCGCGATCATCACGTTCGCCGGCCACGTCGCCGCCATGGCGCCGGCGACGAACATCGGCGCTGCCACCCCCATCGACCTTGAGGGTGGGGAGGTCATCGACAAGGTGCTGAACAACTCGATCGCCTACGTCACCGCCATCGCCGAAGAACGCGGCCGGGACGTGGACTTCGCCGTCGCCACCGTCGAGGAGGGGCGCTCCGCCTCGGCTGCAGAGGCCCTTGAGGTCGGTGCGATCGACCTGGTCGCCGACAGCCTGCCGGCGGTGCTCGACGAGATCGACGGGCAGACCGTGACGCTGGACCCGGGCGACGAGGAGGTCACCCTGGCCACCGCCGGTGCGGAGCTGGTCGACTACGAGATGCCGTGGACCCGGCGGTTGCTGCAGACGCTGGCGGACCCGCAGCTGGCTTTCTTGTTCCTGTCGGTCGGGTCGCTGGCGCTGCTGTACGAGCTCGCCAGCCCCGGCGGTGTCGTCGGTGGGGTCATCGGCGCCATCATGATCGTGCTGGCGTTCTTCGCGCTGTCGGTGCTGCCCGTGAACATCGTCGGGGTGCTGCTGCTCGTCCTGGCGGTCGCGCTGTTCGTCGCGGAGCTGTTCGTGCCCGGGGTCGGGGTGTTCGCCGGCGGTGGGGCGCTGGCACTGGTCGTCGCAGGTCTGTTCCTGTTCGACCAGCCCACCGGCGTGGGCCTGGACCTGACGTTCCTCATCCCCATCGGGGTTCTGGTCGGCCTGACGGCGGTGTTCATCGGACGCATCGCGTGGCGCGCCAGGAAGGCGCCGGTCTACACCGGCACCGGCGGCGGGCGGATGGTCGGGGCGGTCGGGACCGTCCGGCTGGTCGACCGCGAGTCGGTCCGGGTGTTCGTCGAGGGATCGCTCTGGAAAGCACGCAGCAGCGGCCCCGAGCTGTCGATGGGCCAGAAGGTGCGCGTCGTGGAGATGGAGGGCATCGAGCTGATCGTCGAGCCGGAGGAGGAGCCGGCCGACGCGAGGTGACGCGGGCGTCTGTCCACAGCAGGCCGTCCGTCTGACGCCAGGGCCGTCGCAGCCGTCGCGCATGCTGTCGCCATGAACGCCCAGCACCTGACCGAGGCGGACCTGTGGGCCGCCGTCAACGCCATGCGCATGCGGGCTCCCGCCGGTCACCCGTGGCTACGGATCCTGGACGCCGCCGGCCCGCCGGATCTCGCACTGGCCCGGACGGTGCTGGGTCAGGCGGTCGCAGCGACGGCCGATCGCGGGTGGAGCGCCGCCGACCTGGCCCACGTCGTCACCCGCAAGCTGAGCGCCGGCCACGCGCGCCTGGCGAACGACGGGGATCCCGGAACCGCGACCCCAGCCACGGCGGTGCGCATGGCCGTCGCAGCGCTGGCGCTGGTGGCGGCGCTGCCGGCGCTGGAGGGCACACCGGCGGACCACGACGGCCAGCTCAGCGGTCTGGATCCCAAGGTACTCGCGCGGGTGCGGGCGCTGTTGCGCAAGGCGGAATCCACCGAGTTCGAGCAGGAGGCCGAGGCGCTGACCGCCAAGGCCCAGGAGCTCATCGCGCGCCACGCGATCGACGCACTGGTGCTGAGCGCCGCCGACGAGGAGGGTCCGACCAGCCGCAGGATCTACCTCGACGACCCGTACCTGGACGCCAAGGCGACGCTGCTCGACGGCGTCGCGCGCGCCAACCGCTGCTCGGCGGTGTACAGCCCCAGCTTCGGGTGGGCGACGGTGTTCGGCTACCCCGCCGACCTCGACGCGGTCGAGCTGCTGACCGGGTCGCTGCTCGCGCAGGCGGCGCACGCGCTGGCGCTGCACGGCTCGCGCGTCGACCGGTACGGACGCTCGCGCACGAAGTCGTTCCGCCGGTCGTTCCTCGCCGGCTTCGCGCATCGCGTCGGGCAGCGCTTGGCCCAGGCGACCGCCGCGCAGGTGGCGGCGACACCCGGTGCGGACAACCTCCTGCCGGTGCTCGCGTCTCGGGACGAGCGCGTCGCCGCGCTGCAGGCCGACACCTTCCCCACCCTGCGCTCGAAGGTCACCCGCGTGAGCAACGCCGGCGGGTGGGTGGCCGGACAGGCCGCCGGTGACGCCGCGGACCTGTCCGC
>DATLGM010000093.1:0-17078 GCA_035540515.1 Egibacteraceae bacterium | reverse complement strand
CGACTTCTTCGCGGTCGACTTCTTCGCCGTGGTCTTGCGCGCCGTCGACTTCTTCGCGGTCGACTTCTTCGCCGTGCTCTTGCGCGCCGTCGACTTCTTGGCCGTCGACTTCTTGGCCGTCGACTTCTTCGCCGTCGACTTGCGCGCCGTGGACTTGCGGGCGGAGCCACCGCCGCTGGAGCGACCGCCTCCCCCGCCGGTGACGGCACCGGTCACTGCGGACAGTGCGCTCTTGGCTGTGTCGAGCGCGCCTTCAGCGACGTTGCCGACCGTCTCGACAACACTGTTGGAGTCATCGGACCGGTTGTTTCCGTTGGCCATGCGTCCACCCCTTTGCGCCGCTACGGCGCGATCATCGCGGTGAGTCGGTTGCTCATGTCATGCCGAACCGCGCGTTGCACTGGCTGCTATGACAACCCGAGACGTGGTTCCGGCTTGGTCGATGAACGTCGTCGAGCGGTTGCCCGACGCCACTGCGCGATCGCCGTCTCGGCGTTTCGCGGTGGCGACGTTACTCAAATCAGCGTTGATGAATCAACGATCCGTTCGTATTCCTCGTTCGATCGTCGATCACACATGACAACGGTCGACGTGCGCGCCGGCCTGTGCAGGGACACGATGCATGCATGAATGTTGATCGCGTGCGCTCCGCCGTCGTGCTGCTGTCCGCCGTCCTCGCCCTTGGCTGCGCCGCCATGGCGGTTGCCCATGCCGGTGTGAACGTGCCGGTGCTGTCACGCATCGGACCCAGTGGGGAGGCGACGGTCCCGCCGGCGGTCGTCGGCTTCTCGGTGGCCGCGGTCGTCTTGGCGTTGGTGGCAGTCGGGGCAGCACGCCGACGAGCGTGGGCGTGGGCGTTGGGCATCGTCGCGCACGCACTGGTCATCCTCGGCGCAGCGCTGCCCTTTCGCGGCATCGGCAGCCTCATCGGCATCGTGACCAGCGGAATTGCCCTCGGCCTGCTGGTGTCACGACCGGGACGAGACGGGCTGTTGACAACTACCACCTGAGCAACGCCGCCTGTCGCACCCACGATCGATGCTCGCCATCACGCCGGCGAGAGGAAGATAGATGCAGTGCGCGATCGGTACCTGCGACCGCACCGCCTATGCCCGGAACCTGTGCCGGTCCCACTACCGGCAGCTGCGCCGGTTCAGCGACGCCTACACCACGGCCCCAGCGCAACCAACACGGCGGACCTGTTCGGTCCCCTCATGCGACAACCCGCACGACGGTCGCGATCTCTGTCACGGCCACTATCAGCGCCTGCGTCGCAGCGGCGATGTGCAGCGGCACGTGCCGCTGGGTCGACGCCGTCAGCCCGAGCGATGCACGGTCGTGGACTGCATGCGACCCACGCACGCCAAGGGGTACTGCCGCACACACCACGACCGCGCCGTCGTCAACGGCCCGATCGAGGGCGCGTCGCCCATTCGCGTCGCGACCGGTGGAGGATGGCTGAGCCACGGGTACTGGTACGTCCCTGTACCGGCCGATCTACGGCACTTGACTGGCGGGGACACGCAGATCGCTGAGCACCGGCTTGTGATGGCCCGACACCTGCAGCGACCGCTCTATCCGGGAGAGGTCGTCCACCACATCAACGGTGACCGCCTCGACAACCGCTTGGAGAACCTCGAGCTGTGGTCGACAACACAACCGAAGGGTCAGCGCGTGGAGGACAAGGTCGACTACGCCATCGAGATCCTGCGCCGCTACCGGCCTGCTGCTCTCGCGCCCGGTATGCAGCGAGACCCCGCGCACGGGGTGTGAGCGAGGTCTCTTTGAAGTAGTCCCGAGGAGATTTGAACTCCCGTTTCTGCCTTGAGAGGGCAGCGTCCTAGGCCGCTAGACGACGGGACCACAGCTCGGGGGGAAGGACTTGAACCCTCAATAACTGGACCAGAACCAGTCGTGTTGCCAATTACACCACCCCCGAAGGGCGCGTCAGCAACGGTACCAGCGCCGTCAGACCCGCTCAATTCACCGCCCTATCCGGCCACCTTCTCCTTGGCCGCGGCGATCCGCTCCAGCACCAGACTGCGATCGAGCAGCGCCAGCGTCTGGGGCAACGGAGTGCTCACGGCCGTTCCGGCGACCGCCACGCGGACCGGTTGCATCACCTTGCCGACCCCCAGTTCCATCCGCTCGGCCAGCGCCCGCAGGGCCCCCTCGATCGCCTCGCCGTCCCAGTCCACATCGGACAGCACCGGCCCCACCGCGTCGAGCACCTCGCCGGCACGCCCCTTCAGGTGCTTGGCCACCGCCTTGTCGTCCCAGACGACGTCATCGAGGAAGTACGGCGCCGCCAGCGGCACCGCCTCCGCGAGCGTCTGGATGCGTTCCCGCAGCAACCCCGCCAGCCCCAGCAGCAGCGTCTGCTGCGGCGGCGTGAGCAGATCCGGCACCAGGCCCTCGTCACGGAAGTACGGCTGCAGCCGCTCAGCGAGCTCGGCGTCGGGCAGCTCCTTGATCCGGTCGCCGTTCATCGAACGCAGCTTTGCCGTGTCGAAGAACGCCGCGTTGCGGTTGACGCGATCGAAGCTGAAGCGCTCGACCAGCTCGTCGACCGTCATCTTCTCGGTGGTCGCGTCGTACGACCAGCCGCACAGCGCGAGGAAGTTGACGAGCACCTCCGGCAGGATGCCCTGCCGGCGGAACTCGTCGACGGCCACCGATCCATGGCGCTTGGACAGCGGCTTGCGGTCTTCGCCGACCAGCAGCGGCAGGTGCGCGAACGTCGGCAGCACAGCATCGGACGGGCGACCTGGGTAGGCGTTGTCCGCCAGGACGCGGTCCAACAAGCCGTCACGCAGCAGCAGCTCGTACAGCAGCAGCTGACGGGGCGTGGCAGACAGCAGGTCTTCACCGCGGGCGATGAGATTGATGCCCATCGCCAGGTCATCGACGGCGTTGGCCAGGTAGTACGTGTGCGTGCCGTCGGCACGCTCGATGACGAAGTCGGGGATGTCTTTCCACTCGAACGTCACCTCCCCGCGCACGGCGTCGGTGAAGGTCACGACCCCGTCGTCCGGCGTGCGCACCCGCAGCACCGGGCGACGCCCTTCGGCGACGAACGCGTCGCGCTGCTCCTGCGTGAGGTTGCGATGACCCCCGGCATAGCCGGGCGGGCGCCCCTGCTGGACGGCGGCGTCGCGTTCGGCCTCCAGCTCCTCTGGCGTCTCGTACGCGTCGTAGACGTCGCCGCGCTGCAGCAGCGCCGCTGCGGCTGCCGAGTACAGCGGCCCGCGCTGGCTTTGCTGGTACGGGCCGTAGGGACCTTCGACCTCAGGGCCCTCGTCCCACTCCAGGCCCAGCCAACGCATCGCGGCGACCATCCCCTGCATCGACTCGTCCGTGGCGCGTTCGGCGTCGGTGTCTTCGATGCGGAACACGAAGGCCCCGTTGCCGTTGCGTGCGTGCAGCCAGTTGTACAGCGCTGTCCGGGCACCTCCGACGTGCAGCCAACCGCTGGGGGCGGGACAGAAGCGGACACGCGGCTCAGGCATTGCTCTCCCAGCTGTCAGCGACGCAGGTGTTGGTCAGCGCACCGATTCCCTCGACGGACACGGTGACGACATCGCCGTCGACGAGCGGCCCGACGCCGGCAGGTGTCCCGGTCAGCAGGACGTCACCCGGCAGCAGGGTGGCGAACGCCGCGCAGTAGGCGACGAGCTGCGCGACGTCGAACACGAGGTCGCCGGTGCTCCCAGACTGGCGCAGCTCCCCGTTGACCGTGCAGCCGACCTGGAGACCGGCGGCGGGGTCGACGTCGGTGTCGATCCACGGGCCGAGGGGGCAGAAGGTGTCGAAGCCCTTCGCCCGCGTCCACTGGCCGTCGTTGCGCTGTAGGTCGCGAGCCGTGACGTCGTTGGCGCACGTGTAGCCCAGCACGGCGTCGAGCGCGTCTTCCACCGCCACCTGCCGGGTCAGCCGGCCGATCACCACGGCCAGCTCGGCCTCGTGGTGCACCTGCTCGGACAGCGCCGGCAGGCGGATCTCGTCGTCGGGGCCGATGATTGACGTCGCCGGCTTGGAGAAGATCAGCGGTTCCGCCGGCACATCACCGCCCATCTCCCGGGCGTGATCGGCGTAGTTGCGCCCGACGCACAGGATCTTGGTGGGGATCACCGGCGCCAGCAGCCGCACCGCGTCCAGCGGCGCTACCTGATCGGTGCGGCGTGCCTCGGCGAACGGATGGCCCGCCAGCAAGACCGCATGGTCATCGACGATCTCGACGAAGGCGGGCCCGTCAGGACGGGCGACACGAGCGAAGCGCATGGTGCCGCACGCTAGCAATCAGCCCGACGGGCGCGACAACCACGAGGGGACATCACCGGTCCAGCAGGGCGTAGTCGTACGCGTCGGCCAGCGCCAGCCACGACGCCTCGATGATGTTCGGCGACACGCCGACGGTCTCCCACTCCCGCTCGGCGTCCGACGAGCGGATCAGCACGCGCGTCGTCGCACCGGTACCGCGGCCCGGATCCAGGATGCGCACCTTGTAGTCCTCCAGGCGGAGCGACGCGATGGCCGGCAGGCGCTGACCGATCGCCGCGCGGAACGCCTGATCCAGTGCGTCGACTGGCCCATTGCCCTCCCCCGTGCCGATCAGGCGCTCGTCGCCGACCCACACCTTGACCGTGGCCTCGGCGACGGCGGTGTGGTCGCTGCGCCGCTCCACGATCGTGCGGAAGCTTTCGAGGCGGAACGGCACGGGCCGCTGGCCGGTCTCGGCGCGCATCAGCAGCTCGAACGACGCGTCGGCCGCCTCGAACGTGTAGCCGACGTGCTCGAGCTCCTTGACGCGCTCCAGCACGCGGGCCGCGTCGCCATCGACCAGGTTGAGCCCGAACTCCTCACTTTTCAGCACCACGGTGGCCCGGCCGGCGAGCTCGCTGACCAGCAGCCGCAGGTCGTTGCCGACCAGCGCGGGATCGACGTGCTGGTAGGTGTCGGCTCGCTTGGCCAAAGCGGACACGTGCAGGCCCGCCTTGTGCGCGAACGCGGCATGGCCGACGTACGGGGCATGGGGGTCGGTGGTCAGGTTGAGCACCTCGGCCACCTCGTGCGCGACCCGCGTCAGGTGCACGAGATCATCGGGGGCGACGACGTCCAGGCCCAGCTTGAGCTGCAGATTGGGGATCAGCGACATGAGGTTGGCGTTGCCGCAGCGCTCGCCGATCCCGTTGGCGGTGCCCTGCACGTGCGTGGCGCCGGCCTGCACCGCCGCCATCGAGTTCGCCACGGCGCAGTCGGTGTCGTTGTGCGCGTGGATCCCGACCTGCACCCCGCCCACAGCGGCGACGACCTGTCCCACGACGTCGGTGACGCGTCCCGGCAGCGCGCCGCCATTCGTGTCGCACAGCACGACGCATTGAGCGCCGGCCTCTGCCGCCGCGGTGACGACGTCCAGCGCGAACGCCGGATCCGAGGCGTGCCCGTCGAAGAAGTGCTCGGCGTCGAAGAACACCGTGCGGCCCTCGCCGCGCAGCAGCGCCACGGAGTCAGCCACCATGCGCACCGCCTCGTCCAGGGTGGTGCCCAGCGCCTCGGTGACGTGCAGGTCCCAGGACTTCCCCACCAGGCAGACGGCCTGGGTCTTGGCGTCGAGCAACGCGCGCAGCGTCGGGTCGTCGGAGGCGGCGGCACCGGGCCGGCGGGTCATGCCGAACGCCGTCAGCGTCGCCCGCTTCAAGTCGAGGTCACCGGCCGCCGCGGCGCGGAAGAACTCCGTGTCCTTCGGGTTGGCCCCCGGCCAGCCGCCTTCGATGTAGGCGACGCCCAGGCTGTCGAGGACCTCGGCGATCCGCAGCTTGTCCGCCACGGTCGGCGAGACGCCCTGCTGTTGGGTCCCGTCCCGCAGGGTGGTGTCGTACAGGTCGACTACAGGCACATCCGCGCCGTTCGTTGGTTGCCGCAACGCGCGCGAGTGTGCACCGGCATCAACCGCAGGCACAACGGGGAGACACCACGACCATGGCACCCCAATGGCTCGGCAACGTGTTGAACTGGGCATCGGTCATCGACGAGGTGACCCTCGAACAGGCGCAGAAGGCCGCCCGTCTGCCCATCGTGGCAGGCCACATCGCCCTCATGCCCGATGCGCACCTGGGGATCGGCGCGACGGTGGGGTCGGTCATCCCCACCCGGGGCGCGATCATCCCGTCGGCCGTCGGCGTGGACATCGGCTGTGGCATGGTCGCCGCCGAGACGACGCTGACGTCGCACGACCTGCCCGACGACCTCGACCCCTTCCTGCAGCGCATCGTTGAGGCCGTACCCGCGGGCATGGGCAAGTCGCACGACGCCAGCGGACCGGCGTGGCGGGCGTTCGTGAACCGCCACGGGCTCCCCACCGGGTCCAAGATCGACGAGAAGCAGCAGAAGACCGCCGCGGTGCAGTTCGGGACGCTCGGTTCGGGCAACCACTTCTGGGAGCTGTGCCTGGATGAGCGGGATCGGGTGTGGATCATGCTGCACTCCGGCTCGCGTGGGGTGGGCAACCAGCTGGCGCAGCGCCACATCGCGCGTGCCAAGAACGTCGCGCGAGCGGCGAACCTCGCCCTGGAGGACCCGGACCTCGCGTACTTCCTGCAGGGCACAGCCGAGTTCGACGCGTACATCGCCGATGTGCTGTGGGCGCAGGCCTACGCGGCGGGAAACCGCACGCGCATGGTCGAGGTGGGCCTGGGACTGCTCGCCGAGCTGACCGGCCACCCCAACGGGCCGGCGGTGACGGTGCGGGTGATCAACTGCCACCACAACTACACCGCCGAGGAGGAGCACTTCGGCCAGCGGCTTTGGGTCACCCGCAAGGGAGCGATCCTGGCGCGCAAGGGCGACCTGGGGATCATCCCGGGCTCGATGGGTGCGCGCTCGTACATCGTGCAGGGCAAGGGCAACCCCGACGCGTACCTGTCGTGCTCGCACGGTGCGGGGCGCGCCATGTCCCGGCGGCAGGCGCGCAAGCGGTTCACCGAGGCCGACCTCGCCGCCGCGATGGGCAACCGCACCTGGCTGCGGCGCGACGGCCGCAAGCTGGTGGACGAGATCCCCGCGGCCTACAAGGACATCGACACGGTGATGGCGGACCAGACCGACCTGGTCGAGGTGGTGCACACCCTCACCCAGGTCCTCAACTACAAAGGCACCTGATCCGCGAGTTACCCGTTGACGTAGTCCAGCATCGACTCGTAGCGGGGCTCCTTGCCCTTCACGACGTTGAAGAACAGGTCCTGCAGCTGCTTCGTGATCGGTCCCGGCGCGCCGATCTCGCGCTCGTCGACGCTGCGGATCGGCACCACCTCGGCGGCGGTGCCGGTGTAGAACGCCTCGTCGGCCAGGTACAGGTCTTGGCGCAGCAGCGACGTCTCGACGAAGGGGATGTCGAGGTCCGCGGCGAACTGGACGATCGTGTCGCGGGTGATGCCTTGGAGCACGCCCTCGGACAGCGGCGGCGTCATCAAGACGCCGTCTTTGACCACGAAGATGTTCTCCCCCGACCCCTCCGCGACCCGGCCGTGCTCGTTGAGCAGCACCGCTTCTTCGTAGCCGGCCTTGAGCGCCTCGACCTTGGCCAGCGACGAGTTGATGTAGACGCCGGCCGCCTTCGCACCGGTCGGGATCATGTTGGCACCGATGCGCTGCCACGAGCTGATCTTCGCGCGGACGCCGTTGAGGATGCCCTCGTCGCCCAAGTACGTGCCCCACGGCCACACCGCGATCGACACGGACACCTTCGACGGCAGGGGGTTGAGCCCCATCTCGCCGTAGCCGAGGTACACCAGCGGCCGGATGTAGCACGACGGCAGGTCGTTGGTGCGGATCAGCTCCCGGGTGGCGTCCATGAGCTCGTCGACCGAGTACGGCACGTCCATCTGCAGGATGCGCGCCGACCGGTGCAGGCGCTCCATGTGGGCGCGGTGCTGGAACACCGCGGCACCCTTGGGCGTCTCGTACGCGCGGATGCCCTCGAAGACGCCCCAGCCGTAGTGCAGGGTCGGTGTGAGGATGTGGATGGTGGCGTCGTGCCAATCCACCATCTCGCCGTCCATCCAGATCTTGGACACTTCGGGGACTGGCATGACGCTGGGACTCCTTCGTCTGACGCTATCGCTGCTCTGCGGCGGGGGCGCTCGCAGGAGCAGTGGGGCTGACGTCGGCGACGGCTGCTGCGATGCGGTCGCCGATCTCGTCCGTTGAGTATCCCATGCCGTCGCCGGCCATGGCGCCCAGCGTCGGGAGCACCGCCGCCACGGCGCCCTCCAGGGCCTGAGCGGCGTCGTCTTCTCCCAGGTGGGCCAGGCACATCGCGGCGGACAGCACCGCCGCCGCCGGGTTGGCCCACCCGCGCCCCGCGATGTCGGGGGCAGATCCGTGGACGGGCTCGAACATCGACGGGTGCGCCCCCGACGGGTTGAGGTTGCCGCTGGCGGCGAGCCCGAGCCCGCCCTGCACGGCGGCGCCGAGGTCCGTGATGATGTCGCCGAACAGGTTGTCGGTCACCACGACGTCGAAGCGCTCGGGCTGGGTGACCAGGTACAGGCACATGGCGTCGACGTGCACGTAATCGGTCTCCACGTCGGGCATCTCCGCGGCGACCTCGTCGAACGTCCGCTGCCACAGCGCGCCGGCGTGGTTGAGCACGTTGGTCTTGTGACACAGCGTCAGGCGTCCGCGCCGGGACCGCGCCCGCGCGAAGGCGTCCCGGATGACGCGCTCGACGCCCATGCGCGTGTTGAGCGACTCCTGCACGGCGACTTCGCCTGGGGTCCCGGTGTAGACCGCGCCCCCCGCACCGACGTACAGCCCCTCGGTGTTCTCGCGGACCATCACGATGTCGCAGCGCTCCGGCGTCAAACCAGCGATGGGCGAGGGCACCCCCGGATACAGCTTGACGGGGCGCAGGTTGACGTACTGGTCGAAGCTGAAGCGGACCTTCAGCAGCAGCCCGCGCTCGAGGACTCCCGGTGGGACGGCGGGTGTCCCCACTGCACCGACCAGCAGCGCGTCGTGCCCGCGCAGCTCCTCGAGCACGCTGTCGGGCAGCACCTCGCCGGTGTCCAGGTAGCGGCGCCCGCCGAGGTCGTACTCGGTCTCGTCGACGGCAAAGCCGAAGCGCTGCGCCGCGGCGTGCATCGCCTTGCGCGCCTGCGCGGTCACCTCCGGCCCAACGCCGTCACCGGCGATGACGGCGATCCGGTACGTCACGAGCGGTCCAGGGGCAGCAGGAGTGAGAACACCGATCCCATCCCTGGCCGCGAGCTGGCGGTGACGTCGCCGCCCATCACCCGCATGTACTCCTTGACCAGCGCCAGGCCGACACCGGCCCCCCGGGTCGCGCTGCGTACCACCGTCGACGCCCGCCAGAAGGGTTCGAACGCCCGTGCCGCCTCTTCGGTGGTCAGGCCGATGCCGCGGTCGACGACGTCCAACCGCGCGTGGTCGCCCTCGACGGTCGCCCGGACCGTGATGGTGGTCCCGGCCGGTGAGTACTTCACGGCGTTGGACACCAGGTTCGTCAGCGCACGTCGCAGCAGCGCCGGGTCGGCGAGGACGCGGACACCGGGGACGTCGACTTCCATGGCCCGACCCTGCACGAGCGGGTCCAGCAACGCCAATCCGTCGGTCACCTCCTGTGCGAGGTCGACGGGTTGCGGCGCGGCGGACAACCGTCCCACCTCTGAGGCCGCGACGTCGAGCAGGCGGTTGACCTGGTCGGACAGCTCGTGACCGTGCTGGCGGATCAGACCCACCATCTCGATCCGGTGCTCGTCGTCGAGTCGCTCCCACCGCTGAGCCAGCGTCTCGGAGAATCCGACGATGCACGTCAGGGGCGTGCGCAGCTCGTGCGACACGGAGGCGACGAGGTCACGCCGCAGGTCGTTCAGCCCTTGCAGCCGCTCGACGAGCTGCGTCTGCAGTTCCAGTCGGTGCAGGTTCGCCAGCGCGATGCCGGCGAACGACGCGAACGTCCTGGCCAGGCGGATCTCCTCCGCCAGGTACGCGCGCGGCGTGGCGGTGACCAGCGCCAAGGCTCCGATCGCGGCGCCTTCGGACCGCAGCGGCACGACCAGGTGCCGGGTGGGGCCTGGGTCGTCCAGGGCCTGCTCCTGCACGTCGGCGCCGGCGCGTGCCTTGGCGAGCACCAGTCCGGGCTCGCCCAGCGGCGCGCCGTCAGTCGCCTGGACGACCGGCTCGTTCCCGTCGAGCAGCAACAGGGTGCAGTTGTCGGCGCGCAGCAGCCGGCGGGCCCCCCGTACGATCCCGCCGAGGATCTCCTCCCGGTCGCCCGCGGACGTCACCAGCAGCGACAGTCGCTCCAGCTCGGCGGCCCGCATCGCAAGGTCGTGGTGTCGCCACGCCCGCTCGACGACCAAGGGAAGCGCGTTGAGGAACCCGGGGTCTTTGACCAGGTAGTCGACCGCGCCGGCGCGCAGGGCCTCGACCACCAGCGTCTCCGAGCCCGCCCCGGTGACCATGATCACCGAGCAGTCACTGCGCCGGCGGATCTCGGCCATGGTCTCCAGGCCGTTCATCCCGGGCAGCTGGTAGTCACAGAGCACGAGGTGGATGCCGTCGAGTCGTTCCAGCGACTCCATCCCGCTGGCGGCCTCGGACACGTCGATGCCCGCCTTTGCCAGCCGCATGCGGATCAACGTTCGGTGGTCGGGGTTGTCGTCGACGATCAGGACCCGCACCGGACCGGTGCCCGTCGCAGGGGCGACGGCGGGCACGGTCATTCGCATCGGGGCAGGGCGGCCCGGTTGGTCCAGTAGTCGGCCACGTTGCGCAGTCCCTGACGCAGGTCCTGTGCGACCGGCTTGGTCACGTATGAGTTGCCACCCAGCCGGTAGGCCTCGTCGATGTCCTCGGTGCGGTCCGATGAGGTCAGCACGACCACCGGGATGCACGACAGCTCAGGGTGGCTTTTGAGCCGCTGCAGCACCTCCAGCCCGTTGACCTTCGGCATCCGCAGATCCAGGAAGATGACGTGCGGCAGCGCCTTGTCCTTGTACTCGCCCTGCCGCATCACGTACGCCAGCGCTTCCTCGCCGTTGCGGACGCCGTCCACCTCGACAGAGACGCCGTCGACGTCGCGCAGCGCGCGCATGGTCAAGAAACGGTGGTCCTGGTTGTCCTCGGCCACGAGAACGCGTACGTGCTTCATTGCCGTTGCACCTCCACGTCTTTCGACGACTGCGTTGTGGTGGCGTCAGGAAGTGACACCCGGAAGGTGGTGCCGACGTCGCTGTGGTCGATCCAGATGCTGCCGCCGACCTGCTCGACGATCTTCCGGCACATCGCCAGGCCGATGCCGGTGCCCAGCGTGCTGGCGTCGACCTCACCGTCGAGCCGCTCGAAGATCCCGAACACCCGCTCCCGGTACTGCTCGGGGATCCCCACACCGTCGTCGGCCACCGTCACGACGACGGAGCCGTCGCCCGGTCGATCGGAGCTGAGCGACACCCTGATGTCTGGTCGTCCGCCATGGCGCAGCGCGTTCTCCATCAGGTTCGTGAGCAGCTGGCGGGCGCGCACCTGGTTCATGCGAACCGCGGGCAGGGTGCCGAGGTCAAAGGACGCGTCCGGGTGGTGACGCTGCAGCTCCGTGGCGACATCAGCGGCCAGCTCGGCCAGGTCGACCGCGGCGGCCTCGGTCTGGGTGCGGCCGATCCGGGACAGCTCCAGCAGGTCGCGGATCAGGGAGTCCATGTAGCGGGCGCTGACCGAGATGCGCTCCATGTAGTGGCGCGCGTCGGGTCCCAGGTCGTCGGCCGCATCCGTCATCAGCAGCTCGAGGTACCCGATGACCGTGACGATCGGGCTGCGCAGGTCGTGGGAGATCCCGTAGACCAGGGCCTTGAGCTCCTCGTTGGTCCGTTGCAGCTCCTGGCGCGTTTCGTGCTCGGCGTCGAACAACTCGATGCGGGTCAGCGCGAGGTCGATGAACGTGCCCAGGGACCGCAACAGGTCGAGCTCGTCCTGGCTGAAGAAGGGGGCGAAGGGGCTTGCCTGCACCACGAGCCATCCGGCGTCCAGCGGCAGGACCAGACGGCTGCGGGTGATCGTCTCCTCGGGTGCCGTCCGGATGTCGACGAGGTCGCGCTCGGCGAACCCCTGGGCGGCCAGCGGTCGCGCCTGACGATCGAGCAGGGCTGCGCCGTGCCCGCCCAGCAAGGTGGCGACGTGCGGCACGATGAGGTCGGCGACCTGCTCTGCGGTGGTGGCGCTCATCAAGGAGGCCTCGGCTTGGCGCAGGCGCCGCTCGTCGTCCTGCCGCCAGGCGTGACGCAGACCGCTGGGCGGCGCGAACCCCAGCAGGAACAACCCGGCGCTGAGCCACACGAGCACGTTCGTGATCAGCGCGAGCGGGCTACCGGGAGCGTTGTTCGCCCCCGCCAGCAGCAACGCGACGTTCATCACCACCGCCGCGGACGCCAGCATCTGCATCCGCCGCCGTGCGACCGCCGGTTGACCGGAGCCACCCCGCCACAGCCGGTGGGCCACCCACAGCGACAGCACGGTCCAGTAGGCGAGCACGCTGATCACGTAGGCGTTGACGGCGTCGGACCGCGGCTGTCCGGCGACGGGCAGCGCGGGCATCATCAGCGTCACGATTGCGACAGCGAGAAGGCCGGCCCGAGCGAACCACTCGATCCAGCCGGGCGGCCGCCCAAACGCCGCGGTGAATCGGTACAGCGCGAACGGGAAGCACAGCAGCACGATGAGGTTCACGTCCCGCACGAGCTGCAGAGCAGGTGACTCGTCCGGGGAGGCTGGCGGCAGCAACAACGAGGCAGCGACGACCACCGCCACGGTCAGGAACGTGAGCACCAACCAAGCGGAGTGCGTGGTCCGCAGACGCCGGTGCAGTCGCCAGGCAGCAAACGTCACGCCGCCGTACACGACGACGTTGATCACGCGCAGGACGGTTTGCAGGTCGGCGTCCACCGCACCTCCGGGTCAGGGCTGGCAGCAGTGTTCGATCGGCCTGACCAGGTGTCAATGAGCAGAACAGACCAGACGTTGGGGCCCGAACGGCCTAGCCACCCTCGTCCGTTGGTGGCAGCACCCCGTAGCGGCGCAGGTCAGTGCGGAGCGCCTCGGCGTCGCGGAACAGGTGGACGTGCATGCCGACGGCGGCTGCGGCATCGCAGTTGGCCCGGCGGTCGTCGACGAACAGACACGCCGACGCGGGCGCGCCCACGTCGTCCAGCAGCGCCTCGTAGAAGCGGCGATCCGGCTTGCGGACTCCCAGGTGGCAGCTGGCGTAGACGCCGTCGAAGTGCCGCGCGAAGTCGAACACCTCGGCCATCTCGTCGATCCACACCGGGTAGTTGCTGGCCACGTAGCGCGCCACGCGGCCGCGCAGCTGCTCGACGACCTCGGCCATGCCGGGCAGGAACCGGTACCCCTCACGACGCACCCGGTGGAACGCCTCGACGTCGAACTGTCCCTCCAACGTGCGGTCGCTGAAGAAGCGCCGGACGAACTCGGCCTCGTCGATCGCCCCGCACTCGAACTGCGGCCAGGAGTCGGGGTCCTTCACGGCGTGGGCGTCCGCGACGCTCATGCCCGTCGCGGCCTCGAGCGCCTCGATGTAGGGGTCGTACAGGACCGTCCCCATCAGGTCGAGGAAGACCGCTTGGAGTCTCACGCGCCGCTCCTTCGGGCCCAGCAGCCTGTCGTGGCACCATGAGCGGCGGAAAGGGGGTCGAGATGACGGTGCTGCACGGCACTGCCACGGTGTTGCGGGCGGTCACGGCGGACGACGCGGAGGCGTTGGCCGCCATCATCGCCACGCCCGAGATCGCCAGGTGGTGGGGCCGGTACGACGTCGAGCGGGTCCGCAGCGAGCTGATCGGTGGGACCCACTCGACGGTGTTCGCCATCGAGGTCGACGACCAGGTCATCGGCTCGGTGCAGTACTTCGAGGAGCCGGCACCGGACTACCGCCACGCCAGCATCGACCTGTTCATCCACCCGGACTGGCACGGCAAGGGCCTGGGCACCGACACGGTCCGCACCCTGGCCCGCCACCTGTTCCATGACAAAGGCCACCATCGTCTCGTCATCGACCCCGCTGTGGAGAACGAGCGCGCCATCCGGACGTACCAGCGCGTGGGGTTCAAGCCCGTCGGGGTGATGCGCCAGTACGAACGCGGGCCCGACGGGCAGTGGCACGACTGCCTGCTGATGGACATGCTCGCCCGCGAGCTGCACTAACCGCTCACACCAGGTCCAGCACGGCGCACCACCCGCCGGCGGACGCCGGCTCGATGACGTGGTCGGCCAGCGCCAGGGCCGCCTCGCACCCGTCGCTGACGACGCACGCGACGCTCGCTGCCGCAAGCAGCTCCAGGTCGTTCTCGCCGTCGCCGAGGGCCAGGACCCCACCGGGGTCGATGTCATGGCGCTCGCAGTACGCGACCACGCCCTCCCACTTGCTGATGCCCTTGGGACGAGCGATGAGCGTCGCGTCGCCGAAGTACAGGTCCCGGGTGACGGCCGCAGCGGCATGCTCGGCGATGGCGTCAGCGACCGGCTGCAACCTCGACGCCGGCTGGCCCACGATCCCGACGGCGAGCACGTCCTCTTCCATGACGACCGTGCGGACGTCGTCCCTGGCGAGCCAGCGGCCGATGTGGTCCAGGTGCTCAGGACGGGTGGCCGGCCGGTGCCCGACGACCACGTCCGCGTCGGGGCGGTCGACGTACAGGCACGGCGACAGCCCCGCGTCTTCGAAGGCCGTCAGCACCGCCACCGCCGCCTCGCGGGGAAACGGCGCGCGGTGAAACGACTCGTAGCTGTCCAGGTAGTGGCCGACCGCCCCGTCCAGGGCGACGGCCGGTGGGCGCAGCCCGTCACGTGCCAGCGCGGCGGCGGCGTTGCGCGGCCGGCGCCCCGTCGCCACCAGCAGCGGCGTGCCGCGGCGCTCCAGCTCGTGCAGCGCCACCAGCGTGCGGTCGTGGATGCGCTCGTCGGCGTCCCACAGCGTCCCGTCGAGGTCGGTGACCACGAGGGTCACCGCGGACGTCGGCGTCACTCCCCCACGCCGGCGGGGACGTCGTCGGCAGCCGCCGGCTCGACCGCCTGCACCTCGGCGGCCATGCGCCGGTTGCCGATGATCGCGACCGCCATGACCCACAGCGCCTGCATGATCGACAGCGCGATGATCAGCCGCGTCGTCCAGTCCGGGAAGATGCTCGCCGAGGCGGCCGCTCCGAGCACGTCGAGGTACAGCAGCCCCTGGCCGATCAGGATGCCGCCGGAGCCCACGCCCAGCGCCGTGAACGCACCGTCACGACCGCGCCACGCCACCAGCCCGCCGAAGACCCCCAGGGCGATGAACAACGCCGTCTGGATGGCGGACACGATCTGGTTGGCGACGGGCAGCGGGACCGCCAGGAAGTCGTCGAGCAGGTGCGTGCCGTTGAGCACGGCGACGACGACGAGCACCGCCGCGGCGGGACGGGCCAGCAGGGTCACCCATGCCGGGTTGCCCCGGGACCGCCACACACCGAGCAGGGCCGGGGCGGTCAACACCAAGGCCAACGCCAGCCAGGGCAAGGGCGACGGGGGCGGTACGTAGCGGGTCTCGCCGGTCACCTCGTGCTCGGCGCCGTCGACGGTGAACGGCACGACCCACTGGTCCGAGCCGCCCGGGCCCAGCGGGATCACGACCTCGCGGGACTCGTCGGTCACCACTGGGGGCAGCGTG
This sequence comes from Egibacteraceae bacterium, assembly GCA_035540515.1. Classification (GTDB taxonomy): domain Bacteria; phylum Actinomycetota; class Nitriliruptoria; order Euzebyales; family Egibacteraceae; genus WHTG01. The sequence continues at coordinate 1,351 of DATLGM010000093.1, read as the reverse complement.
GGGCTCATCCAGTGGATGCGGTGGTCGTGCCATGCGTACGTGGGACGTGACGCCACCTGCGTCCAGCGGGGCTCGAAGTTGGGACCCACATCGTCGGGCAGCATCCCGACGTCGCCATAGCGCTCCTCGTTGACGTAGGCAGCCTCCGACGCCTGGTTCTCGTAGACGCCGTCGGGGCCGACCCGCAGGTAGGGCTCGCCCTCGTAGCCGGCGACGACGACCTCGGTGTCCGAAGTGTTGGTGACCGACAGATACTGGTCCCCGCCGAACACCTCCCACGTCACCCCCGGGATGTCCGGCGTCTGCACGATCCGGCTGACGAAGTTCGTGGCCTCGCTGCCGCGGCCGTGGGCGGCGGCGGGGGTTGCCAGCGCCATGAGCGCGAGCAGCGTGAGCAGGCCGCCGGCGGCCAGACGGAGCGGGACCACGGCCGTCATGGGTTCAGAAGTCGCCGCCGAGCAGCATCGTCAGCTCCACCCCGTACTGCTGCGCCATCGCCTTGGCGTCACGCGCCGACTCGGCGCCGGACTCGCTGCGCAGCGCCGCGGCCATCTCCTCGTCGGAGGTGAACTCGGCTTCGAACATCAGGTGGTACGGGGCGTCGGTCCCGCGAGGCGTGGAGGAGAACCGCGTGACGCGGATCTGCTGCACCCCGGGCCACTGCTCGCAGATGGGGATGTGGGTGCTGCGCATGTGCTGCTCGAAGCCCTCGGCATCGTCGGGGTTGGCGTACAGCGCCACGAACTTGGCCAATTCCGTCTCCTTGTGGGTGATGCCGCGATGCTAACCCGCGGCTGCCCGGACCGCGTCGAGCACGGAGGCCGTGGCCACCGCGTCCTCCACCGGCAGCGGTGCCTCCCCGCGGCCGGCGGCGGCGTGGGCGAACGCCGACAGCATCCGCACCCGGGGATCCGCGCGCCACGTGCCCACCACGCGACCGTCACGCTCGAGCGCGACCTCCTCGTCGGCGCCCGCGGTGAACGGGGCGCCGGCGCGCACGCTGCCGTACGTGCCCGCCACCTCCAGCACCTCGGCCGCCGCGGCCTCGAACGACACCGCGACCGAGGCCGCCGCCCCCGACGGGAACGACAGCAACGCGACGGTGGCGCCGTCCACGCCCGTGCGCCAGCGGCGCACCAAGGCCTGCACTGCGTCGGGCTCCTCCGCCAGCAGCCAGCGAACCGCGGCGACCGCCTGCACGCCCACGTCCAGCAGCGCCCCGCCGCCGGCCGCGGGATCGGCGCGGAAGCTGTCCAGGTCACGCATCCGGTGGCTCAGCGCGGCGTGCGCGAGACGGACCTGTCCGATCTCACCGCCGTCGACCAGCTCGATCATCGCCTGCGTGCGGGGG
>DATLGM010000092.1:0-17788 GCA_035540515.1 Egibacteraceae bacterium | reverse complement strand
GTGCAGCAGCTTGACCACGCGACCGATCTGCGTCATCGCCCACGACTGCCGGTCGAACCGGGCGACGTCGATCGGGGCGGAGAAGCGCTTGACGGTGATCGCTCGTGGCTGGGTGAACTCGCGCAGCCCGTCCTCGCCGTGGATGCGACCGAACCCCGACTCGCCGCGCCCGCCGAACGGCAGCGCCGGCAGGGCCGCGAACGAGATCACCGAGTTCACCGCCACCATGCCGACGCGCAGCCGGCGGGCGATGGCCTCACCACCCTCGCTGGCGTACACGCTCGCGCCCAGACCGTAGTCGGAGTCATTGGTGCGGGCGACCGCCTCGTCGACGTCGGCGACCTTCACGATGGGCAGCAGCGGGCCGAAGGTCTCCTCGCGCATCACGGCGGTGTCCTCGGGGACGTCGACGAGCACGACGGGGTGGACGTAGGGCGGGTCGATGGACTCGGGGCCGCCGACGATCGCTCGGGCACCGCGTTGCAGCGCCTCGTCGAGGTGGCGGCGGATGACGTCGATCTGGCTCGGCATGGTCATGGGGCCGAAGGCGTCGTCGGTGCCGGCCCGCAGGGCTCTGGCGGCGGTCACCACCTTGTCGACGAACGCGTCGTACACCGGCGCCTCGACGTAGACCCGTTCGACGCCGGCGCACGTCTGGCCGGCGTTCGCGCAACTCGCCCACACCGCGCCGGCGGCGGCGGCGTCCAGGTCGGCGTCGGCGGTGACGATCATCGCGTCCTTGCCGCCGCACTCCATGACGACCTTGGTCAGCGTCTCGGCGCACGCGGCCATCACCTTGCGACCGGTGGACGCGGAGCCGGTGAACGCCAGCACGTCCACGCCGGCGCGGCACAGCGCGCTGCCGGTCTCGCCGAAGCCGGTGACCAGCTGCAGCACCGGGTGCTCGCCGACGACGTCGCCGAAGGTGCGCACCAGCCACTGCCCGACCGCCGGCGTGTACTCACTGGGCTTGTAGACCACGGTGTTGCCGGCCGCCAGCGCGTAGGTGATCGACCCCAGCGGGGTGTGCAGCGGGTAGTTCCACGGGCCGATGACGCCCACCACGCCGGCGGGCTCGTACTCGAGCATCGCGCGGTGGTTGGCGTACAGCAGCGTGCTGGGAACCCGCCGCGGCCCCAGCACCTTCTCGGCGTGCTTGGCCGCCCAGTCCAGGTGGTCGATGGCGAGCACCAGCTCGATCCTGGCGTCGTCGACCGGCTTGCCCGTCTCCCGGCTGATCAGCTGGCACAGGTCGTCCTGGCGCTTGGCGAGCAGGGCCTTGAACCCCAGCAGGCGGCGCTTGCGAGCGTCGAAGTCCAGACCGCCCCACCACGCCGCGGCGGTGCGAGCCCGCTCCACGGCGGCACGCACGTCGTCAGGGGAGTGGACCGGGAAGGTGCCGATCACGTCGCCCGAGGCGGGATTCGTCGACTCGAACGTCGAAGTAACGGACAGGTCGGCATCGAGCGTGGTCATGGTTCCTCGCTTGTCACTGCTGGCCGGCGCGGATTGTGGCAGAACGGCCGGTGGCACAATGAACCGCGCCCCTCGTGTTCTTCCCCGCCTACCTCAGGAGCACCTGCTGTGACCGCTCACGAAGAATGGGAGCGTCGCTACGCCGCGACCCCCGAGCGCGACGAGGACTTCACGACCCTGTCCGAGGTCGAGGTGCCGCCGCTGGTGGGTCCGCACAACTACACCGTCGACGTCGAGCGCGTCGGGTACCCGGGGGTCTATCCGTTCACGCGTGGCGTGTATCCGTCGATGTACCGCGGCAAGCCGTGGACAATCAGACAGTTTGCTGGTTTTGGCAGCGTTGAGGACACCAACAAGCGGTACCACGACCTGCTGCGCGCCGGCCAGCACGGCCTGTCCGTCGCCTTCGACATGCCCACGCTGATGGGCCGCGACAGCGACGAGCCCGAGTCCGAGGGCGAGGTCGGCCACTGCGGGGTGGCCGTCGACACGATCGACGACGTGCAGCGGCTGTTCGACGGGATCCCGCTGGGCGACATCACCACGTCGATGACGATCAACGGGCCCGCGGTCGTGCTGTTCGCGATGTACGCCGTCGCCGCCGAGCGCCAGGGCTTCTCGATCGAGCAGCTGGGCGGGACGCTGCAGACCGACATCCACAAGGAGTACATCGCCCAGAAGGAGTGGCTGTTCCCCCCTGAGCCGCACCTGCGCCTCATCGGCGACCTGATGGAGTTCACCTCCAAGAACGTCCCGCGCTACCACCCGATCTCCATCAGCGGCTACCACATCCGCGAGGCCGGCTCGACGGCCGCGCAGGAGCTGGCGTTCACGCTGGCCGCGGGCTTCTCGTACGTCGAGCTGGGCAAGTCGCGCGGCCTGGACGTCGACAAGTTCGCACCCCGGCTGTCGTTCTTCTTCGACTCGCACATCGACTTCTTCGAGGAGATCGGCAAGTTCCGCGCCGGCCGGCGGATCTGGGCGCGGTGGATGAAGGAGCGCTACGGCGCAACCGCCGACAAGGCCATGCTGATGCGGTTCCACACGCAGACCGCCGGCGTCTCGCTGACCGCCCAGCAGCCTGACAACAACATCGTCCGCACGGCGCTGGAGGCGATGGCGGCGGTCCTGGGCGGGACGCAGTCGCTGCACACCAACGCGCTCGACGAGGTGCTCGCCCTGCCTTCGGACCACGCCGCGAAGGTGGCGCTGCGCACCCAGCAGGTCATCGCCGAGGAGACCGGCGTGACCAACACGATCGACCCCCTGGGCGGGTCGTGGTTCGTGGAGTGGATGACCGACAAGGTCGAAGCCGACACCGAGGCGTACTTCACCCGCATCTTGGACATGTCGCCCGACGGCACGATCACCGGCGGCCTGCTGCACGGCATCGAGACCGGCTGGTTCATGTCCGAGATCGCCGACGCCGCGTTCACGTACCAGAAGGCGCTGGAGAAGGGCACCAAGCGCATCGTGGGCGTCAACGTCCACACCGACTCCGACGAGCCGGACCTGGAGATCCTGCGCATCTCGGCCGAAGTCGAGCGCGCGCAGGAAGCACGGCTGGCCGACTGGCGCGCCAACCGCGACGGCAACGCCGTCGACAAGGCACTGGAGGACCTGCGCATCGCCTGCCGCAGCGACGACAACCTCGTGCCGGTGATCATGGACGCCGTACGTGCGGACGCCACCTTGGGCGAGATCTGCGGGGCGATGAAGGATGTGTTCGGGATCTACCGAGAGCCGCCCGTCATCTGATCGACCGGGGACCCCGCCACCCCCGCCAAGTCAGCGGTTGGAGGGGAAGCCGAGGTCGACCTGGCTGGTCGCCGGGTCCGGCCACCGCGACGTGACGACCTTGGTCCGGGTATAGAAGTGGATGCCCTCCGGGCCGTACATGTGGCTGTCGCCGAACAGGCTGTCCTTCCACCCGCCGAACGAGAAGTGCCCGGCCGGCACCGGGATCGGCACGTTCACGCCGACCATGCCCGCCTGCACGTCGAACTGGAACTGCCGGGCCGCGCCGCCGTCGCGGGTGAAGATCGCGGTGCCGTTGCCATACGGGTTGTCGTTGACCAGGGCCAGCGCCTCGTCGTAGGTGCCGGCGCGGACGACGGAGAGGACCGGTCCGAAGATCTCGTCGCGGTACGCCTGCATGTCGGGCGTGACCCCGTCGAGCAGGCTGACGCCCAGGAAGAACCCGTCGCCGGCGAACGACTCCTCGCGCCCGTCGACCACCACCGTCGCGCCCTCCTCGGCAGCCAGGCCGATGTACGACGCAACCTTGTCGCGGTGCTCGCGGGTGATGAGCGGCCCCATCTCCGAGGCGGGGTCCGTCCCGTCGCCGATCTGCAGGTGGGCGATCCGCTTGGCGATGGCGTCGACCAGCGGGCCCGCGATGTCGCCGACGGGAACCACCACCGAGACGGCCATGCATCGCTCGCCGGCGGAGCCGTACGCTGCGGAGACGGCCGCGTCAGCGGCAAGGTCGAGGTCGGCGTCGGGCAGCACGATCATGTGGTTCTTCGCCCCGCCCAGCGCCTGGACACGCTTGCCGGCCTGGGTGCCGCGCTCGTAGACGTGCCGGGCGATCGGCGTGGACCCGACGAAGCTGACCGCCTGCACGTCCGGGTGGTCCAGGATCCGGTTGACCGCGACCGCGTCGCCGTGCACCACGTTGAACACGCCGTCGGGCAGCCCGGCCTCGGCCAGCAGCTCGGCGATCAGCAGTGACGGTGACGGGTCCTTCTCGCTGGGCTTGAGCACGAACGTGTTCCCGCACGCCAGGGCGTTGGGGATCATCCACAACGGCACCATGACCGGGAAGTTGAACGGGGTGATGCCCGCCACGACGCCGAGGGGCTGCTTGATCTCGTACACGTCGATGCCCGTCGAGACCTGCTCGTTGTAGCCGCCCTTGAGCAGGTGGGACAGGCCCGAGGCGAACTCGACGCACTCGATGCCGCGGGTGACCTCGCCGGCGGCGTCGGAGAGCACCTTGCCGTGCTCGGCGGTGATCGCGGCCGCCAGCCGCTGGCGGTTGTCGACCAGCAGGTGGTGGAACGCGAGCATGATCTCGGTGCGCTTGGACAGGCTGGTGGCGCGCCACGCCGGGAAGGCCTCCGCCGCCGCGGCGACCGCCGCGTCCACCTCCGACTCCGACGCCAGCGCCACCGCACCGGTCTGCTCGCCGGTGGCGGGGTTGTACACGGGGCCGACGCGCTCGAAGGCGCCGGCGGTCTTGCCGGCGATGACATGGCCAATGCGGTTCACAGCAACACCTTTACCGATGGGGTTGATGGGCCAGTCTGGCCCATCAACCCGTCATGGCAACCGACAAACGGTGGATCTCCGCGCCGCTGAACGGCCAATTGCCCCCTTCGCGCGCCATCATTGCCATCCGCCACTCACCCGCGAGGTCGCCCCGTGCAGGAAATCTGGCAGCAGCTGCTCCTCGTCGCTGTGCTCATCATGCTCAACGCCGCTTTCGCCGGCAGCGAGATCGCCTTGATCAGCCTCCGGGAGGGGCAGTTGAACCGGCTGCAAGCCGGCGGGCGGGCGGGACAGACGTTGGCGCGGCTCGCCCGAGACCCCAACCGCTTCCTGGCCACGATCCAGATCGGGATCACGCTGGCCGGCTTCCTCGCCTCGGCGACAGCGGCGGTGACGCTTGCTGAGCCGGTCGCGCGCCTGCTGTCCCCGATCGGCGGGGCGGCCAGACCTGTCGCCATCATGCTCGTCACGTTGATCCTGACCTTCGTCACCCTCGTCGTCGGCGAGCTCGCACCCAAGCGGCTGGCGATGCAGCGCACGGAGTGGTGGGGGCTTGTTGCGGCCCGGCCGCTGGCAGCCGTCGCCACCATCGCCACACCCGCCGTGTGGTTCCTGGCCCGCTCCACGGATCTGCTCGTGCGGCTGTTTGGGGGGGACCCGACCCGCCAGCGCGAAGACGTCACCGAGGAGGAGCTGCGCGACATGGTGGCGGTTCAGCCGGAGCTCACCGAGCACGAGCGCGACATCATCAGCGGCGCCTTCGAGTTCGCCGACCGCACCGTGCGCCAGCTGCTGGTGCCCCGCCCCGCCGTCGTGGGCATCCCCGGGGACACGTCGGTGACAGAGGCCGTCAGGACGCTGGTCGAGACCGGCCACTCCCGCGCCCCGGTGTTCCGCGGGAATCTCGATGACGTCATGGGGATCGTGCATCTCCGCGATCTGGTCGACAGCAGCGGCGAGGTCGGCACCGTCGTCCGGCCGGCGATGGTGTTACCCGAGACGGTCGGCGCCCTGGATGCCCTGCGCGCGCTGCAGGCCAAGCGCCAGCAGATCGCGGTCGTCATCAACGAGCACGGGGGCACCGAAGGGATCATCACGGTCGAAGACCTCATCGAGGAGCTCGTCGGCGAGATTTGGGACGAAGCCGACCCGGACGTCCAGGCCGCTGAGCAGCATCCCGACGGCTCCTACACGGTGCCCGGCTCATATCCCATCCACGACCTGGTCGACATCGGCGTCGAACTGCCCGCCGGTGACTACACGACCGTGGCGGGACTGGTGCTGGAGCGCACGGGCCGGCTGCCCAAAGCCGGTGAGGAGGTCACCGTGGAGGGGTGGCGGCTGGAGGTCACCGGCGTCGCGGACCGACGGATCGACCGCATCCGCCTGGTCCCAGCCGAGCCTGACCAGCCGCCGGCCGGCTGACCGTTCGTCGGGCTCACGGAGCGGATGGCCATGCGGGGGTCGCCGCCGGCGGCCGGGCGTCTTCGTACCAGCGCGCGACGCGCAGGACGCCTAGGTCGTCGAAGCGCCGGCCGGCGATCTGCACCGCGATCGGCTTGCCCTCGGCGGTGAACCCGCAGTTGACCGACACCGCCGGCTGCTCGGACATCGACAGCGGGGCGGTGAACGCGATGTGGTGCATGGTCGTGTCGACCTCGTTGGTCGGCGACGCCCACTCGGCAGGGAACGTCGGGACGGGCGCCACGGGGGACACGACGTAGTCGAACGGCTGGGTCGCGCCGACCGTGGCCTCCCGGATCTCCAGGGTGCGGTTGACGCAGCGCATCAGCTCCTCGCCTAAGACGCCGGCGCCCGAGCGGCACCACTGGGCGATGAACGGCAGGACGCTGGCCTGCCGGTCGGGGGGGAGCGCCGCGAAGTCGACCCAGGATCGGACCCGCCAGAACAGGTCGAGGTCGTGCAGCATCTCCGGCGTGAAGAACGGGGCGATCGGCTCGACCACCGCCCCGGCGTCGGCGAGCAGCGCGGCGACGGCGGCGACCGCAGCCCCGACCTCTGGGTCGACTGGCAGACCGCTGCCGGCGTCGGTCCACACCCCGATCCGCAGACCGCGCACGTCGGTGTCCAGCGCCCGCCAGTCGATGTCGGCCGGCGGCAGGCTCATGTGGTCGCGGTGGTCGGGGGCCGACGCCACGCTCATCAGCAGCGCGGTGTCGGCGACGGTGCGGGTCATCGGCCCGACGACCCGGCCGAAGTACGGGGGGTGGATGGGGATCCGGCCGAGGCTGGGCTTGAAGCCGACCAGGCCCGTCCAGCCGGCGGGCAGCCGCACCGACCCGCCGATGTCGCTGCCCAGGTGCAGGGGCCCGTACCCCGCAGCACCGGCGGCCGCTGCCCCTGCGCTCGACCCGCCCGGGTTCCACGCCGGGTTCCAGGGGTTGCGGGTCAGCGGGTGGAACGACGACAGCCCGGACGACAGCATCCCGTAGTCGGGCATCGTCGTCTTGGCGAGCACGACGGCGCCGGCCTCGATCACGCGCGCCGCCGGCGGGGCGTCGTGTTCGGCGGGGACCAGGTCCGTGGCCGCCGTGCCCTGGGGGATGGGGGTGCCGCGCGTGGCGATGTTCTCCTTGATCGTGATCGGCACGCCGTCCAGCGGCCCCGCCGGCGTGCCCGCGGCCCACCGCTGCTGTGCCGCTTGCGCCTCCTCGCGGGCCTGGTCCAGCCGGGGCGCGTACAGCGCCCGGATCGTGGGTTCCCACGCCGCGATGCGGTCCGCGACCGCGTCGAACACCTCGACCGGCGAGAGCGTCCGCTCGGCGAACGCGTCGAGCATCGCGACGGCCGGCAGGTCGGCCGGCGAGGAGGCGTCCGACGTGTCGCCCATCACGCCGGCGGGTCGAAACGGCCGTCGATGGCGGTCCACCCGCCGTCGACGTTGATCACCGCGCCCGTCACGAACGTCGACGCGTCCGAGGCCAGGAACACCACCGCGCCGGCCAGCTCCGAGGGCTGCGCCCACCGACCGAACGCGCTCTTGGCGGCGTAGGCCTGGTACCACTGGGGGTTGGCCTTGATCTGCTCGGTCAGGGGCGTCTCCACCACGCCGGGAGCAACAGCGTTCACGCGCACCCCCGCCGGACCGAGCTCGGCGGCGGCCGTCCGCAGCAGCTGGACCAGGCCGGCCTTGGTCGCCGCGTACACCCCCTGGCCCGGCTCGACGACCGTGCCCCGGATCGAGGAGAACCCGATGATGCTGCCGGCGCCCCGTGCGACCATCGTCGGCCCGAACGCCCGCACGAGGTCGAACGAGGCGCGCAGGTTCAGCGACACGACCCGGTCGAACTCGTCGTGGGTGTAGTCGACGATCCGCTTGCGCACGTTTGTGGCCGGCGTCACGACCAGGGCATGGGTGTCGGGAAACGCCTCGGCCAGTGACCGCACCGAGTCGATGTCCAACACGTCCACCTGGTGCGCCGCGGCACCGCCGCCGGCGTGCTGCGCGGTCGCGGCGGCGGCGTCGGCGTCACGGTCGGCGCACACCACCACCGCCCCGTGTGCGGCCAGGGCGAGCGCCGACTCGCGGCCGATGCCGCTGCCGGCGCCCACCACCACCGCACGGCGCCCGTCGAGGCGGAACAGCCCGGCGTAGTCGGTCACGCGCCACCCCCCGTGGACGGCCGGATGATCGCCATCCTCGTGACGGTCAGCTCCTCGACGGCGAACCGGGGTCCCTCGCGTCCGATCCCGGAGTCCTTCACGCCGCCGTACGGCATGCTGTCGGCGCGGAACCCGGGCACCTCGTTGATGATCACGCCGCCGACGTCGAGCCGATCGATCGCCGCGAACGCGGTCTCCAGCGAGGTGGTGAACACGCTGGCGTGCAGCCCGTAGCGCGACGCGTTGACCGCGTCGAGCGCCGCGTCGACGTCATCGACGGTCCGCACGCACACGACCGGTCCGAAGATCTCCTCGTCCCACGCGGCGACGCCGTCAGGGACGTCGACGAGCACCGTCGGTCGCACCACCCGGCCGTCCTGACCACCGCCGGCGACGCGCCGCGCACCCGCCTCGACGGCGCGCTCCTCCCATTCGAGCACCCGCTGGGCGGACCGCTGATCGATCAGGGCCGACACGCGGGTCGCGGGATCCCGTGGGTCGCCGACGACGACTTCGTCCAGTCGCTGGGTCAGCCGGGCGACGAACTCGTCGGCGACCGCCTTGTGGACCAGGACGCGCTGCACGGAGATGCACGCCTGGCCTGACGCGTAGTAGCCGCCGCGCAGCACCGCGCCGACGGCGGCGTCGAGGTCGGCGTCGTCGGCGACGACCAGCGCGGCGTTGGATCCCAGCTCCAGCAGCACCTTGGTGGGTGCGGCGTCGCGGGCGATGGTGTGCCCGACGGCCGCCGAGCCGGTGAACGACACCGCCCCGACCCGCCGGTCGGTGACCAGCGCCGCGCCCACCTCGACATCCCCCGTGACGACCTGCACGATCGCCGGCGGCACCCCCGTGTCGTACGCGGCGAGGCGGATCAGGTCGGCGAGCCACAGCGTCGCCAGCGGCGTCTGCGGCGCCGGCTTGCAGATCACGGGGCAGCCCGCGGCGATGGCGGGACCGATCTTGTGCATGGCGAGCAGCAGCGGGTAGTTGAAGCCGGTGATGCCGACGACCACGCCGATGGGCCGCCGCACCCAGAACCCGAACATCCCGTCGCCGGCGGGCAGCAGGTCCAGCGCTACGGTCTCGCCGTGGAGCCGGGCCACCTCCTCCGCCGAAGCCGCCAGCGTCACCAGCGCCCGGTCGACCTCGACGCGGCAGTCGACCAGCGGCTTGCCGGTCTCCAGCACCAGCATCTGCTCCATCTGCAGCCGGCGGGCCTCGAGGTTGGCGTGGGCTCGCAGCAGCAGCTCCCGGCGCACCCGCGACGGCAGCCGCGCGACCGCCGGTGCGATCGCTACCGCCGCGTCCAGCGCGGCGCGGGCGTCGTCGACCGACCCGACGGGCGCCGAGCAGACGGTCGACCCGTCGTAGGGGAACTCGACGTCGACGGTCTGGGCGGTCGGGCGCCACCCGTCGCCGATCGGCAACCCGTCGGGGTAGGGGGGAGCCAGGTGGGTCACGCGGTGTCCTTCGGTCGGAAGGCGGTGCCGAACGCGTCGCGGTACGACGGCCAGGAACCGGCGGGAGTCGACACGGACTCGGCGGCGAGCATCCCGCGGACGACGGCGCGGGTGACGCAGTCGGCCGCGGCGGCCAGCAGGTCTTGCAGCTCGAACAGGCCCGGGGCGGGCCGCCGGCACGTCGCCATGGTGAACACGGTGTCGCCGTCGAGCATCGAGTGCACCGGCCGGATGCCTCTGGCGAGCCCGTCGTGGCCGATACCGGCGATCTTGGCGCACTGGGCCTTGGTCAGGGTCGCGTCGGTCGCGACGATCGCGAGGGTGGTGTTCAGCGTCAGCGCGCGCCGCTGGGCGGCGGCGGTGCGGCAGAACTCGGCGATCTCGTCGTCACTCGGAGACCCCAGCGCGGGGATGTCGCCGGCGGCGCAGATCGGCTCGCCGTACAGCCGGCCGGTGTCGGGATTGACGGGGGAGCCCACCGGGTTGGCGACCACCAACGCCGCGACGGTCACGCCGGTCGGCAGGACGGTGCTGGCCGATCCCACGCCGCCCTTGAGGTGGCCGGCGGTCGCGCCGGCGCCGGCGCCGACCGACCCCAGCGCCACGGCCTCGCCTCCGTCTGCGATCGCCGCGTCAAACGCCGCGCCACCCATCGCCGCGTCCGGCGGGCGGGCGCCACCGCCACCACGGCCGAGGTCGAACACCACGGCGGACGGCACGATGGGCACGACCATGGTGGGCGTGCCCTGCTCGGCGCCCGGCGGCGGTCCGACCGCAACGCCCACTCCTTGCTCGGCCAGCCGCTGCATCACCCCGTCGGCGGCGGCGAGCCCGAAGGCGCTGCCGCCCGACAGCACCACGGCGTGCAGACGCTCGACGACGTTGCGGGGGTCCAGCAGGTCCGTCTCGCGGGTCCCAGGCCCGCCGCCGCGGACGTCGACGCCGCCCACCGCGCCGCCGTCGGGGGCGAGCACCGCTGTCACGCCGGTCAGCCACCCGTCGCCGACCGCGGTGTGATGCCCCACCCGGAGGCCGTCGACGTCGGTGAGCGTGTTGGTCGGCCCCGGCCGCGTCGGCGGGTGCACCTCTTCCGGTCGCTCCGAGACGCTCATGAGGGTCGCTGACCGGGTCGTGCGGCGGCGCTCATGTCGGTGACTCCTCGTCGGTGACCCCTGCGGCCAGGTCCGCCGCCTGCACACCGGCCAGCGCCTTCTCCAGCGTCGGGACAGCGGCGACGAGCCGGCGGGTGTACGGGTCGCGCGGAGCGTCGTGGATCTGTGCGGTGGGTCCCAGCTCGACAATCGCCCCTGGTTCATGACCGCCACCGTGTCGCACACGTGACGGACGACCGACAGGTCGTGGGCCACGAACACGAGGGTGAGGTTGAACTCGTCGACGAGGTCGGCGAGCAGGTTCAGTATCTGCGCCTGGACCGACACGTCGAGTGCGCTGACGGGCTCGTCGGCTACGAGCACCGAGGGCTGCGGCGCCAGCGCGCGGGCGATCGCGATGCGCTGGCGCTGGCCGCCGGAGAACTGGTGGGGATAGCGGCGGGGCGAGTCGGGGGGCAGGCCCACGGCGGGCAGGAGCTCGGCGAGCCGGCCGTCGGGATCGGGGTGGCGCTGGGCGACCAGCGGCTCGCGGATGATGTCGCGGACGCGCATCCGCGGGTTCAGCGACCCCATCGGGTCCTGGAAGACGATCTGCAGCTCGGACCGCAAGAAGCGCAGGTCGCGCTCGCGGCCGCCGGTGATCTCCTGCCCGTCGAAGCGGATCGATCCCGAGGTGGGCTCGTCCAGCGCGCACAGCAGGCGCAGCAGCGTCGACTTGCCGGATCCCGACTCGCCGACGATCCCGAACCGCTGCCCCCGGTGAACCTCGAAGGACACGCCCCTGAGCGCCTCGATCGTGGGCGGTGGCCGGCGCAGCGAGGTCCGCGGCCGGGTGTAGACACGGCGCAGGTCGCGCACCTCGATCAGCGGCTGCTCAGTCACGGCCGCCGCCTCGCGGATGCCAGCACGCGAACCCCCGGTCGCCGTCACTGGTCCATCCCGGCCACTCGGCGCACACGTCGGTCGCCGAGTCACAGCGGTCTCGGAACGGACATCCCGAGGGGAAGCGCCCCGCGGCGGGCACGGATCCCGGGATCGTCGGCAGCCGGCCGTCAGCGGTCTCGGTGAACCGTGACGACGCGAGCAGGCCGTCGGTGTAGGGGTGGCGCGGGTCGGTGAAGACCTCGCGGACCGGGCCCGCCTCGACCAGTCGTCCGCCGTACATCACCAGCACACGCCGGCACACCGTCGCCACCACCGGCAGGTCGTGGGTGATGAACAGCAGCGCCGACCCCTCCTGCTCCACGCCCTCGATGATCAGGTCGAGCATCAGCGCTTGGACGGTGACGTCGAGCGCCGTCGTGGGCTCGTCGCAGATCAGCAGCGCCGGCCGGTTCGCCAGGGCCATGGCGAGCATCACCCGTTGCCGCTGGCCGCCGGACAGCTGGTGCGGGTAGGCGTCCAGCGTGGTCTCAGGTTCGGGCAGGTGCACCCGCCCGAACAGCTCGACGACGGCGTCGCGCGCCGCCTGCTTGTCCGGCTGGGCGCCGTGCAGCAGCATCACCTCGGCGACCTGATCGCCGACCTTCATGACCGGGTTCAGGGCGGTCATCGGCTCCTGGAACACCATCGTCATGGCGCGGCCGCGGACCCGGGTCATCTGCTGCTCGCGGGCACCGACGAGGTCGTGGTCCACGCCGTCCATCCGCGCGCTGCCGCTGGCCTGCAGACCCTCGGGCAGCAGGCCCATCAGCGCGAGGGCGGTCAGCGACTTGCCCGAGCCGGACTCGCCGATGAGGCCGACGCGCTCGCCACGCCCGAGGGCGAAGGACACGTCGGTGATCAGGGTGAGGTCGCGGACGCCGACCGACAGCCCCTGGACCGTCAGGACGGTGTCGGCCGTCACCGCCGGTCCTCCAGCTGGGGGTCGAGGTAGTCACGCAGCCCGTCGCCGAGCAGGTTGAAGCCGAGCACGGCGATGGCGATGCCCAGCCCCGGCCACAGCGTGAGCCGGGGGGCGATCCGCAGCAGTCCCTGGGCTTCCTGGAGCATGCGACCCCACGACGGCGTCGGCGGGGCGGTGCCGAAGCCCAGGAACGACAGCGCCGCCTCGGCCAGGACCGCGATCGCGAACGACACCGACGCCTGCACGATGAGCAGCGCGGCGATGTTCGGCAGCACGTGGCGCATGGCGATGGCGACACGCGTGCGGCCGGCAGCGCGGGCGGCCAGCACGTACTCGGTCTTCATCACCTGCAGTGTGCGGCTGCGGGCGATGCGAGCGAACGTCGGGATCGTCGCGATCCCGATGGCCACCATCGCGGTCAGCGTGCTCGCGCCGAACACCGCGCCGAACATGATCGCCAGCAGCAGGGCGGGGAAGGCGAGCAGCAGATCGTTGGCGCGCATGATGCCCTCTGACACCCAGCGGCTGTGCGCCATGCCCGCCATCACGCCCAGCGGCGTGCCCGCGAACCCCGCCACCCCCACTGCGACGATCCCCACGAACAACGTGGTGCGCGCGCCGACCATGATCTGGCTGAGCACGTCGCGGCCGAAGCGGTCGGTGCCGAGCAGGTGGTCGCTGCTGTAGCCGGCCAGGCGCACGCCGGCGTTGATCCGCGTCGGCTCGTAGGGGGTCCACACGAACGACACCAGGGCGAGCGCGACCACCAGGCCGACGAGCGCCGCCCCGACGATCAGGTTCGCGTTGAGCCGGCGGGTCACTGGCCCCTCCGCAGACGCGGGTCGATCACGACGTACAGCAGATCGACGAGGTAGTTGACCAGCAGCACCGCGACCACCAGGACCATCACGACGCCCTGGACGAGCAGCAGGTCGCGGTTGGCGACCCCGTCGAGCAGCAGGCTGCCGAGACCCGGGATGACGAACACCCGCTCGACGACGACCGCGCCGATCAGCAGCGTCGCGAGCTGCAGCCCCAGCACCGTGACCACCGGGATCGCGGCGTTGCGCATCCCGTGGCGCACCAGCGCGCGGTACGGGCCCAGCCCCTTGGCCCGCGCGGTGCGGATGAAGTCCTGGCGCAGCACGTCGAGCACCGCGGAGCGAACGTAGCGAGCCAGCACGGCGGCCTGCACCAGTCCCAGTGAGACCGCCGGGAGCACCAGCCCGCGCAGGAACCGCTGGGGGTCGTCGACCGGTGGCGTCCAGCCGCCGGCGGGGAACACCCGCCAGTGCACCGCGAACACCGCGATCAACAGCATTCCCGCCAGGAAGTTGGGGATTGCGATGCCGACCTGGCTGGCGCCTGACAGCAGCGCCCCGCTGGGCTCACGGTGGCGCACGGCCGCGACCACGCCGACCGGGACGGCGATGACCACCGCGATGACCATGCCGGTGGCGACCAGCCACAGCGTCACCAGGAACCGGTCGACGATCTGCGGGCCGATGACCGCCTGGGTGACGTAGGAGGTGCCGAAGTCACCGGTGGGCAGGCCGCCGACCCAGTCCAGGTACTGCACGACCAGCGGGCGGTCGGTGCCGAACCGCGCGCGCATCTGCGCCACCGCCTCGGGATCGGCCTGCACCCCCAGGGCGACCTGCGCCGGGTCCCCCGGCAGCACCGACATGAAGGCGAACACCGCGATCGACGCCAGCAGCAGGCTGACGAGGAACACCCCCGTGCGCCGCAGGACCTGGAGAAGAACCGGCCGCCTCCCTGTGCTGGGGCTACCGCTGCGCTGTCCGGGCCGCGGTCACCCGCGAGTCAGCTCCGTCAGGTCGAACGCCTCACCGACGCGGTTGGTGGGCAGGCCGTCCACGTCGGGGGCCGCCACGATCAGGTTCGGCAGCAGGAACAGCCAGTCGGCGGCAGCGTCCTCGGCGATGGTGCGGGCCACGTCACGCATCAGCTCGTCGCGGCGGCCCTCCTGCGCGGAGTCGGCCTCGTCGAGCATCTGCTGCACCTCTGGGTTGTCGTACTGCCAGTAGTAGTCCGGGTCGCCGAAGGTCACGATGTCGCGCGGCTCGACGTGGGCGATGATCGACATGTCGTAGTTGTGGTTGGTGAACACCACCTCCAGCCAGCGGGCCGGGAACTCCAGCACGTCGAGCTTGGTGCGGATGCCGACCTCTTCCAGCTGGGACTGCACGACCTGCGCGGAGCTGACGGCGTAGGGCAGGTTGGGGATGCGGAACGCCAGCTGCAGGTCGGTCGCGTCCGCCTCCTCCAGCAGCTCGCGCGCGCGGTCGGGATCGTGGTCGTACACGCCCGTGAGGTCTTCGTACCAGGGATCGTGGGGCGGCACCATCGACCCGATCAGCTCGCCGCGCCCCGCCCATGCGGTCTCCAGGACGGCCTCATGGTCGATGGCGTGCTTGATGGCCTGGCGCACGCGGACGTCCGACAGCGGCTCGCGGCCGTTGTTGAACGACAAGACGACCTCGCCATTGGTCGTGCCCTGGATGACCTGGTACTCGTCGGACTCGAACTGCTCGAGGGTCTCGGGCTCCTGCACGGTCCCGATCACGTCCACGCCGCCGGACAGCATCGCGTTGGTCAGCGCCGAGGCGTCGTTGAAGTACCGGAAGGTGACAGTCTGGATGCCGGGCGCGTCGCCCCAGTAGTCAGGGTTGCGCTCCAGGACGATCCGGTCGCCGCGGACCCAGTCGTCGAGCATGTACGGGCCGGTGCCGATCGGCTCGTTCGCCAGGTCGTCCACACCCTCGCGGGAGAACATCGCGCCGATGCGCGTCGTCATCTGGAACAGCCAGCGGTTGCTGGGCTCGGACAGCGTCACGCGGGCGTGGTGGTCGTCGACGGCCTCGACCGACTCGACGACGTCCATCGCCGCCTTCAGCGACACCGTCCAGTCGTCGGACTGCACCCGTTCGATGGAGAACTTCACGTCCTCGGCGGTGAACGGCTCGCCGTTGGTGAACTGCACCCCTTCGCGCAGCCGGAAGTCGTAGACCGTGCGATCGTCGCTGATCTCCCACGACTCGGCGAGCAGGGGGACGATCTCACCGTCCTGGTTGATCTTGACCAGGCCCTCGTAGACGTTGACCAGCAGCGCCTCGGGGATGGCCGCCCCGTCGGTGGTGGTGAAGTCGAGGTTCGCCGGCTCCGCGGCGAAGCCGACGGTCAGCTCCGTGCCTTCCTGTTCGCCGCCGTCGGCGCCGTTGCCGCCCTGGGGGTCGGCGGTCTGGCCGGCGCCGCACGCCGCGGCCAGTGACAGCAGCACCGCGGTTGCCAGGGCCGTGACTCGGGAGAAGGGGCGATCCACGCGACTTCCTTTCCGCTGACCAGGCGCCGCGCACGACCGTCAGGCCGGCGCGAGGTGGCGGTAGCCTAACCGCTCTGCAACACCGCCTTTTTCACCGCAAAGGACGGGCTCATGGGTCGCCACGCTGATCTGCTGGGGCGCCACCGCGAGGTGCTGCCGACGTGGCTGTCGCTGTACTACGAGCAGCCGATCGCGCTGGTCCGCGGCGAAGGCCGGCACGTGTGGGATGCCGAGGGCAACCGCTACCTGGATTTCTTCGGCGGCATCCTCACCACGATCAGCGGCCATGCGGTGCCCGAGATCGTCGAGGCGATCCAGGAGCAGGCGGGCCGGCTGCTGCACACGTCCACGGCGTACCTGATCGAGCCCATGATCACGCTGGCCGAGACCATCGCGGACCTCGCACCGATGCCCGATGCGAAGGTGTTCTTCGTGTCCTCGGGCACCGAGGCGAACGAGGCGGCGCTGCTGATGGCGTGCACCGCCCGGCGGTCCAACCAGGTGCTGGCGTTGCGCAACAGCTACCACGGCCGGTCCTTCGCGGCGGTGGGGATCACCGGCAACCGGTCGTGGTCACCGTCGGCCTTCTCGCCGCTGAACGTGTCGTACGTGCACAACGGCGACCACGCCCGCAGCCCGTGGCGTCAGCTGCCGCCCGAGGAGTACATCGCCGCCTGCGTCGAGGACATGCGCCAGCTGATCGACACACAGACGGCCGGCGACGTCGCCTGCCTCATCGCCGAGCCGATCCAGGGCGTCGGCGGCTTCACGCTGCCGCCCGACGGCTACTTCTCGGCGCTGAAGGATGTCTGCGACGAGCACGGGATCCTGTTCGTCTCCGACGAGGTGCAGACCGGCTGGGGCCGCACCGGCGAGCACTACTGGGGCATCGAGGCCCACGACGTCGTGCCCGACCTGATGACCTTCGCCAAGGGGTTGGGCAACGGCCTGGCCATCGCCGGCGTCGTCGGCCGGGGCGACCTGATCGACAGCGTTCCGGCGCACTCGATCTCGACGTTCGGCGGCAACCCCCTCGCGGCCGTCGGGGCGCTGGCGAACCTGCAGTTCTTGGCCAAGAACGACACGCAGCACAACGCCCGCGAGATCGGGGCGTTGCTGCTGTCGGGGCTGCGCGAGCGCTGCGGGTCCGCGCCGGCCGTGACCGACATCCGAGGCAAGGGCCTGATGATCGGCGTGGAGCTGTCCGCCGACGGCGCGCCGGCGCCGGCGCTGGCCTCGGCGGTCATGGAGCGCTGCCGCGAGCAGGGGCTGCTGATCGGCAAGGGCGGGCTGTACGGCAACGTGCTGCGCATCGCGCCGGCGCTGACGGTCACCCGCGAGGAGGCCGAGCAGGCGCTGGACATCATCGCCGGCGCCCTCGCCGAGGTCTGACCTCGCCCGCCGGCGCCGCCGGCGGCGCCGACGACCCCGGCGGCGCACACGAAGTTGATGGAATCTCCAGATTCCTCTCCCTGACAGGGAATCTGGAGATTCCTTCGCGATTTAGGGGTGGGTGGGGCGGCGGGTCAGCGCCGTGCCGACCGCGAGCGCCATGACCGCGACCAGCGCCAGCGCCGCGGCGTGCAGACCTGTCGCCGCCAGGCTGCGGTCAGACGGAACGGCGGTTGCCGGTGCGACCACCGCACCACCC
>DATLGM010000091.1:0-3341 GCA_035540515.1 Egibacteraceae bacterium | reverse complement strand
GCGTCTCCGGGATCGGCAGCGGGACCAAGAACAGGCCCTCGGCCTCGCTGGCCTGCGCCGGCACGCCGCTGCCGCCGGCCGCCGCCGGCACGACGACGAAGGCCGCCGCCACCACGAGCGCGACAACAAGCGCCAGGCGGCGCTGGCGGCGAGGGCTGTGTCCCACCACGGCGTGGGTAGCGACGGTTGCACCCATTGCTGTCGACTTCGCCGCCTTGGTGGTGCGATCCTGCCGAACGCCGGTACTTTTCGTGGTCGACAGCGCCGGACAGGAGACGACGGGTGCGCGGGACTCGGTGGGTTGCGGTGACGGCTGGTCTGATGCTGGCCGCGACGGCCTGCGGTGGTGGCGCGAACCGCGAGCCCGACGTCGAGGTCGGCATGGCCGAGATGGCGATCTGGACCGACGGTGACGTCCCCACCGGCACATCGGTGTGGAAGGTCCACAACAGCGGCGACGCGCACCACAACCTGACCATCTGCGAGGGCGCGGTCGGCGGCTGCGAGGGCCCGAACATCGAGCAGACGGTGCTCGAGCACGAGCCCACGGCCCGCGACGAAGACGCGCTGCCCGACGTCACCGATGCGCTGGTCCTGGGATCCGGCTGGACGAACCTGATCGAGGTGGAGCTGGCGCCGGGCACCTACCGGCTGTGGTGCGCGGTGCCCAACCACGCCGTCAAGGGCATGGACACCGAGGTCACCGTCGGCTAGCCCGTGAGCGGGCCGACGTCGGTGACCCGGATGACCGCGGTGCCGACCTCGTCCGAGGCGGCGAGGTCGACCTGCGCGGCGATGCCCCAGTCGCGGTCGCCGGCGGGGTCGTCGAGGATCTGACGGACCACCCACCGGCCGGGCTGCTCGTCGATCACCAGCAGCTGTGGGCCGCGGGCGTCAGGTCCCGTGCCGATCTCGGCGTGCTCGTCGAAGTACGGGGCGAGGGCGTCGGCCCACGCGTCGGCGTGCCAGCCGTCGAGTCCGTCGAGGTCACCCAGCTCGGCCCACCGCCGCCGGGCGGCGAGCTCGACGCGGCGGAACATCGCGTTGCGCACCAGGATCCGAAAGGCCCGCGGGTTTGCCGTGACCGGGGGCGGGCCGGCGTCCACGGGCGGCGGCGCCGCGACCGCCTCGGTCGGGTGGCTGAGGGCTTCCCACTCGTCGAGCAGGCTCGAGTCGGTCTGGCGCACGACCTCCCCGAGCCACGACTCGATGTCGGCCAGGGCGTCGTCCTTGGCCTCGGCGGGCACCGTCTGACGCAGCGCTTTGTACGCGTGCGCGAGGTAGCGCAGGACGATGCCCTCTCCCCGTGCGACGTCGTGGAAGCGGACGTATTCGGCGAAGTCCATGGCGCGCTCGTACATGTCCCGTACGACCGACTTGGGCGACAGCTCGTGGTCGGCGACCCATGGGTGGCTTTGCCGGTAGATGTCGAAGGTGGCGGCGAGCAGGTCGGCGAGCGGCTTGGGATGCGTGACCCCTTCGAGCAGCAGCATCCGCTCCTCGTACTCGATGCCGTCGGCCTTCATCTGCGCGACCGCCTCGCCCTTGGCCTTGTACGTCTGCGCCGCCAGCACCGGCCATGGGTCCTCCAGCGTCGCCTCGATCACCGACACGACGTCCAGCGCGTAGGTCTCGGCCTCGCGGTCGAGCACCTCGAGTGCCGTGACGGCGAACGGCGACAGCGGCTGGTTCAAGGCGAAGTTGGGTTGCAGGTCCACGGTGAGGCGGACCACCCGCCCGTCAGCGTCCGGTTCGTCCAGCCGCTCCACGACGCCGGCTTTGACCAGCTCGCGGTACATCGAGATCGCGCGGCGGATGTGGTCACGCTGCGCGGGGCGGTCCTCGTGGTTGTCCTCCAGCACGTGGCGCGCGGCGTGGAAGGCATTGCCCGGCCGGGCGACGAGGTTGAGCAGCATCGCGTGGGAGACGCGGAAGCTGGAGGTCAACGTCTCCGGGGTGGCGGCGACGAGCCGCTCGAACGTCGGCTCGCCCCAGCTGACGAACCCGTCGGGCGGGCTTTTGCGCCGCAGCTTCTTTCGCTTCTTGGGGTCGTCGGCGGCCTTGGCCGCAGCGCGCTCGTTCTCGATGACGTGCTCTGGCGCCTGCACGAGCACGGTCCCGGATGTGTCGAAGCCGGCGCGGCCGGCGCGGCCGGCGATCTGGTGGAACTCGCGCGCGTTGAGCAGGCGGGTCTTCGTGCCGTCGTACTTGCTCAGCGCGGTGAACACCACCGTGCGGATCGGCACGTTGATCCCCACGCCGAGGGTGTCGGTGCCGCAGATGACCTTCAGCAGGCCGGCCTGCGCCAGCTGCTCGACCAGCCGCCGGTACTTGGGCAGCATCCCGGCGTGGTGCACGCCGATGCCGTGGCGCACCAGCCGTGACAAGGTCTTGCCGAACCCGGGGGCGAACCGGAAATCGCCGATCAGCTCGGCGATCGCGTCCTTCTCCTCCCGCGTGCACACGTTGATGCTCATCAGCGCCTGGGCGCGCTCGATGGCCGACGCCTGGGTGAAATGCACGACGTAGATCGGCGCCTGCCGGGAGCCGAGCAGATCCTCCACCGTCTCGTGGATCGGTGACAGCGACCAGCGGTAGTGCAGCGGGATCGGCCGTTCGGTCGACGTGACCGGGGCGGTGGGCCGGCCGGTGCGGCGGGTGAGGTCGTCGACGAAGAACGACACGTCGCCCAGCGTGGCGGACATCAGCAGGAACTGGGCCTGCGGCAGCTCGATCAGCGGCACCTGCCAGGCCCAGCCGCGGTCGGGCTCGGCGTAGAAGTGGAACTCGTCCATCACCACGACGCCGACATCGGCGTCGGCGCCTTCGCGCAACGCGAGGTTGGCCAGGATCTCCGCGGTGCAGCAGATGATCGGCGCGTCCGCGTTGACGGTCGCGTCGCCGGTCATCATCCCGACGTTGTCCGCGCCGAAGATGTCGATCAGGGCGAAGAACTTCTCTGAGACCAGCGCCTTGATCGGCGCGGTGTAGAAGGTCACCTCGTTGCGCGCGAGTGCGGTGAAGTGCGCCGCGATCGCCACGAGGCTCTTCCCGGACCCGGTGGGGGTCGACAGGATCACGTTGGATCCTGAGACCACCTCGATGACGGCCTCCTCCTGCGCGGGGTACAGGGTGAACCCCTGCTCGCCGGCCCAGTCGGTGAACGCGTCGAACAGCGCATCGGGATCGGTCGGCTGGGCGCGGGGCGGCAGCCGGTCGGTCAGACGCGCAGTGGTCGGCGGGGCGGTCATGGCCGCCCATGGTGCCTGACCGCCGCGACCACGCCCCGGCCCTCGGCGCCGGCGCCGCCGCCGGCGCCGAGGGCCGGGGCGTGGTCGCGG
>DATLGM010000090.1:0-5384 GCA_035540515.1 Egibacteraceae bacterium | reverse complement strand
GCGGTTGGTGTACCAACCGATCGCGGCGCTTGGCACCGGCCGGCTCGTGGGCGTCGAGGCCTTGATCCGTTGGGAGCACCCGACGCGGGGGCTGCTCGGACCTGGTGAGTTCATCCCGCTCGCCGAGGAGAGTGGGCTGATCATCCCCGTCGGCGCGTGGGTGCTGCGACAGGCCTGCGCCCAACTGCACGAGTGGCGGTCGCTGCACGACGTCGGCGCTGACTTCTCCATGACGATCAACGTCTCAGCCGTGCAGCTGGCGGACCGGCACTTCTGCTCGGCGGTCGCGACCGCGCTGGCCGACCACGGACTGCAACCTGGCGCGCTGTGCCTGGAGATCACCGAGAGCGCACTGCTCGCCGACATCGAGATGGCCGAAGAAGCGCTGCGCGACTTGCGAGCGCTCGGCGTGCGCATCGCCGTCGACGACTTCGGGACGGGCTACTCGTCGTTGAGCCACCTCAAGGTTCTGCCCGTGGACATGCTCAAGATCGACCGCTCGTTCATCCGGGACCTCGGCGTGGACGCCGGCAACACGGCGATCGTCGGGGCGGTGATCCGACTGGCGAACGCCCTTGGGTTGACCTGCGTCGGCGAGGGTGTCGAAGAGCCCGAGCAGCTGACCTGGCTGGCATCCCTGGGCTGCGGGCTCGCCCAGGGCTTCCACCTGGCCATGCCGCAGCCGGCCTCGGCGATCACGGCGCTGCTCGCGCAGCCGGCCCACCCGGAGTGGCAGGTCGACGAGGACGCGCTGGCAAGCCTGATGCCCTAACCCCAACGCCTCCGGACGCTGACGTCGACCGCAGCGGGGATGTCGCCCAGGATCTCGGCGGCCGCCTCTCGCATGCCCGCCGCCACGAGCTCGGCCGTCTCGGACGCGTCCTCGGCGGGCACCTCGACGACCAGCTCGTCGTGAACGACCAGAACGAGTCCTTCCGGGCGCTGTGGCAGGTCCCCGAAACGCTGGGTCAGCCGGCGCTCCACGGCGGCCAAGGCCAACTTGGTCATGTCCGCGCCGGCACCCTGGATCGGGGCGTTGCGTGACAGGGTCACGACGCTCCCCGCGGACGGGTCGAACACCCGCAAGCGTCCCAGCGGCGTGCGCACCCGCCCGCTGCGCCGCCCCGTCGCCTCCGCCTGCGCCAGCCACTCGGCGACCCGCGGGAAGGTCGCGAAGTACGCGTCCATCGCCGCCTGGGCGTCCGCGACCGCCATGCCCGTCGAGCGTGCGAAACCCGCAGCGCCCATGCCGTACATCAAGCCGAAGTTCAACGCCTTCGCGGCAGCCCGCTGCACGTCGGTGACGGCGTCGATCGGGGTGTCGAACGCCATCGCCGCCGTGGTCCGGTGCAGGTCACCGCCGCTGCGGAACACCTCGGCCAGGGCGTCGTCACCGGAGACCGCCGCCAGGATGCGTAGCTCCTGCTGCGAGTAGTCGGCGACCACGAGCGTCGCATCCTCCTCAGCCCGGAAGCACGAGCGGTAGCGCTCCTCCTTGGGGACCTGGGTCAGGTTGGGATCGCTGCAGGCGATGCGCCCCGTGCCGACGATCTGCCGCCAATCGGCGTGAATCCGCCGGGAGACGGGGTGGACGACGCGGTCGGCCCAGTCGCCACCCCAGTTCGAGGTCACCTTGGCGACCTGGCGGTAGGCCAGCAGCGCAGCGACGGCGGGGTGGTCGGCGTGGTCGCGGAGCACGACCTCGCGGGTGCTCGGCAGCGTGATGCCCAGGCGGGCGAGGGCTTCGACGACCTGCTCGGGCGACTCGAGGTTGACCGGCTCGGGGCCGAACAGGTTGCGCGGGCTGTCGGCGGTCACCAGCTCCCGCTGGACGGTGTCTTCGAGCTCAGGCAGCTGCGTCTCGAGCCGGCCGAGCTCGTCGCGCCATCGTTGCGGGTCGAACCCGATGCCCCGCAGCTGCAGGCCCGCGAGCACCGGCAGCGCGCCGAACTCCAGCTGCGCGACCCGGGTCAGGCCGTGTCCGACGAGCTCGCGCCACTGCTGCTCGAACACCCCCAGCGTGGCCGAGGCGTCGTCCGCGGCGTACCGGACCTGCGTCTGCGTGACCGGGCCGCCCGCGGCGAACGTTGCTCGCACGGTCTTGTCCAGCTCCATGCCGAGGCGAAAGGACGCCATCCCTGCCAGACCGAACCCCGACGGCGTCTTCTCGCCCCCGTCGAGCAATTGCTGGGACAGCATCGTGTCCGCGACGCGACGCACGCGCATTCCGGCCGTCGCGAGGAATCGCAGGTCGAAGGCGCCGTGGTGGAACACCTTCAAGACGTCGGGATCCCCCAGCAGCGGGGACAGCACCTGCGGCGACACGTGGTCGGTGTCCACGACCAGCACCGGGTGCTCGCCGCCGGCCGCGACCTGGACGAGCACGAGGCGGTCCACCAGGGGGTCCCAGCCGGTCGTCTCGGTGTCGACGCCGACCATCCGGGTGCCGGCGACCGCCGCAAGCCAACGGGTCACGTCGTCCGCGGTGACCGCGTGGACGTAGGGTTGGGATCGGGACATGGAAGCGATGAGGAAGTCTGCCGTATGCGCCTGACCGCGATGGTCCTGTTGTTGTTGGTGGCCTGTGGCGGGCAGCCGGCTGTCGAGCCGACGGCCCCCGGCCCCGACGAGCCCCCCGCCACCGACGCCGGCGAGGCGGCGCTGCGCGGCACGTTCGGCGGCGACGCTCGGCTGGAGGGCGGCTGCAGCTGGGTCGACGACGGCTCGCAGCGCTGGGAGGTGCTGTGGCCTGAGGGCTACGAGGTCACCTTCGACCCGCTGACCCTGACGACGCCAGACGGCCAGACGGTCGCTGAGGGTGACGGGGTCGTCGTGGAGGGCGCAGAGGAGACCGAGATGATGACGGTGTGCCAGGTCGGGCCGGTCTGGCAGGCGACCGGCGTCCGCGTGGAGTGAGTCCGTCAGTCCAGGCGGAATCCGATCTTCATCGCCACCTGGAAGTGGGCCACGTCACCGTCATCGAGGTGCCCGCGGATCTCGACGACCTCGAACCAGTCGAGGTTGCGCAGCGTCTCGTTCGCCTTGCGGATCCCGTTGCGGATGGCGGCGTCAACGCCCTCCGAGGACGTTCCCACCACTTCGGTCAGCTTGTAGGTCCGGTCATCGGTCACGGTTCTTCCCTCTCTCGTCGTGCTCGGCGGGCCGCCCGCTCCTCGGCGGCCATGGCGTCGGCTTCCTCGACCGTGGGGGCGGTGCCCCCCAGGTGCGCCGGGACCCACCACCGGTCGTCCGGGCCCGCCGGCTGCTGTGGGTAGCGGCGGGCGGCGTTGTCGACGAGCCCTTCGATCGCGGTCATCAGCCGCTTGGTGACGTCCGACGGGTCCTCGTCCGGGGCGTAGCTGATGGGCGGGCCGAAGTCGACGGTGATCGCCACGTTGCGCTGCAGGTTCTTCGGCCGCCCTTTGGTCAGCAGCCGCTGGCTGCCCCAGACCGCCCCGGGGATCAGCGGGGCTGACGCCTCCATCGCCATGCGCGCCGCACCCGATTTGGCGGCTGCCGGGACGAACGACCGGCTGATCGTCGCCTCCGGGAACATGCCGATCATCTCTCCGCGTCGCAGGGCGTCGATGGCGTCGCGCAGCGCGTCCTGCGCCCGGCCGAACCGGTCGACCGGGACGTGCTTCATACCGCGCATCAACGGTCCAGCGACGGGGTGGTCGAAGATCTCCTTCTTGGCCAGGAACCGCAGGAGCCGTCCCTGCTTGCGCACCCCGTAGCCGACAAACGTGAAGTCGAGGTATCCGACGTGGTTGGTGGCGACGACGGCCGGACCGGTCATCGGGATGTGCTCCACCCCGGTCACGTGGATCTTCCAGCCCATCGACTTGAACAGCGTCAGCGCCGCCCCGATGACGGGGCTGTAGACGGGCTCCACGGGCAGCTCCTGACGGTCGGTGTCCGCGAAGCCTAGCCGAGCCGCAACGCACGATGAATTGGCACGTTGGCCGACCACGACGGACAATCGCGCCTCACCGACCAGGAGGTCTCCATGCCCGAGCGGGATCGCCCGTGGCTGATGCGCACGTACTCCGGCCACTCCTCGGCCAAGGCCTCCAACGAGCTGTACCGGCGCAACCTGGCCAAGGGCCAGACCGGGCTGTCGGTGGCGTTCGACCTGCCGACGCAGACGGGGTACGACGCCGACCATGTCCTCGCGCGCGGCGAAGTCGGCAAGGTCGGAGTGCCCGTCTGCTCCATCGACGACATGCGGGCGCTGTTCGACGGCATCCCCCTGGGCGAGATGAACACGTCGATGACCATCAACGCCACGGCCCCGTGGCTGCTGGCGCTGTACGTCGCGGTCGCCAGGGAGCAGGGGGCGGACCCCGCATCGCTGGCCGGCACGACGCAGAACGACATCCTCAAGGAGTACCTGTCACGCGGCACGTACGTCTTCCCGCCCGGGCCGAGCCTGCGGCTGACAGCGGACGTCATCACGTACACCGTCCAGCACATCCCCAAGTGGAATCCCGTCAACGTGTGCAGCTACCACCTGCAGGAGGCGGGGGCCACGCCGGTGCAGGAGGTCGCCTACGCGTTGGCGACCGCGACGGCGATCCTGGATGAGGTGCGGGGTTCCGGGCAGATCCCGGAGGCCGACTTCGGCAAGGTTGTGGGGCGGATCAGCTTCTTCGTCAACGCGGGGATCCGGTTCGTCGAGGAGATCGCCAAGCTGCGCGCGTTCAGCCGGCTGTGGGACCAGCTGTGCACCGACCGCTACGGCGTGCAGGATCCCAAGCTGCGCCGCTTCCGGTACGGGGTGCAGGTCAACTCGCTGGGCCTGACCGAGGCGCAGCCGGAGAACAACATCACCCGGATCCTGCTGGAGATGCTCGCGGTCACCCTGAGCAAGGACGCCCGCGCGCGGGCCGTGCAGCTGCCGGCGTGGAACGAGGCACTGGGGTTGCCACGGCCGTGGGACCAGCAACTGAGCCTGCGGATGCAGCAGATCCTGGCCTACGAGACAGACCTGCTCGAGCACGCCGACCTGTTCAACGGCAGCCACGTGATGGAGGGGCTGACCGACGAGATCACCCAGGGTGCCCGCGCCGAGTACGACAAGGTCTTGCAGATGGGCGGTGCCGTGGAGGCCGTCGATTACATGAAGACGGAGCTGGTCCGGTCCAACGCGGAGCGATTGCGCCGCATCGAGGGCGGCGATCAGACCGTCGTAGGCGTCAACCGCTTCACCGAATCCGAGCCGTCGCCGCTCGTCGGCGGTCTTGACGCCGGTTTTCTCAAGGTCGACCCGGGCAGCGAGGCGGAGCAGGTCGAGCGATTGGCCGCCTTCCGCGCCACACGGGACACCGGGGCGGCGTCAGCGGCGCTGGACGCGGTGCGCCGCTGACGCCGCCCCGGTGTCC
>DATLGM010000089.1:0-1587 GCA_035540515.1 Egibacteraceae bacterium | reverse complement strand
CGTCGGCGTGGCCGGGGGTGATCGACCCGTCGGCCAGCCGCGCGGCGGTGGCGGGCATCCGCGACATCGCGTCGGCGGTGGCCACCAGCCGCCGCGCTTGGCCTTGGGGTACCGCGCACACGTCGGCGACCCAGTCCGCGGCGGACCGGTGCCCCGCGGCGCGGTGGGCGGCGCGCACGGCGACCGCGTCGATGCGGCGCAGCTTCTCGGCGTGCAACCCCGACTCGCACCGTGCCAGCGCCGCGACGCTGTCGCGCAACGCCTCGTCGTCGACCCCGCCGGCCAGCGTGGTGGCCTGCAACCGGCGGACCACCGCTTCGGCAAGGTCGAGCACCGCGGTGTCAGACCACGACGACAAGTCGGTGTCGACCACCCGCGGAGCGACTGCTGACTGCATGCCCACATGGTACCCGAACACACGTTCGACTAATCAGAATCTTCCCAGGTTGTTGACAGATCTACGGGCTACCAGCGGGGATCCCAGGCGCGCTGCTCGAAGACGATCGCAGCATCTGCACCGCGCAACGTCAGCTGCTTGCGATCGTCGCTCAGACGCCAGCGCGGATCGCCTTCCAGGAATGCCGTGAACCAATTCTCCTGGTCATAGTGCGCCTCGGAGCACCCGACGGCAGTCGACCCGGGCGACGTGCTCACGTCAAAGCGATCTTCCGTCACCTGCAGGTCCCCACCAAAGGTGTTGCAGCCGGCGTGCCACCGCAGCACGTCCCGTCCGTCGCTGCGGCGGTGGGGGTGGATCCGCAGCTCCGTGTCGGCGACCAGGGGTCGCTCGCGGCCGTGCTTGGTCACGCGGACGGCGACGAAGTTGCGGTTCCACAAGGGCGCCCCGTGGTCGGGCTCGGACGGCGCTGCGGTTGGCGAGGGCCGTGGGGTTGGTCGCTCGGGCTGCTCGGACCCGTCCGGGCGAGAGGACGCGGGAGTCGCTGCCGGCTGCGCCGTCGCTGCGGCCGGGGGAAGCGGCGGCGGTGCCTCAGCGTCAGCAGTCTCCGCCGATAGGGTCGGCAGGGCAGCGGGCACGGTGCCCGGCGCCTCGGTGGGATCCACGGATTCCACGACCGCAACCGATTCCCCGGGTCCGGCTGATTGCTCGTCGACCCAGCCGTGCTGCCCACAGCCGGCCAGCACCAGGCAGCCGGCGAGAAGCGTGAGGCTTCGACGGATCACCGTCCCCCCTCCCGTCGTCGATCAGCGGAGGCGGTGGGATTCGAACCCACGGGACCCGCAAGGGGCCCACAAGTTTTCAAGACTTGCGCCTTCGGCCGCTCGGCCACACCTCCGTGACGAAGTGTGCCATGACGGCCTCGCCCGATCGCCGCTCGATGCGGCCCGGCGCCGCGGCGCCGCTACACTGCCCTCGCCGGGCATTTCCGGCTCGGGAGGCTTCGCCTAGTCAGGTCTATGGCGCGGGATTGCTAATCCCGTTGAGGGTTCTGCCCTCTCGAGGGTTCGAATCCCTCAGCCTCCGCTCAGGTCAGCGACTGCACACCGCCAGCAGCAGAAGAGTGATCGCTGCGGAGAGGAGCAGCGACCCCAGGCAGCCCATGCGGTTGGAGAAGAACAGGAACATGG
>DATLGM010000088.1:0-1736 GCA_035540515.1 Egibacteraceae bacterium | reverse complement strand
GTCGCGACGCTCGCAGCGTGCCTGACGTTGGGAAGACGCACCTGGCTGTGGCGCGGCGAGGTGTTCACCGTGTTCTTCGGGCTGCTCGCCGCGGTCCGCCGGCGCGGCGTGCGATGGCGACCGCCGGCCGGGGCGCCGGCGGTCCTCGGTGTGCTGTCCGGCGGTGCGCTGTTCGGGTTGTTCCACGACTCGGCGATGGGGACCGTGGTCGCATACGCACACCCGCTGTACCGCGGCCTCGCCGCGGTGGCGTTCCTGGTCCTCGGCGCGGTGGTTGCCGAACGCGCCGCGCGCCGCACGGCGTACGGTGCCGCGGCGATGGCGCTGGCACCCGTGGCGGCCAGCCTGCTGCTGGCCCTGTCGGTCGCCCGAAACCGTCTGACGACCAGCCTGCAGCTGTTGCCCATCACCGCCTCGAACCCGTTCGGCGGCGAGCTGGACCTGTTCGGCACACGTTTCGATCCGATCTACACCCAGCCACTGGGGCCCACCGGACCGGTGTGGGTGCAGGCCGGCATCCTGATGGGCGGCCATGCCGTGGGCATCGTGCTGTTCCTGTGGGCGATGCGCCGGTCGGACGGCGCGGCAGGGGTCCCTCGTCGATCACGAGGCGTGATCACGTCGCTTTTGGGTACCTCTTTGTGCATTGCAGTCGCCACGGCGGCCGCGTTCTAGATCTGCCCTATTCGGACAAAAGCACAGGACTCGGGCGGGTCGGCGTCGAAGTGCACGGGGAACGCCGTGCAATCCCGTCGAAAACTCAGGAGTCGCCCCGTGCGTCGCACCGTCGTCATCTTCATGGTTCTTGGCCTCGTCCTGGCCATGCCCGGCATCGCCGCGGCCGATCACCCCGCACCGCAGCTGCCGGTGCTGCCAGGTGACAGCGCCGCGCTGAATCAGGGCGGCATCGAGGGCGCCGAGTTCGACATGATCACGTCGCTGATCACCGGTAACCCGCACACCGACCTGGACTTCTTCTCGCAGGACGGGGTGGTCTACGCGTCGGTCGGCACGCTGGCGATCGGGCCCAACAACGCAGGCCAGAACATCGTCAAGCTGACCGATGGCGACGGGAACATCGGCCCCGACACGATCGAGTACGTCTCCGGTCACCCGTCCGCCACCTGTGTGACGAACGCCGCGAACGCGCTGGGCCTGCAGCACGACGTGGAAGCGACCCCCAAGGGGGCCGACGTCCCCATCCAGCAGAACCTGACCGATCACCTCGGCGAGGTGCCCCTCGGTGACACGCAGCTGCTGATCGACGCCACCGACGCGCGGGGCCGCTGCCACGACCAGGGCCAGCTGTTCGGCGTGGCCGGGACGGTTCCCCAGGGCGGTCTTGAGATCATCGACGTCACCGACGTCAAGAATCCTGTGGAGATCGGATTGACCTCGCACATCGGCGAGGCGCACACGGTCAACGTCGATCCCCGCCGGCCGCACATCGCCTACGTCGTGACCTCCGACAGCGTCGGCGTCAACCCGGAAGGCGTGCGGGCCAACGAGGCCGAGGGCAGTACGTCGTTCGCCCTCGACGGCTTCGAGATCGTCGACCTGTCCAGCTGCATGACCGCACCGTTCGGCACCATGCCGGCTGGGTCGACCCTCGAGGAGAAGCGGGAGAACTGCCGACCGCAGGTCTGGCGCTACCGGTACCCCGACATCGCCATGGCGATGGGCACGTTCAACCAGACCAACCTCTACGCCTGCCACGAGCTCGAGACCTGGCCCGA
>DATLGM010000087.1:0-13777 GCA_035540515.1 Egibacteraceae bacterium | reverse complement strand
CCCGCCCCGCCCCGGACGTCGCGGATCTCGGTCAGCGCGCCGGCGACCGGTCGCGTCCGGGCCACCGCCGCGGCGATCTCATCAGGCGAGGGGGCCTCGAACCGGCCGTCGTCGAAGTCCGGCGGCAGGACCACCTGCCCGAGCACGCTGCCTTGCGGGTCGAGCACCACCACGAAGTCGGCGCGTCCCGGCACGACTTCGAACGCTCGCTCGACGTTGGCCTGCACGGCATCGGCATCTCCCTCGGCCATCGCCGCGGCGTTGCCGTTGCGGCCGAGCTCAGTCGCCAGGTCTCCCGCACGGTCGCGCACCGCGTTCACCGCTCCGGTGCCGGCGGAGCCAGCCGCCGCGAGCTCGCGTTCGTTGACCTCCGCCACGCGACGCGAAAGTTGCACCTGCAGCACGAGCACTGCCACCGTCAGGGGGATGACGGTGATCGCGATGAAGAACACGGCAAGCCGTGCGCGCAGGCCCATACATCGCATCGTGCCACTGTGTGCAACGGAATGCCCATCGAATATCACTCAGGGTATGGACACCGGGGCGCAAATCGGGACAAGAGTGCCGTGAATCTTTCGGCGGACGAGTCCAAGGCGGCCCTGCGACACCGCGTTCTCACCGCGCGCGCCTCCGTCGGCGATCTGGCCGCCGCCTCTGCCGCGGTGTGCCGCCGGCTCGATCACTTGCCCGAGCTGGCCGCAGCAAGGTGCGTGGTCGGGTACGCCGCGTTCGGTTCGGAGGTCTCCGTCGACCCCTCGTTGCGGCGGTTGCTGCAGGCCGGCGTGACGGTGTGCCTGCCGTGGGTGGAGGGAGACGACCTGGGCATCAGCGCCGTCGCTGACCTCGCGGACCTCGCACCGGGGTGGCGCGGCGTACGCGAGCCCCCGCCGGCGACGCGGCGACCGCTGCGGCCGGTCCGCGTCGACGCCTTCGTCGTGCCCGGCGTCGCGTTCGACCCGTCGGGCAACCGCCTGGGCTACGGCGGGGGCCACTTCGACCGGCTGTTGGCACGCGCACGCCGCGGCGCGGTCGTCATCGGCGTGGCCCTCGACGAGCAGGTCGTGGCCCGCGTCCCGCGGGAACCGCACGACCGGCCCGTCGACGTCGTCGTCACACCCACCACGACACATCGGCCACCCACGCAAGATTGAGACTCCTGTGGCGATGGTCATACTTGTGACCGAACCCCCGCCCCGGCGCCCTCGCTCGCGGGCGGCCGTCCCCTTCACCGCGGAGAGTGTGGATGCCCACGTACGAATACGCGTGCCGCGACTGCGGCGAGCACCTCGAGGTCGTCCAGAGCTTCAAGGACGAGCCGCTGACCGAGTGCGGTCGGTGCGGCGGGGCGCTGCGCAAGGTGTTCAGCGCCGCCGGCATCATCTTCAAAGGGTCCGGCTACTACGTGACAGACTCACGCACCAAGCCGTCGGACAGCTCGGCTGCGTCCTCGGAGTCGTCCAAGACCACCTCGGAGTCGTCCACGTCGGGCTCCGGCACGTCCTCGTCGGACACCAGCGCCAAGTCCGCCTGACCCCTCGACAAAGGCAACCCCGTGCCCTCTGACACCATCCAGGTCGGCATCTTCGGCGGCTCCGGCTTCTACGAGCTGCTCGGCGACGCCCGCGAAGTCACCGTCGACACGCCGTTCGGTGAGCCGTCCGCTCCCGTGGTCGTCGGCGAGGTCGGCGGCCGCAGCGTCGGGTTCATGCCTCGCCACGGCCTGAAGCACCAGCTGCCACCGCACAAGATCAACTACCGCGCCAACCTGTGGGCGATGAAGGAGCTGGGCGCCAGCGACGTCATCCTGCCGTGCGCCGCCGGCAGCCTGCAGAAGCACGTCGAGCCCGGGCACTTCGTCATCGCCGACCAGGTCGTCGACCGCACGTCGGGGCGCATCGACACGTTCTACGACGGACCGGAGACGACGCACGTGTCGTTCGCGGAGCCGTACGACGCCGAGATGCGTGACACCGCGATCGCCGCGGCCCGCTCGCTGGGCATCACCGTGCACGAACGCGGCACGATCGTCGTCATCCAGGGGCCCCGGTTCTCCACCAAGGCCGAGTCGAAGTGGTTCTCGTCCATGGGGTGGGAGGTCATCAACATGACCCAGTACCCCGAGGTCATCCTGGCTCGCGAGCTGGAGATGGCGGCGTTGAACATCTCACTGATCACCGACTACGACGTGGGCCTGGAGGACGATCCCGACGTCGAGCCCGTGTCGCACGCCGCGGTGGTGGAGACCTTCCAGGCCAACAACGCGAAGCTGCGGGACCTGCTGTTCGAGATCATCCCGGCGCTCCCGCTGTCACCGGACCGGCCTGCGCTGTCCGCGCTGACCGGCGCGCGCTTCGACGTCCACTGACGGGCGCCGTCCCCCGCCTCTGAGGCCGGCCGCCTGTCCACAGGCGGCCGATCGCGGCTCCGCCACGACGCGCGGCGCGGCAGTCTGCGGCCATGCCCGCTCGCATCGACGCGCTGCTGCGCGGACCCCACCTGCGCCTGCCGCGCCCTCTGGACGCCGTCAGCGAGCGCTGGTCACGCCTGCGGCCTCGGGTCCGGGCGCTGGTCGTGGCGGCCGCCGTCGCCATGACTGGGGCAGCCGTGGACGCGCACGTGCGGTCGTTGCAGTCGGCGTGGGGAGGGCCCGCCGTCGACGTCGTCGTCACGACCCGGTCGCTGGCGGTCGGCGACGCGCTGGAGGGGCTGCGCACCGTGGCGGTACCACCACCACTGGCCCCACCCGACGCGGTCACCCCGGCGCAGGCCCGGGGTGTGGTGTCCCTGCCGGTCCCCGCCGGCGCGGTCGTGACGAGGGCACACCTTGATCCTCGCGGACCTGCCGCCGGCCTCCCCGCGGGTCTGCGTGCCGTCCCCGTCCCCTCGGAGGCGGGATGGGGCGTGCAGGCCGGTGGCTGGGTCGACGTGTGGACGTTGGGCGGGGGCGAGGAGCCGTCGGCGCTGGTCGCGCAAGGCCGGCCGGTGCTCGACGTCATCGAGGATCCGGGTGGCCTGACCAGCCTCGTGGGTCTGAGCGCGTCCGAGGCCGAAGCGGTGACCGCCGGCCTTGCCGTCGGCCGCGTGCTGCTGGCCCACGCTCCCCCGCCGGCGTCCCGATAGCATCTCGCGGCCGTCGTCGTTCGAAAGGTCGTCCGTGCCGCCGTGGCTGCAGGCCGTCATCCTGGGCATCGTCCAGGGCCTGACCGAGTTCATCCCCGTGTCGTCGTCGGGGCACCTGGTGATCGTGCCGTACCTCGCAGGGTGGGAACGTCCCGGGCTGGCGTTCGACGTGGCCCTGCACATCGGGTCAGCGGCCGCGGTGATCCTGTACTTCCACCGCGAGCTGCTGGCGATGGCCCGTGGCGTGGTGCTCGGCGGGCGTGACCCGGACGGGCGGATCTACCGTCGTCTCGCGGTGTTCCTGGTGATCGGCTCGGTCCCGGTCGCGGTGGCGGGCTTCCTGCTCGAAGACCTGGTCAGCGAGGTCTTCGAGCAGCCGTTGTTCGTCGCCGGCTTCCTGTTGGTGACCGCCGCGCTGCTGTTGGGCGCCGAGCGGGTCCGCGGGGTCCGAGTCCGCCAGACGCCCGCACCGGCCGGGCCCGACGCGGCAGAGCGCCGCGTATGGACCGGCAGCTGGGTGGGACCGCCCGGAGACGCGGAGCAGGCGGCCGAGGTCACCCTGCCGGTCGGCGCGGACGGCGGCGATCCGCGGGGGCGCACGCTGGAGACGCTGGGCCTGCGCCACGTGCTGGTGGTCGGGCTCATCCAGATGATGGCATTGATGCCGGGGATATCCCGCTCAGGCGCGACCATCAGCGCGGGGATGATGTCGGGCCTGACTCGCGAGGCGGCGACGCGCTTTTCCTTCCTGCTGTCGCTGCCCGCCCTGCTGGGGGCGTTCATCGTCAGCCTGCCTGGGCTGGCCGAGCCTGGCCCCTACTCGGGCATGGTGATCACCGGCGGCGTGATCGCCTCGTTTGTGGCCAGCTACGCGGCGGTGCGGTTCCTGGTCCGCCTGGTGTCACGCGACCGACTGACCCCGTTCGCCCGCTACTGCTTGTTCGTGGCTGTGGTGACGGTGATCGCGTACCAGTTCCTGGGCCCGCCCAGCTCGGTGTAGTCAGGCCCCCGCCAGCGTCATCCCGTCGATCAGCACCGTCGTCCCCCCCATGCCGCCGCCGAAGGGCAGCCAGCGCAGGTCCGCGCCCACGGCGACGATTCCCGACAGCATCTGGGGGATGGTTCCGGCGATCGTCGCCTCCCGCACCGGCTCGGCGAACGCCCCGTCGCGGATCATCACGCCGGCGGCGCCCACGCTGAACTCGCCGCTGACCGGGTCGGCCCCCGAGTGCACACCCATGATCTGCTGGCAGTAAAAGCCCGTACCGGCCTGTCGCAGCAGCGCGTCGCGGTCGGCTGTGCCCGGCTGCAGGAACAGGTTCGTCGGGCTGACGCCCGGCGTCGCCTTGAACCCTGAGCGGCTGGCGTTACCGGTCGACGACGTCGCATCCCTGGCGGCCGTATGGCAGTTGTGCAGCCAGCCCTGGAGCACCCCGCCCTCGATCAGCGGCGTGCGGCCGCTAGGCACTCCCTCGGCGTCCCACGGCGCCGCCCCCGGCCCCTCCACGAGGGTGCCGTCGTCGACGAGGGTCACGTGCGCGGGGGCGATCGACTCCCCAAGGTGCCCCGCGAACAGGCTGCGTCCCTTCTGCACCGCGTCGGCGGTCAGCCCGGCGGCGAGCACGCCGAGGAACGCCGCGGTGGCGTACGGGTCCAACACGACGGGGACCGGGGCGCTGGCGGGCTTGCGGCCGCCGAGCAGACGGACCGCCCGCTCGACGGCTTCACGGGCAGCGGCATCGACGTCGAGGTCTTCGGCGACACGGCGCAGGTCCAGCCCGTACGCCGAGGTGGTCGTCCCGTCCCGTTCGGCGAGCACCTCGACGCCGAGGTACGCGTCGCATCGCCGGTACGCCCCTCGCACCCCGGCGGTCGAGCAGATGGCCACCGTTGCGTCGCTGTCGCCGTACGTGGCCGAATCAACGCCCTTGATCTCGTCAGCCGCGGTGGCCGCCGCTTCCAACGCCAGCGCAAGGCCCACCTTGTCATCGGCGGCCACCTGTGTGAAGCGCGGGTCGTACAGCCCGTCAAGGTTTCGTTGGTCACCCGGCTCGGCCAGGACGTTGGCCGGGTCGGCGGTCGCCACCGAGGCGTTGACCCGCGCCTCCTCGAGCGTCTCGGCGAGCGCTGCCTCGCTGGTGTCGGCCGTATACGCGTAGCCAACGCCACCGTCGACGATGACCCGGATGCCCACGCCGCGGGTCTGCGCGGAGGAGAGCGACTCCACGTCGCCCCCGTAGGCCTTCACCGTGGTCTCGGTCTGGTCGATGCCGTACGCCTCGACCAGCTCGCCGTTGGTGGCGCGGTCGACGACGCGGTCCAGCAGCGTCAGCAGGTCGTCCTGGCTCATCCGGTGCCTCCGACGGTGATGCGCTCGATCAGCAGCGTGGGGTTGCCCAGTCCCGCGGGGACGCCCTGGCCGTCCTTGCCGCAGATGCCCTGGCGGACACCGAAGTCCGTCCCGACGGCGGTGATCCGGCCGATGACCGTCGGACCGTCCCCGACGAGGTTCGCCCCACGGACGGGGTGGGTGATCTCCCCGTTCTCGATCAGGTGGGCCTGGTCGACGCCGAACACGAAGTCGCCCGACGCCGGATCCACCTGCCCGCCGCCGAGGTCGTCGCAGTACAGACCCCGCGTGACGCCGCGCACGATCTCCGCAGGGTCGTCGTCGCCCGGCAGGATGTAGGAGTTCGACATCCGCGGGATCGGCAGGTACGCGTAGGACTGCCGGCGCCCGTTGCCTGATCGCGGGATCCCCAGCTCCGTGGCACGCAGTCGGTCCGTCAGGTAGTCGGTGCACACCCCCTGGTCGAACAGCACCGTGCGCTGCGCCGGCGTGCCCTCGTCGTCGAAGCTGTAGCTGCCCCAGCGGCCGACGTCGGTGCCGTCGTCGACGCCCGTCAGCTGCGGTGTGCCGATGCGCTCGCCCCGACGGCCGGCGTACACGCTTGCCTGCTTCGCGACGATGTCGGCCTCCATGCCGTGACCGCACGCCTCGTGGAACAGCACCCCACCGCTGCCCGCGGCGAGCACGACGGGTAGCTCACCGGCGGGCGCCGGCCGCGAGTCCAGCATGTGCACCGCCTGCCGGGCGGCCCTTGCGCCGACCTCGGCCGGCGGGTGGTCACGCAGCAGCTCCATGCCCACGGCGGCCCCCGGTCCCTGGAACGCCGTCTGCACGACGCCGTCGCGCGCCGCGACCACCATGGCCACCAGCCGGGTGCGGACCCGCCGCTCCACGACGCGGGTGCCCTCGGAGTTGGCCAGGAAGACATCCTGGCTGGTGTCGGCCCAGATGACCGTCACCTGCCGGACGTCGCCGGACACCGACCAGGCGGCGTCCTCGGCTTCCCGGACGATCTCCACGAGTCGTCGCCCGTCGACCGCGAAAGGATCCTCGGCAACGGGGTGCACCACCGGGGGGCTGACGGTCGTCAGGTCGGCGACCGTCCGCTTGGCGTTGCCCTGCACACCCGCAGCGGCGACCCGGGCGGCTTCGACCATGGCGTCGCGGGTCAGCAGGTTGGTGTACGCGTAGCCCGTCTGGGCGCCGCGCATCACCCGGATGCCGGCGCCGCGATCCCGACCTGAGGTCAGGTCCTCGATGCGGCGGTCGTCGAGGCGGACGTTGCGACCGCGTCGCTGCTCGGCGTACAGCTCGGCGAAGTCGGCCCCTGCATCCAGTGCTGCCGTGAGCACCGCCCGGACGTCGGCGTCGTCGATGGCGAAAGTCATGGGCGGCAGCATCGCATGGGGACGCCGGCCACGTTCACCCGCCGGCTCGGGAATTCCTCAATTTTGATGGTGCCTGACCGAAACCAACAGCGCACGCTCCGTTACAGCGACACCCCCGACGGTCGGTCGGTGGGCGATCAGGCGGGCAAGGATGAACAGCGTCAGTGCGCTGCGCCGTTGGGCTGCAGCGGTGCTTGTGGTGGTTCCCCTCGGGGTGTCCGCCCTGCCGGCGCTGGCCAGCGACTTCACCGCGACCCGCCATGCCTGGCTGCGCACCGAGGAGGCGCTGGACGAGACCCACGCCACTCTGGAGGTCGTCCATCAGGCCACGGACGACGCCACGGCAGCCTTCCTCGAGGTCGAACGGGAGCTGAAGCAAGCCCGTGCGCGCCTGGCAACGTTGCGAACGCAGCTGGCACAAGCGGTCCGGCAGCAGCGGCGAGCCGACCGCGAGAACGACGTGGCGATCCGGCGCCTGGGACAGGCGACGATGGTCCTGGTCACCATCGAGGACGCGCTGACCGCCCACGCCGCGGACCTGGATACCGAGATCGTTGCGGCCTACAAGTACGCCGGCTCCTCGGCTCGCTTCCGCGGTCTGGTCGAGGCCCTGCAGGAGTCCGGCAGCGTCACCGACTTCACGATTGCCTACGAGCAGCTGCGGACTGGCACCGTGGGCCAAAAGCGCCTGGTCGACTCGGTCACGGCCCTCGCCGAACGGTTGGTCACGCAGCAAGCGATCGTCCGAGAGCTGCAGAAGCGAACCGCGGCTGCCAAGGCCGAAGCGGTGTCGCGGCGCCGTGCGGTGCAGCGGCTGACCACGGAGCAGACGCAGCTGGTCGCCGAGATCCGCACCGACCGCGCGCGACGCCAGCGGCTGCTGCGGCAGCTGAAGAAGGAGCAGGCGAAGTACACGAAGCGGGCGCAAGCCCTGCAGGCCGAGTCTGACGCGCTGTTGCAGGAGCTGGGCAAGTACCGCTATGTCGGCGGTGCACCGGGCAGCAAAGACCTGCTGTGGCCGACCGACGGCGCGCTCACGTCGGGCTTTGGCTACCGCACCCATCCCATATTCAAGACCCGCCGGATGCATGCCGGCATCGACATCCCGGCGCCCACGGGGCAGCCGATCTTCGCCGCCGCCGACGGCGTGGTGAGCAGCGCCGGCGTGCGGGGCGGGTACGGCAACGTGGTCGTCATCGACCACGGTGAGGGCTTGAGCACGGTGTACGCCCACCAGTCGCGGATGACGGTGAGCACCGGGGAGGATGTCGACGCCGGTGACGTGATCGGCCACGTCGGCTCGACCGGCTGGTCGACCGGACCGCATCTGCACTTCGAGGTCCGCCTCGGCGGCACGCCGGTCGACCCCATGGAGTGGTACTGACCCTGCGGTGAGGCAGAATCCCGCCGACCGTCGGCGAGGAGGACACCGTGCAGGGCAAGGTTGCGGTCATCACCGGGGGTGCGCGCGGCATCGGCCGGTTGACCGCGCAGCGGCTGGCAGGTCGCGGCGCACGGGTGGTCATCGCCGATGTGACGCCCGACGCGGGGGAACAGACGGCGCGAGAGGTCAGCGGGCGCTTCGTGCACTTGGACGTCGGTGATGCGACGCAGTGGGGTCAGGTGGTCGAAGATGTCGTCGCTCAGGAAGGGCGACTGGACCTCGTCCACCTCAACGCCGGCGTCGCCGCAGGGGTCGCCGACGTGGCGAGCGTGTCCGTCGAGGAGTACCGACGCGTGATGTCGGTCAACGTCGATGGCGTCGTGTTCGGGGTGCAGGCCGCCGTGCCGCACATGAGCGCCGGCGGCGCGATCGTGGCGACCGCCTCGCTGGGAGGGCTGGTGCCCATGGCCAGCGACCCGATCTACAGCCTGACCAAGCACGCGGTCGTGGCGTTCGTCCGCAGCATCGCGCCGGTGTACGCCGACCGCGGCATCACGGTCAACGCGGTGTGCCCCGGGTTCGCCGACACGCCGCTGGTCACCGACGAGTTCCGTCGCATGATCGCCGCGATGCAGGTGCCGCTGCTTGACCCTTCGGTGGTGGCGGACACCGTCATTCGGATCATCGACGAGGGCCGAACCGGGGAGGCCTGGTTCGTCCAGCCTGGACGGGAACCGGCGCCGTATGAGTTCCGCGGGGTGCCGGGGCCTCGAGCGTCGTAGCCAGGCGCTCGGGCTGAAGATCACTTCGTGCCCCCGGCAGGAATCGAACCTGCGGCACTCGGTTTAGGAAACCGATGCTCTATCCACTGAGCTACGGGGGCGGGGCGCCCGAATCACGGTAGCGCCCCGCCGCACGAGAGCAGGGACGGTCGCGTGCTCAACCCCTCAACTGTCCGCGCTGAGCAGTCCTAGCTGCTCCATCACGTGGTACTGATCGAAGTACAGCCGGTGGCTGTAGACCATGCCGTTGTTCGTCTCGGCGACGTCGCAGACGCGGTATCTGGTGGTCCGGCCCGTCGGCGGGATCGTCTCGCCGTCGGCCAGTTCCAGCGGCCCGGTGTGCGTCCCCACGAAGTACCCCTCGTCGATCGCGGCGTTCCCGGCCTCGTAGCTGTGCACAGGTTCGTAGCGCGCGTCCGGAAAGGCGGTGTTGTAGGTGACGAAGTACTCGATGATCTGATCGCGACCCTTGATCTCGCCGACATCCGGCGATTCGACGACGGCGTCAACCGCGTAGATCTCGGCCAGTGCGCCCATGTCGTGCGCCACCAACGCTTCGGTCAGCCGGTCCATAACCGCTCGGGCTTCACCCATGGCATCTCCCTCTCCGGCCCGGGAAGGCGTGCCAGCCACAGGCCCGCCGCGGCCGGGCCGTTGTCATCAAACCCCCATCAGCGAGCAGGTGTCCATGGCCCCCACGGGCCATTTCCGCTGTCAGTCGAACAGCTCGTCGAGGGCGCGCTGCTCGAGGTCGATCCACCGTTCGACCTGCTCCCCCACGGCCGCGACCTCGTCGTCGTCGAGGTAGTGCGCGCCCTCCGCAGTGATGCGCGCGATGTCGTACTCACCGCCGACGCTGGGCGACGTCACGGCCAGTGCCTGCAGCACCCGGTGGGCCGCCACCACGCCGTAGTCGACTGACCGCTCGGTCATGCGGAAGTGCGCGAGGAGGGTGCCGGCCTGATGCGCCATCGGCGCACCGCTGCCGATGGCGTGGAACCCGACGTCCTCGTAGTTGCTGACCATCCCGCTGGGGTTGATCTCGATGAGGAACGGCGCCTCATGGACATACCCGCCGACCAGGACGTACGCCGAGGGGGTGCCGCCGGCCTCCTCGCCGGGCACGTCGGGTATGTAGTTGTCGTAGTGATGACGCAGCACCGGCACGGTCAGCTGCTGGAGGGTGTGCGCGACCTCGCCCGACTTCGCGATGCGGACCGCGTTCCCCTCAAAGTCGTTCTCGAGATCCAGCAGCACGGAGCGCGCGCCGCTGCCGCCCCATGCGCCGTAGTCCCCGAGCCGGTGCAGCTTCGTCGCCGGGTAGCTCATCCCGCGGGCGCTGTCGGTGACCTGGGTGTCGGCCGCCATCACCAGCCCGTCGGCGCAGCGGATACCGAGAACGACCGTCATGGCTGCCTACTCGTCGATGGGGTACGTCGGTCGAGCCTACGGCTACCGCGTCACCCGCACACGTGCGACAGTCTGAGCGACGCGGCCACGGCCATCGGTCCACCGGATGATCACGCGATAGCGCCCCGGTGCGACAGCAGCGCCGCGGTCGTCGCGGCCCCTCCAGCGGTAGGCGTGCTGTCCCGGCCCGCGGCTGCCGAGCGGCACCCGCCGCCGCACCCGGCCCTGTGCGTCGCGGACGCGCACCGACACCTTCCCCCGCCTGGCCACTTCCCACCTCACGGTGGTGGCGTGTGGGGGACTGGACCTGCTGATCGACCCAGGGCTCGCTGACGCCCCCCGCACCGCATCAGGCGACACGATCGACCAGGCCAACCGGTAGGTGCCGGTGCCGTAGACGTTCAGGTAGTACCGGCCGTCCCGCCGCGCCGTGTGGGCCATGCGCAGGGGGTCGTCGCGGTCGGCTGGCGTGTCTTCTTTTAGCGGCGCGCGCTGCGGATCGGTCACGTCTTTGGTGCCCGGTCGGTGCAGGTACAGATCGAGATATCCGCGGCGGCGCTGGAGGACGGTGGCACGGGCTCGTAACGTCTCGCCGGCGCGCAACGGGAACCGGAACACGTCGTCCCAGTCGTAGACGCCGTCGAGCGAGCCCCGGAAGCGCAGACCCTGCGGGCGGACGCCCGGTGTGTTGTCGTCACGGTGCAGTGCGTAGGTCTCCACTCGGACGGTCCGCTCGGCAACCGTGGCTGCCAGCTGCGTGCGCCGGCCGCCGACCGTGTCGCGGTAGATGGTCGCCAGCTGGCCGCCGCGTCCTGTCCGTCCCGACCGCACCGACGATCGAGTGCCCTGCACAGGCTGGAAGGTCACCGGCACGTCACGCAGTGGCGTGCCGGTGCCGTCGGTGACGACCACCGCGAGACGCAGCCGAGGCCGACCGCCGGCCATCCGGCGTGGGGCAACCACCCGGGCCGTCGTGCGCCAGGTCACCAGCGGCGCCGCGGGGCGGTCGGCGGCGGTCACCGCGCGCACGGCGTCCGGCCAACCGTGGCCGCTGTGCAGGTTCACCCCCCGCCGCGTGCCCGGCACCTGCCGCGCGGTGGCGAGGATCCACTGGCGCACCTTGCGGATGCGTGCGCCCGGCGCAGCATCGGCGAGGTCGGGATGACGCGAGTGCAGCAGCGCCGCAAGCCCCGCCACGTGTGGCGCCGCGAACGACGTACCGTCCGCGCACCGGGTGTGACCGTCGCGACACAACCGGCCGACCTGGTCCGCGTCGACGCCGCGCGCGACGATGACCGGCACGTTGTGAGCGGGCGCTGCCACGTCGACGGCGCCGAAGCTGCTGTGGCGCCACCTCGCCAACTCGTCGCCCACCCGCCGGACGCCCCCGACCGAGAGCACCCATGG
Organism: Egibacteraceae bacterium; assembly: GCA_035540515.1. GTDB lineage: Bacteria > Actinomycetota > Nitriliruptoria > Euzebyales > Egibacteraceae > WHTG01. The sequence continues at coordinate 1,936 of DATLGM010000087.1, read as the reverse complement.
GTAGGCGGCCGGGTAGGTGACCGTGCGGTCGCCGCTGTTGCCGGCCGCCGCGACCACCAGCACGCCGTTGCTGACGGCGTACGCGATCGCGTCGGCCAACGCCCTGGAGTGATGCGGGCCGCTGAGCGACATGTTGATGATGTCCGCGCGCCCACGGTCGACCGCCCACTGGATGCCCTTGACGATGGCCGCGTCGTTGCCCGCACACACGCCGAAGAACGGCTCGTGGCGCAGGACCTTCACCGGCACGATGTGGGCGTCAGGGGCGACACCCGCCGTGGTCGGCCAGCGGTCGGATGCGGCGATCACCCCGGCGACCGCCGTGCCGTGTCCGCAGTCGTCCTTGACCGAGCCCCGATACGCGTTGAAGCCTCCAACCACCCGTCCGGTCAGCCGGGGGTGGCCGATGTCCACGCCGCTGTCAAGGACCGCGACACGGACACCTTGACCGCGCGAGTCAAGCGGCGCCGTCCACACCTCCGGCGCGCGCATCCACTGGGTGCCCCACGCCATCTGCGCCGGCTGGTGCTCGTTGGCGACCCGCACGTAGTTGGGTTCGGCGTACTCCACCGCCGGGTCGGCCGCCAGCTGCTGCGCCGCCGTTACCTCCTCGCCTGGCGCGACGGCGACCAGGTGCAGGTCCTCGCCGAGCTCTGTGGCGTGTCGCGCGTCGACCTGGTCGAGCGTGGCGCGCAGCTCGGGGCCGCGGGCCTTGACGATCACCTCGCCAGCAACGGCGTCGGGAAGGACCGTGTCCGGCGTGGGTTCCGGGGCGGCGGGCACCGCGTCGCCGGTTTCGGCGAGCCCCGCGGGGGCCATCAGTGCGAGCGCACAGGCGGACGCCAGGGTCAATCGAATGAGTCGCTGCAACGCCGCGGTCTCCAGACACGACAGGGCCAACACGGACGGCCCGACAGTGGTCGGGCCGGCGAGTCGCCGGTGTCCGCTTTGCCCCCTATCGCACCGCGCGGAACCAGACTACGTCCTCAACCCGTTAATTGTGTCCATCGTTGTTTGAAGGGGTGCCGCTTGTGGTCATGGTCTGACGGCGTAAGACTCCCGTAACAATTTCGAACCGCCCGTCGATGGGAGACATAGTGGCCAGACTCCAGCTGGACGGCGTGTGGAAGCGGTATCCGGACGGCACCGAGGCCGTCAAGGATCTCAACCTCGACATCGACGACGGCGAGTTCGTCATCCTGGTGGGACCGTCCGGCTGCGGGAAGTCGACGGCACTGCGCATGGTCGCCGGCCTGGAGGAGATCTCCGAAGGCCAGCTGGTCATCGGGGACAAGGTCGTCAACGACCTGACACCCAAAGAGCGCGACATCGCGATGGTGTTCCAGAGCTACGCGCTGTACCCACACATGTCGGTCGCGGACAACATGGGCTTCGCGCTGAAGCTGGCGAAGGTCCCCAAGGAAGAGATCCGAAAGCGCGTCGAAGAGGCTGCGGAGATCCTGGACCTGACCGAGTACCTCGACCGCAAGCCGCGGGCCCTTTCCGGAGGGCAGCGCCAGCGCGTCGCCATGGGGCGGGCAATCGTGCGCAGTCCCTCGGCGTTCCTCATGGACGAGCCGCTGTCGAACCTCGACGCGAAGCTGCGCGTGCAGATGCGGGCCGAGATCGCCCAGCTGCAGGACCGCCTCGGCGTGACCACGCTCTACGTCACGCACGACCAGATCGAGGCCATGACGATGGGCGACCGCGTCGCCGTCCTCAAGCGCGGGGAGCTGCAGCAGGCCGCCCCGCCCCAGGAGCTGTACGACAACCCCCGCAACCTCTTCGTTGCGGGGTTCATCGGCTCGCCGGCGATGAACATCGCCCGGGGGACGCTCACCACCGACAACGGCACGTCCAAGGTGCAGATCGGCGACTTCACGCTTGACGTCCCCGAAGAGGCGTGCGCGAAGTACACCAAGGTCAAGGGTGACGG
>DATLGM010000086.1:0-2591 GCA_035540515.1 Egibacteraceae bacterium | reverse complement strand
CCTCGAGCAGCTCGCCGCGGCCGCCGCCGCCCGCCGCGCCGCGATCGCCCGGGCGCTCGACGACGCCAAGGACGGGTTCGTCGAGGCGAAGACGCTGCTGACCCACGCCGCGGTCCAGCTGCTCGACAGCATCTACTTCGGCGACGACCTGGCGTTCGAGCTCGTCGGCGTCGACGACCACGACGGGCTGCTCGAGCTCGCCGGCAAGTCCGCCGACGACGCCGTGCGCGCGCTGATCGCCGCGGCGTTTGGGTTCGCCGAGGCGGAGCTGTCCACCGACCTGCGGTGGCGCAGCGCCGACCAGGTGATCAACGGCAACACCCAGGACGCACCCGGCCGGCGCCGGCACCTCGAGTTCCTCGTCACCGAGCTCGGCTACAAGCCCACCGACGACGAACGCGCCGCCCTCAATCCGGGGGAGGGCGCCGACACGTGACCCGCTGCCCCGCACCCGACTGCACCTCAGACGTCGACGTCGGCGTGATGATGTGCCACCAGCATTGGTCGAAGGTCCCCGCCGGGGTCCGCGACGCCGTCACACGCACCTACGCCGCGTGGAAGGCCAACCGCGCCGACGTCGCGACGTTTCGCGCCTACCGCGCCGCCGTCGACGCCGCAGTCCTCGCGGTGGACCCGTGGCACGTCGACACCACCGGCTGGTGCCTGTGCCCATGCCACCGCGACGCCGGCGACCACGGCGACGCCGAGTGCAGCTGCACCACCGTGGCGCCGGCGTCGTGCCTGCGGTGCCGCGAGTCGATCGCCGTGCACGCCATCTCGCCCGACAGCCTCCACGGTGACATCGCCACCGTCTGCCCAGACCAGTACGCCGACTGGGCACCGATCGCCGGCGTGACCACCCCACAGTTGCGCTCCGGGATGCGCGACGCAGGCCAGCTCGAGCTGGTGCCGTCATGACGTGGGCGATGACCGTCCACCAGCCGTGGGCGTCGCTGATCGTCGCGGGCGCCAAAGACGTCGAGAACCGCACCTGGCCGATCCCGTCGACGCTGGCCCGCCGGCGGGTGTGCAGCAGCTGCGGCGACGACCTCGAACGGGTCAACGTCACCGGTGTCCGGCTCCACGAGCACGCCGGCCGCTGGTTCGACTGGGTCGACGTCGGGCCGGCGCCGTTCCGCCTCGCGATCCACGCCAGCCGCACCTACGACCACGCCGCCGTTCTGACGCGACGCGTCCACGACGCGATCCTGCGCCTGGACCACCAGCCCGCCGAACGGATGGGCGCGCTTCTCGGCCACGTCACCGTCACCGGCAGCCACCACGCCGACGACTGCGTCATCAACCACCGTTACCCCCAAGACGACGCGCCGACCAAGGTCTACTGCTCGCCGTGGGCGGAGCCCGACGCCTGGCACTGGAAGCTGACCGACCCGGAGCGGCTGCCGGCGCCGATCCCGATGCGCGGGCGCCAGCGCATGTGGCGGCTGCCGGCGGACATCAGGTTGGTGGCGGCGTGAGCGTGCTGTACGACCTGACGCTGGTCTGCAACCAGCCGCACTGCCGACAGCAGCTGCGCGCCGGCGTCGTCCACGACGTGCCCGTCGGCCGCCGCGACGTCCGTGCAGCTCGCCGGTTCGCCGCCGGCCGCGGCTGGACCACACCGCGGGTCGACGGCCGCCGGGTCGACCTGTGCCCACCGTGCAGCGACGACCGGGCGGAGTCGCAGCGATGAGTCGCGACGACGAGCTGCTGAGGTTCGCGTTCGGCGCGACAGCGACCCGCGACAAAGACGACCTCGCGTACGTCCGTCAGCGGCTGCACGACCAGGTCATCGCGGACCTCGGCGACAACCGCGCCGGCGGTGTCACGTGGCGGTGGTGGCCGGCGCTGACCGGCGCCCGGATGGTCGTCGAGCACGAGCTCATCGAGGACTGCCCGCAGCGCCGCGACCTGCTGACGTTCCTGCGCGCCAACCCCGGCGGCTACCTCGTGACCGCGTACGCCCCGGCGAAGCGCGAGGCCTGACCGATGGCCGCTCACACCCCCAGGCAGACCCCTGATCTCCCCGGAATCACACCCGCGGAACTACGCCGCAGTGACGCGACCAGCACAAACGCGCCCAACGGCGATCTGACAGCCGATCCTCGGCACCTGCGAGCCGTCACACCACCCGACCGGCCATCACCGACGCCATGCCAGCGTCTGCACGACCGGGAGGCATGGAAACACGCCGTCGCGGGCGCCGAACGGCTCGGTGTCGCACGGCGGGTGTCGGCGCGCACCGTCAAGCAGGTCGCCGGCGCCCTGGCCGCGCACATGGGCGCCGACGGGTACGCCCGCCCCGGATCCGCACGGCTGGCCGCCGAGCTCGACCTGACCCAGTCCACCGTCGAACGTGCCCTGTCCAACCTCGTCGCCAACGGCTGGCTGATCCGAGACGTCACCGCGTGCCGCACACGCCGCGCCGTCTACCTCGCCGCCGTCCCGGACGACGCCCGCGGCGGAAAGGATGGCGCACGCGCCACACAATCCGCCGAATGCATGGCGCACGCGCCACACAATACGGCCGAAAGGATGGCGCACGCGCCACACAATCAGGCCGGCACTCCTGGGGTTTTAGAACCTAAAAC
>DATLGM010000085.1:0-2819 GCA_035540515.1 Egibacteraceae bacterium | reverse complement strand
GTGACGGTCCCGGCGAGCAGCGACGCACCGAGCACGATCCACAGACGCGCGCGCCGAACCCGCAGGCCCATGCTCCCGGCGTAGCGATCCCCGAGCAGCAGGGCGTTCATCGGCTTGGTCGTGGCGGCCGCGATGACCAGCCCGATCACGACCGCTGCGGTCAGCACGCGCAGCTCGCTCCACGTGGTCCCGGCGAAGCTGCCGAACCCCCAGCTGATGTACGCGCGCACCCGCTCGACCCGGCCCAGACCGCTGTACAGCAGGACGCTGACGACCGCCGAGGTGGCGTAGCCGGCCATGAGTCCGATGATGAGCACCGTGGCGGCGCTGGCCACCCGCCGTGACACCATCAAGACCACGACGGTCACCGCCGCCGCGCCGGTGGCGGCCGCTCCCGCGACGCCGACGTTGCCCAGCAGCCCGAGGCCGTCGACCAGCGAGGTCCCGGCGGTGCCGGCGGCCAGCACGACGAGCGCGACCCCGAGGCTGGCGCCTGAGCTGATGCCCAGGATGAACGGGTCCGCCAGCGGATTGCGGAACAGCGTCTGCATCTGCAGGCCCCCGACGCCAAGACCCGCGCCGGCCAGCAGGGCGGTGACCGCTCGAGGCAGCCGGACCTGGTGGACGATCGTCGCCCACGGCGCCTCAGACGGCGCGCGTCCGAGCAGGATGCCCACCACCTCCGAGGGGGGGATCGCCACAGAGCCGGCAGCCAGCGTCAGGACGAACACGGCGACCAGCAACACCGCCATGGCGCCGATCGTGACGGCGCGCAGCGAGACCCGGGTCGCGGGTGTCGCTGCGGCGCCGGCCACGCTCACGTCACTGATCTCCGCCGCGCGGGACCTGCCCGAAGAACATCAGCTCATGATCGGGGAGGACGTCGGGGTGCAGGATCGCGACCAGGTCGGCCAGGAACAGGTCGGCCCGGGTGTACGCAGTCTCGAACACCGCGTTCCCCCCACCGGCGGTCGTCGCCTTGTCGTACGCCCAGACCTGCCCGTCGCGGAAGGCCTTGAACTCGCGGAACCGGGGGTCGATGGCGCGCAAGTCCCGCAGGGTGCCGTTGACCGAGCCGGCCTGCAGCCAAACGTCGGCGTCACCGGCACGGTCCAGCACCGTCTCGATGTCCAGCTCCAGGGAACCGGTGGACTCGTCGTCGGCGAACACGTACGCGCCGTTGGCATCGGCGACGGCGTTGGCGAAGTAGCTGTTGCCGCCCGGCATGTACCAGGTCCCCTCATAGGGCGTGTTGGCGAAGACCGCCGGTTGGTCATCGGCCTCGGCGGCCGCGGCCACGACGTCGTCGTACGCCGTCTGGATCTCGGCGAACGTCTCGTTGGCGGCGGCCTCCGCGTTGAGGAACAGCGCGGTGAACTTCAGCCATTCCGCGCGGCCGAGCAGCGACTGCTCGTTGAAGTCGGCGTTCAGCACCGCGGGCACGTCCGCGTCGTTGAAGCGTTGCGCCTCCTCCACGATCGTCTCGCCGAACGCGTCCATGATCAGCAGGTCGGGCTGGGCGCCGATGACGGCTTCGGCGTCGGTCTGCCCATCGGGGCCCGCGTAGCTGTCCACCTCGCCGGCCTCGATGCGCTCGAGGATCTCCTCGGTCGCGACGAAGTCCGCGGTGCCGACGCCCACGACCGCATCGGCGGCGTCGAGCTCGGCGAAGTGCGGCAGGTTGGTCGTGGTCAGGGTGATCGCCGTCTGCACCGGGACCTCGACGACCGTCGCGTCGGCGAGGTCACCGGCGAGATCGGGCGCCTCGGTGCCGCACTGCACCAGCACGTACCGCAGCGGTTCCCCGCCGGTCTGGGTGTCGACCTCGACGACCTTGTGGTTCCCGGCGTACTCGACCGCCAGCCCGCTGGCGTGCTCGAACTCGACCTTGTCCGGGAAGTAGTCGGTGCCGTCGTGCGGCTCGTCGACGCAGCCATCGGTGACGTTGGCGTCGACCGCGGCCGCCGCCTCGGTGGGTGATTCGGTGGCGCCAGGTTGCGCCGGTGTGGCGGGTTCACCGCACGCGGTCAGGATCGCGAGAAGTCCAGCCAGGGCAAGTGCGCGCAGCACAGGAGAAAAAGCGAGGGTCACGGAGACCGTCCTTCCTTACCTCGAGGAATGTTGCAACGACGCCGCAGCCGGTCTCCTGGCTTCCGGATCGCCGCGGACGTCGCCTTCCCAGGCCCGAAGGCCCAGTGGCACTGGTGACGTCGCGCTCCCCGGTCACAGTGGCGAGGACCACACCGGATTTTCACCGGTTTCCCGTGCACTGCGGCACGTGGCACGGTACCCGGCTCCCGATGCCTTCTCCAAACCGTGCCCCGGTGGCGGTTGAACCGCTGCGTCTGCTGGCCGTCGCCGTCCAGTTCCTGACGCGGTTTCCCGTGCCGGCGATCCGCGTCGACGACGGCGACCTGCGCCGTGCCTCGGCCGCGTTTCCGCTGGTGGGCGTGTTCGTGGCGGCGGTGGGCATCGCCGTGCGCGCCGCTGCGGAGCCGCTGTGGGGGCCGCTGCCGGCCACGGTGACCGCCGTGCTCGCGATGGTCGCCGCGACCGGCGCGTTCCACGAGGACGGGTTGGCCGACGCGGTCGACGGGATCTGGGGCGGCTGGGACCCCGAGCAGCGGGTCGCCATCATGCGGGACAGCCGCATCGGGACATACGGCACCGTGGCGGTGGTCGGCAACCTCGGCCTGCGAGTCGCGTTGCTCGCGCCGCTGCGGCTGGGCGTGTTCGTGACCGCGGTGTTGTGCGGTCACGTCCTCGGCCGCGCCGCGGGACTGGTGATGGCAGCGTCGTGGCGGTCGCGAATGCGGCAC
>DATLGM010000084.1:0-2365 GCA_035540515.1 Egibacteraceae bacterium | reverse complement strand
CTCCAGACCTACACCGGCATCATCGGCGTGGTCCTCGCCGGCATCGCGGTGGGGACGTGGGCGGGCGGTCGCCTGGCCGATCGCGTCGACCCGCGCACGACGTTGGGCCCGCTGTTGGTCACCGGCGGCGCGCTGGCGTTGTTCGTCCTGCCGGCCATCCGCCTGTTCGGTTCCGCGGGTCTGGGCACAGGGCCCGGAGCGATCCTGATCCTTTCGGTTGTCGGCTTCTTCGCGCCGGCGGCAGTGCTGTCCGCGGTCAGTCCGACGGTGGTGAAGTTGCAGCTGACCGACCTGCGGGTGACGGGGTCGGTGGTCGGCAGGCTGTCGGCCCTGGGGACCGCGGGCGCGATCCTGGGCACGTTTCTGACCGGCTTCTTCCTGGTCGCTGCCTTCCCCACCCGCCCCATCGTGCTGGGCGTCGGGGTCGTGCTGGTCGTCACGGGGATCCTCGTGTGGCTCAGCCTGCGGGGGGCCGGAGGCGCCGCGCCGGCTGGTCCCATGGCCCTGGCCGTGCTCGGCGCCGGGCTGACCTTCGCCGTCCCCGGTCCGTGCGACTACGAGACGACGTACTACTGCGCGCAGGTGATCGACGGCCTGCCCCCGTGTGACGAGGGGCGCACGCTGTACCTCGACACGCTGCGGCACAGCTGCGTCCATCTGGACGACCCGACCGCCCTGGACTTCTCCTACGCACAGATCCTCGCCGACGTCATCGGCACGTACGGCGACGGGCAGTCCCCGCTGCGTGCGCTGCACATCGGCGGCGGCGGGTTCACGATGCCGCGGTATCTCGAGGCGACTCGCCCCGGCTCGGACAGCCTGGTACTGGAGATCGATCCATCGCTGGTGCGCATCGCCGAGGAAGAACTTGGACTGCGGCAGACCGAGCGGCTGCGCGTTCGCGTCGGCGACGCCCGCGTCGCGCTGAGCGACCTGGAGCACGAGACCTACGACGTCGTCATCGGCGACGCGTTCGGAGGCGAAGCGGTGCCATGGCACCTGACCACCGCCGAGTTCGTCGATGAGGTCAAAGACGTCCTGATGCCCGACGGGGTCTACGCCGTGAACGTCATCGACATGCCGCCGCTGGACTTCGTCCGCGCGAAGGCAGCGACCCTGCGCTCTGCGTTCTCCCACGTGGCGGTCATCGCTCCCCCGGCCCGCATCAACCGGATGGATGGAGGCAACTTCGTGCTCGTCGCGTCCGACGCGCCGTTGGAGGTCGAGGGGATCGCTGCCAGAAACCGCGCGCGCGGCGACGACGACGAGGTCGCCACCGGCGCGCGGCTGGACCGGTTCATCGGGGCGGCGCCGGTGCTGACCGACGACTACGCGCCGGTCGACCAGCTGCTCACCCCGCTGTCGGGCTAGTTGACTCCCGAGGTGGGCCGGGTGGTGCCATTGGCGAACGCGTCGACCGCCGCCTCGCAGAAGGCCTTCAGGTCGTCGGGCTTGCGGCTGGTGATGAGGTTGCCGTCCACGACAAGCTCCTCGTCGACCCAGTTGCCGCCGGCGTTGCGGATGTCGGTCTGCAGGCTCGGCCACGACGTCAGCGTCTTGCCCGCCACGACGTTGGCCTCGACCAGCGTCCACGGGGCGTGGCAGATCGCCGCCACCGGCTTGTTGGCCTCGAAGAAGTGCCGGATGAACGACACGGCCTCGGAGTGCATCCGCAGGCTGTCGGGGTTCGCCACACCGCCGGGAAGCACGATGCCGTCGTAGTCGTCGGCGGACGCGTCGGCGAGGGTGACATCCACGGGGAAGGTGTCAGCCTTGTCGAGGTGGTTGAACGCCTGGGCCTCGTCACCCTCCGGGGCGACGAGCTTGGCGGTGCCACCGGACTCGGTGACGGCCTTCCAGGGTTCGGTCAGCTCGACCTGCTCGATCCCCTCGTTGGCCACGAGGAACGCGATCGTCTTGCCGCTCAGGTCTGCCATGGGTGATTCGCTCCTTATCGGTGGGTTCGAAGGCGGTCTACCCGCGATCACACCCGCCCAAAGCGCCTTGCCCGGCGTTGGAACTCGGCGACGGCGGCGAACAGGTCACCGCGCCGGAAGTCCGGCCACAGCACCTCGGTGAAGACCAGCTCGGCGTAGGCCGCCTCCCACAACAGGAAGTTCGACAGGCGTTGCTCGCCGGACGTGCGCACCAGCAGGTCGACATCGGGCGCCTCCGGTTCGTACAGGCGCGACTGCAACGACTTGGCGTTGACCTTGTCGGGGCGCAGCCGGCCCTCCGCGACGTCCGCGGCGATGCGCCGGGCGGCATCGACGAGCTCCGCGCGCCCGCCGTAGTTGAACGCGATCTGCAGGGTCAGCCGGCGGTGACGGGCGGTCTTGGCCTCGGTGTCCTCCATCATCTGCAC
>DATLGM010000083.1:0-12611 GCA_035540515.1 Egibacteraceae bacterium | reverse complement strand
CCGCGCAGGCGTGGTGGTCGTGCCCTCGCTGTTCGAGCCATACGGCATGGTCGCCGCGGAGGCGATGGCCGCCGGTGCCGCGGTGGTCGCCAGCGAGGTCGGCGGGCTCGCGGACGTCGTCGGCAGCGGCGGGGCCCTCGTGCCACCCGGTGACGCTGGCCGTCTGGCGGCCGCGATCGAGCCGCTGCTCACCGACGACGCTGCGGCCGAGCGCGCTCGCGCCGCGGCGCGAGCCCGGGCCGCCGAGCTGCCGTCGTGGCAGGACGCCGCGTCGGCGACGTTGGCGATCTACTCCGACGTCGTGTGAGGGACCTCCGCGGTACCGACGCTCAGACGGGCGCCGGGTCGCCGCCCGCGTCGAGGTGCACGTCGAACGCAGAGTTCGCCAGCCGAACCTCGAACTTCGTCGGCGGGCAGTCGCACACAGGGCACCGCCGCCGGGCCATCTCCTCGCCGGTCGTAAACGCCACGTAGAACCACCGGTCGCACGGCTCGCACCGCGCCCACATCTCCGGCATAGCCCTCCCCCTTCGTCTCAAGTGACGCCGCCGCGGGGTCAGGGAGAGCGGCTCAGCCGATGCGCGGCCACGGGGTTCGGGCGGGAGGCTCCGGCGTGCGACCAGAACGGTACCCCCTTGCGGCGGAACAAACCATGCCCAATCAGTCGCGAACGAGGACGGCCACCGGGAGCTGGGCGAGCAGCTCGGCCACCTGGCCCGAGACCGCGCCACCGAGCAGCGAGGTCCACGAGCCGTCCGGCAGATCGACCGACGTGTCCTCCCAGCGGTCACCGAGCGGCCCCTGACTGTGGTCTCCCATCACCTGACCGGGCAGACGCGGCGCGACGGCGACGACTTGCGGCGAGCGGCCGTCGGTCCGCGCGAAGGCCACCAGGTGCTCCGCCCAACGCCCCGATGTCGAAAGCGGCACGTATCCGCTGTCAGCGCCGAAGACCGCCGGCCGATCGTGGCGGACGTGCAGGCATGCCGCGAGCACCGCCAGCTTCACGCGACCGTCATGCCGGTCGCGCCACAGCGCCGCGGAGTCCTCGGGCAGTGCCGAGAGCAGCTCGGACCGGTGGCTGAAGTCGACCGGGCGCCGGTTGTCCGGGTCGACGAGGCTGTCGTCCCACAGCTCGTTGCCCTGATACGTGTCAGGCACGCCGGGAGACAGGGTGCGCAGCACGACCTGCGCCAGTGACGAGACCATCCCGATCTCGCCGGCGGTCGCGGCGACCTCGCTGAGGCGCTCGCCACCGGTCTCTAGCACGTGGTCGATGAACGACGCGAGGCGCTTTTCGTAGTCACCGTCGGGGTCGTACCAGTTGGTGTGCGTGCCCGCTTCGCGTGCCGCCTTCACGGCGTAGTCCACCAGCCGGTCGCGTGTGGCCGGCGTGATCTGGCCCTGAGACGGCCAGACGCCGATGACGGATTGCACCAGCAGTCCAGCGGTGGGGCGGTCGATCGACGCGTCGGCGGTCAACGACACGACCGTCTCCGCCCATCGCTCGGGCATCTCCGACAGCGCGGCGATCCGCAGCCTGACGTCCTCGCCGCGCTTGGTGTCGTGCGTCGCCGTGGTGAGCATCCCCTGGGGGTGCCGGCGGGCCCGGGCTTCATTGCGGCGGTGGAACTCGTCCGGGCTCAAGCCGAAGCGGGACGGGTCCCCGCCGACCTCGTTGAGAGCGACCAGTCGCAGGTACCGGTAGAAGACGGTGTCTTCGACGCCCTTGGCCATCACCGCGCCGGACAGCTGCTGGAATCGCGCGATGAAGTCCAGGTGGGACGGTGATGTGCCCGCGTCGCCGGTCAGGACGTCACGCAGCAGCTCGAGGACCGGCGTGGGGGCGGCGTCGACCTCGAAAGCCCGCTGGATCGCCGTCTCGATCGTGGCCCGGTCAGTGGTCGACGCCTGGCCGGTCTCGGGGTCGACGTAGCTGCGGTAGACATCCATCCCGACCACCGTCTCGCCGACAGCGGCCAAGCAGTGCCGGTCATCGAGGTCGCGGTGATCCAGGTGCTCCTGCGCGAGCGCCCAGAAGCGGCGGGCCAGGCGTGCATGCTCGGCGGCGAGGTCGTTGGCCAGGACCTCCCACTTCGCGGCCACGACCTGCTCCTCGTAGCTGCGGCGATCGGCATGCAGCTTGGCATCGAGCGCGTCGAAGTGCTCCTCGGCACGCGGGTCGGCGAACAGCCCGAGCACGTCGTTGCAGAACTCGTAGCCCGTCGTGCCCGCCGTCGCCCACGCCGGCAGCGGCTCACCGGGATGCAGGATCTTCTCGACCACCGTCCACGCCCCGGCGGTCTTGCGCTCCAGCCGCTCGAGGTATCGCGCCGGGTCGCGCAGCCCGTCGGGGTGGTCGATCCGCAGCCCGTCGAAGACACCCCGCCCGAGCAGCTCGAGGATCTTGCCGTGGGTGCGGTCGAAGACGTGCTCGTCCTCCACGCGAACGCCGGCCAGCTCGGTGATGGCGAAGAAGCGCCGGTAGTTGACGAGCCGGTCCCCTACCCGCCAGTGCACCAGGCGGTAGTGCTGCCGTTCCAGGAGGCTGTGGAGGCGGCCCCATGTCTCCGGCTCGCCCGGCGTGCCGGTGAGGGTGTCGAGGCGGCCGACTCGGTCGAGGGCCTCCAGGGACTCGGGGGACAGCGGAAAGCGGTGCTCGTGGTATCGGATCGCGAACCGGCGGCCGTGCTCGTCGGGTTCCTCGACCAGCTGCAGCTCGCCGTTGAACAGCACGGTGCCGTATTGGTCACCCAGGACGGGGAGGATGACCTTGCCCTCGGCGGCGGGCAGGGGCGGGTGCCAGTCCACGTCGAACACGCGGCCGCCTTCACCGCTCTGGCCCTCTGCGAGCAGGTACTGCCAGTCCGGGTTGTCCGCGCCGGTCCCGAGGTGGTTGGGGACGATGTCGACGATCAGGCCCAGGCCCGCGTCATGCGCGGCCTCCGCCAGCCGACGCAGCGCAGCCTCACCCCCCAGCTGCTCTGAGACCTGGGACGGGTCCGCTACGTCGTAGCCGTGGGTCGAGCCGGGCCGGGCCTGCAGGACCGGCGACAGGTACAGGTGGGTGACTCCCAGACGAGCCAGGTAGTCCACCTGTGCGCGCGCATCGTCGAAGGTGAAGTCGGCGGTGAGCTGGAGTCGGTAGGTCGAAAGGATGGGCCGTTCAGTCATCGCGGGCGTCGTCCAGGCGCCGGACCACAAGCAGCGAGCGCTCGGGCAGGTCGATGGTGTCACCGGTCACGTACTCGGCACCGGCGTTGCGCCGCGAGGCCGTCGGGTTGTCGGTGTCGACGACGACCTGCCACGACTTGCCGTACTCCTCGCCGGGCATCGTGAACGAGACCGTGTCCGCGCTGGCGTTGAGCAGCACCAGGAAGCTGTCGTCGACCACGCGACGGCCGCGCTCGTCGGGCGTGGGGATCGCCTGACCGTTGAGGAAGAACATCAGCGCGAGCAGTAGGCCGTGGTTCCAGTCCTCGTCGGACATCGGGTTGCCGTCGGGGCGCATCCAGTCGACGTCCTGCATCCCTTCGCGGACGTCGCCGTGGAAGAACTTCTGGCGACGGAAGACGGGATGCTCCCGGCGGAGCCGAATCAGCCGGCGGGTGAACGCCAGGAGGTCCCGCTGCTCGGCGGACAGGTCCCAGTCGTACCAGGACAGCTCGTTGTCCTGGCAGTACACGTTGTTGTTGCCCTGCTGCGTGCGGCCGAACTCGTCGCCGCCCAGAAGCATGGGTACGCCTTGGGACAAGAACAGCGTCGTCAGCAGGTTGCGCTGCTGCCGGGCGCGCAGCCGCAGCACCTCGGGGTCGTCGGTCTCGCCCTCCGCTCCGTGGTTCCACGACCGGTTGTGGTCCTCACCCGACGAGTTGTCATCGAGGTTGGCCTCGTTGTGCTTGTCGTTGTAGCTGACGAGGTCGCGCATCGTGAACCCGTCGTGAGCGGTCACGAAGTTGATCGACGCGTATGGCCGCCGGCCGTTGTGCGCATACAGGTCCGACGAGCCGGACAGTCGCGACGCGACCTCGCCGAGGCCTGGGACCTCCCCCCGCCAGTAGTCGCGGACCGTGTCGCGGTACTTGCCGTTCCACTCCGTCCAGTGCACCGGGAAGTTGCCGACCTGGTAGCCGCCTTCACCGACGTCCCACGGCTCGGCGATGAGCTTGACCTGGCTGACGACCGGGTCCTGCTGGACAAGGTCGAAGAACGCCGACAGCCGGTCGACGTCGTGCAGCTCCCGCGCCAGGGTCGACGCGAGGTCGAACCGGAAGCCGTCGACGTGCATCTCGGTGACCCAGTAGCGCAGCGAGTCCATGATCAGCTGCAGCACGTGGGGGCTGCGGGCGTTGAGGGAGTTGCCCGTGCCCGTGTAGTCCATGTAGTACCGCGGGTCGTCTTCGACCAGCCGGTAGTACGAGGCGTTGTCGACGCCGCGGAACGACAGCGTGGGGCCCATGTGGTTGCCCTCGGCCGTGTGGTTGTAGACCACGTCGAGGATGACCTCGAGGCCGGCCGCGTGCAGGTCCTTGACCATCGATTTGAACTCGTAGACCTGCTCCCCCGCACTGCCGCGCGCCGCGTAGTCGCTGTGCGGCGCGAGGAAGCCGATGGTGTTGTAGCCCCAGTAGTTGCGCAGCCCCTTCTCGACCAGGTGGTGGTCGTGGACGAAGTGGTGGACCGGCAGCAGCTCCACCGCGGTCACGCCCAGCGACATCAGGTAGTCGATGATCGCCGGCGACGCGAGCCCGGCGTACGTGCCGCGCAGCTCCGGCTCGACCTCCGGGTGCAGCATCGAGATGCCGCGGATGTGCGTCTCGTAGATCACCGTCTCGTGCCACGGCTTGCGCGGCGGGCGGTCGTCACCCCAGTCGAAGAAGGGGTTCACCACGATCGACTTCGGCATGTACGGGGCGCTGTCGTCGGTGTTGAACGTGAAGTCGTCCTCGCCCAGCTGATAGGCGAAGACCGCCGGGTTCCAGTCGATCTCGCCTTCGACGGCCTTTGCATACGGGTCGATCAGCAGCTTGTTCGGGTTGAACCGGTGGCCCGTCGACGGCTCGTAGGGGCCGTGGACCCGGTACCCGTAGCGCTGGCCGGGGCCAACGCCGGGCAGGTAGCAGTGCCAGATGAACGCCGTCTGCTCGCCCATGGGGATGCGCAGCTCGAACCCCTCACGGTCGAAAAGGCACAGCTCGACCGCCTCGGCGTTCTCGCTGAAGACCGCGAAGTTCGTGCCCCGACCGTCCCAACGGGCCCCCAATGGATAGGGGGATCCCGGCCATACGTTGACCACCTGGCGCTCCTTGTGCCTGTACCTCTCGATTGCCCGCCGCAGGGCTCTAGCCTGCCCTACCGCAGCATCCACTAACGTCCCGCCGGTGACGTACGCCGCCGACACCGACCCGAGACCACCGGGACGCCCCCGGCTGTACGGGTGGTTGCATCCGGCGGTGCTGGCGGCCGTTGCGCTATCGGTGGCGTCGGGCTTCGCCCAGTTTGGCGTCTTCACGGCCTTGGGGGACATCGCCACGGCGTTCGGCGAGGGCCAGGACCTGACCGACGGCGTCGGCGCGCAGCTGGGCCTGTCCGCCACGACCCTGGGCCTGGGGCTGGGCCTGATCCGGCTCGCGGCGCTCGGTGGCCTGCCCGTTTCGGCGATGGCGGACCGCTACGGCCGCAAAGCGGTCCTGCTGACCAGCGCGGCGGTGGGGCTCGGGGTGACGGCGCTGGCGTCGCTCGCGCCGACGTACTGGCTGTTCATCGCCCTGTTCGCCCTCGGTCGGCCCCTCCTGTCGGCCACCAACGCGGTCGTGGGAGTGATCGCCGCCGAGGAGACGCGCGCCGCTGACCGGGCGAAGGCCATGGCGCTGATCACCGCCGCCTACGGGTTCGGCGCCGGCCTGCCGGCCCTGGTCCGGGCCGTGGCCGGTGACGTCCTCGGGTTCCGCGGGCTGTTCGCGCTGTGCGTGGTGCCACTGCTGGCGATCCCGCTGCTCGCCAAGCACATCCAGGAGCCCGACCGGTTCACGCGATTGCAGCGGCGGGTCAAGCGCAACCGGCTCGGGCTTGGTGCCGTCCACCCGCAGTATCAGGGGCGGCTGGCGCTGATCTGCCTGCTGGCGATGTGCGGGACGTTCGTGACGGGCCCGGTCAACGGGTACGTGTTCGCCTACTCGGAGAACATCCTGGGCGTCTCGCCCACCTTCACCTTCTTCGTGGTGCTGTCGGCCGCACCGCTGGGGTTGGTGGGGCTGCTCGTCGGGCGGTGGGCGGCAGACGCCTGGGGCCGGCGACCCACCTGTCTCGCGATGCACGTCGCCGTCGGGATCGCCGGCATCGTGACATACAGCGGTGGGCTGCCCGTCGCGGTGGGCGGCTACCTCGCCGGTCTGCTCGCGGGGTCGGCCTACGCGCCGGCGATCGGGGCGCTGACCGCCGAGGTGTTCCCCACCAACGAGCGAGCGACGGCGGCCGGCTGGTTGACCGCGTCCAGCGCGATCGGGGCGGTCGCAGGGTTGTTCGTGTTCGGGTTCGTCGCCGACGCCACGGGGGCGTTCACCGCCGCTGCGGTGACCGTCGCCGTGCCGATCATGGCGACCGCCGTGCTGTACCTGCGCCTGCCCGAGACCCGCGGCATGGAGCTCGAGGACTCCGCCCCGGACATCATCGAGGCGGTGTAGCACCATCGAAGGCGTGCTCGACTGCCCACACGGAAATGGCAAGATCACGGGGCAGGTCAGAGGATGGACGGCAGTTCGGGGGCGATGTGGACAGCGGGCGTACAGGCGCATCGGTCAGCCGGCGCACCATGATGGTGGCAGCGGCCAGCGTCGTCGTCGTGGCTGCGGTCGGGGGGTACGTGCTTGGGTCGTCACGGGATGCAGCGTTCGAAGTCGTTGGCACTGCCTACTTCACCGACACCCAGATTGGGCTCGAAGGGGATGACTGGACGTATCACGTCCCGCTCGACGTGCGGTGGACCGACCGCGAGGGAACGTGGCACGAAGGAGGCCGGCCTGCGTGTCTCCCGCCGTCGGACACCACGCTGGAAGGCGTACGCGTCAGCGCCGTTCCCGTAGAAGTGCAAGGCCTCGGTTTCCGTCAGGTCGTCGCGGTCCACTGCGATTGATCGGCAGGCGCGGTTGAGATTTCACGGCGCTCCGGCCCGCGATTTCAACCACCTGCGGCCGTTCGAGGGCTCAGCAGCGCGACCAGGAGGTCGACCATCTCGCGCTTGACCGCCGCGACCAGTCGCCGGTCGGTGGACGACAGCACGATCGGGTTGTTCAGCCCCTGCACCACCAGAAGCAAGGTGTGCGCGGCGGCGCGGTGCCGGTCGCCCCTGACCAGACCGGCCGCCGCGCCCCGGCGGAGGAATCGCGTCACCACCTCGACGGACCGGGCGTGCCGCTCCCAGTAGACGGCACGGACTGCCGGGACCGACTGCACCGAGGCAAGCGCCGCTCGGATCGCCTGTGCGTGGCGTCGGTAGCCGTCGACCGTCACGTCCACGGCCGTCGCCAGGACGCCTCGCAGACCGTCGTCCAACAGCCGGTCGGCGGTGAGGACACCGTCGACCGCTCCGACGATGGCGTCGAGGCGGTCGGCGAACAGCGCCGCCAGCGCCGCGTCTCGGTCATCGAAGTACCGGTAGAACGTGCCGGCCGCGTAGCCCGCCTCGCCGGCGACGGCGGTCGAGGTGCACGCCGCCACGCCGCCCTCGGCCAGGAGGCGCTCCATCCCGTCCAGCAGGGCATCCCGGGTCGCCTCCGCCCGGGCTGAAAGATCCTTCACTTCTACCGCCATAGAAATGAAGTATGCGTTATCCTGACGCACCATGCAGCAGCTTGCGACGCGCATCGACCCGTCCTCGGAGGACTACCGCACCAACCGGGACGGGATGCTCGAGATGCTCGCCCACATCGACGAGCTGCTCGCCGCCAGTCGCGCCGGCGGCAGCGAGCGGTCGGTCCAACGTCACCGGGACCGGGGCCGGCTGCTCCCCCGGGAGCGGGTCGAGCTGCTGGTCGACCCCGATACCCCCCTGCTCGAGCTGTCGCCCCTGACCGCCAACGGCACCGAGTACCACGTCGGCGGTGGTGGGTTGAGCGCCGTCGGGGTGGTGTCCGGAGTGGAGTGCGTGATCGCCGCCAGCGACCCGACCGTGAAAGGCGGCGCCACCAATCCGCTCAGCCTGCGCCGGTCGCTGCGCGCGATGAAGATCGCGAAGGCCAACCGGCTGCCCATGATCAACCTCACTGAGTCGGCCGGTGCAGACCTGCCCAAGCAGGCCGAGATCTTCGTCCCCGGCGGGCAGACCTTCCGCAACCTGACGCAGCTGTCGGCCGCGGGCGTTCCGACCATCACCCTGGTCTTCGGCCCCTCGACCGCGGGCGGCGCGTACGTGCCCGGCATGAGCGACTACAGCGTGCTCGTGCGGGACCAGGCACGCGTGTACCTCGGCGGACCCCCGCTGGTGAAGATGGCGACAGGTGAGGAGGCTGACGAGGAGTCGCTCGGTGGCGCGGAGATGCACGCCACGACGTCCGGTGTGGCCGACTACCTGGCCGAGGACGAGCTGGACGCGCTGCGCATCGGTCGGGGAATCGTCGAGCACCTGCGCTGGCGCAAACGCGGCCCGGGACCGACGTTGCCAGCAGACGAACCGATCCACGACCCCGAGGAGCTGCTCGGCATCGGGTCCGTCGACGTCCGCGTGCCGTTCGACGTCCGGGAGGTGATCGCGCGCTTCGCCGACGGCAGCCGCTTCGAGGCGTTCAAGCCGCGCTACGGGCCGAATCTGGTGTGCGGCTGGGCGTCGGTGCACGGCTTCCCGGTCGGGATCCTGGGCAACAACGGCGTGCTGTTCAGCCCCGAGTCGCAAAAGGGCAGCCAGTTCATCCAGCTGTGCAACCAGACGGACACTCCGCTGATCTTCCTGCAGAACATCACCGGTTTCATGGTCGGCACCGCCTACGAGCAGGGGGGGATCATCAAAGACGGCGCCAAGCTCATCAACGCCGTCTCCAACTCGGCGGTCCCCCACATCACCGTCATGATCGGCGCGTCCTACGGCGCGGGGAACTACGGCATGTGCGGGCGCGCGTACGACCCGCGCTTTCTGTTCACCTGGCCCAACCACCGCATCGCCGTCATGGGGCCGGCGCAGTTGGCCGGCGTGATGCGGATCGTCGCCGAGCGCGCCGCGGAGAAGGCTGGGCGCGACTTCGACCATGCCGCGGCCCAGGCGATGCAGGACGCATTTGCGGCAGAGATCGAGTCGCAGTCCACCGCGCTGTACGCCACCGCCCGGCTGTGGGACGACGGAATCATCGACCCACGTGACACCCGCACGGTGCTGGGCATCGCGCTGTCCGCGGTGCACTCGGCCGAGGTCAAAGGCACCACCGGCTACGGCGTGTTCCGGATGTGACGGGCGCCTCATGATCGAGACACTGCTCATCGCCAACCGCGGCGAGATCGCGTGCCGCATCGTCCGGTCCGCCCGCGCGATGGGGATCCGCACCGTCGCCGTGTACAGCGACGCCGACGCGGTGGCACCCCATGTCGAGGAGTCAGACGAGGCGATCGCGCTGGTCGGTGACGCCGCCGCCGACACCTACCTGCGGATCGACAAGCTGCTCGATGCCGCGGCCCGCGCCGGCGCGGACGCCGTGCACCCCGGCTACGGCTTCCTATCCGAGAACGCGAGGTTCGCGTCCGCATGCGACGACGCCGGCCTGGTCTTCGTCGGCCCCACACCCGACGTCATCGAGGCGATGGGCGACAAGATCGCGGCCAAAGCCACGATGCGCGCCGCGGGCGTCCCCGTCCTGGATGACGCCGAGGTTGCCGACGACCCCGACCGG
Source organism: Egibacteraceae bacterium (assembly GCA_035540515.1). Lineage (GTDB taxonomy): Bacteria > Actinomycetota > Nitriliruptoria > Euzebyales > Egibacteraceae > WHTG01. The sequence continues at coordinate 2,739 of DATLGM010000083.1, read as the reverse complement.
GCTGGCGCCGCCGTCGGGTATCCGCTGTTGGTCAAGGCGGCAGCGGGGGGTGGCGGCAAGGGCATGCGGCTGGTGACCGATCCGGCTGACCTGGCCGACGCCGTCGCCGCGGCCCGGCGCGAGGCTGCGGCGGCCTTCGGCGACGCCCGCGTGTTCCTCGAGCGCTACCTGTCCCCCGCCAGGCACGTCGAGGTGCAGATCCTGGGGGACGCCCACGGCACCGTGGTCCACCTCGGGGAGCGCGAGTGCAGCGTCCAGCGCCGCCACCAGAAGATCATCGAGGAATCGCCGTCGCCTGCGCTCGACGACGACCTGCGTGGCCGCATGACATCCGCGGCCGTCACCGCCGCGCAGGCGCTGGGCTACCGCAACGCCGGCACCGTCGAGTTCGTCTTGGGGCCGGGCGGTGAGTTCGCCTTCCTTGAGGTCAACACCCGCCTGCAGGTCGAGCACCCGGTGACCGAGTTGGCCTGGGCCCTGCGCGACGGCACGCCGCTCGACCTCGTCGCCCTGCAGCTGGCCGTGGCCGACCACCAGCGCCTGCCGTTTCGCCAGGACGACGTCGTGTGCGTCGGCCACGCGGTGCAGGCCCGCGTGTATGCCGAGGACGTCCCCGCCGGCTTCCTGCCTGCCACCGGCAGGCTGCGAACCTGGCGCATCCCACAGCGCGACGGCATCCGCGTCGACGCCGGGGTCATCGAGGGCACCGAGGTCACGGTGCACTACGACCCGCTGCTTGCCAAGGTCATCGCGGCTGCGCCCAGGCGTGACCTGGCCGTGCAGCGGCTGCTCGGGGCGCTGCGGGACAGCGCCATCCACGGTGTCACGACGAACCGGGAGTTCCTGACCCGCGCGCTGGCCCATCCCGCATTCCGCGCCGGCGACTACGACACCGGCCTGGTGGCGCAGCACCTGTCACCCGAGCAGGCCGCCCCTGCGGACCCGCTGCGCGTGGCGGTCGCCGCCGCGGCGGCTGCGCTGGCTGAAGCGCGAGGCAACCATCTGGCGGCGCCCCTGCCGAGCGTGCCCGCCGGCTGGCGCAACAGCCGCTCCCAGCCGCATCGCCGGGCCTACCGGCACGGTGCGGACACCGTCGACGTGGCGTACACGCCCGCGGGCGCCCGGCGGTGGTCGGTCGAGGCGGCAGGCGGCGCCGCGACGGTGGTGGTGCACGCGTGGCCCGACGAGCGCGGTGACGACACCATCGACCTGTCGTGGGACGGGCGCCGTCTCCGGCTGACGGTGCGGCGCAGCGGCGATGACGTCGACGTCGACTCGGTCCTCGGCCACGTCGCGCTCGTTCGCCACTCGCCGTTCGCCGACCCGCAGGCCGAGGATGCTGTCGGCGCGATGCTCGCTCCCATGCCGGGTTCCGTGGTGTCGGTACACGTCGAAGCCGGGCAGTCGGTCGAACGCGGCGCGCTGCTGGTCGTGCTCGAGGCGATGAAGATGGAGCACCGTGTCACCGCCACCGCCGACGGTGTCGTGGCCGAGGTGCGGGTCCGGGCTGGGGACCCCGTGGCCACCGACGACGCGCTGGTGGTCCTCGATGACTCGGGGGCGGACTACTCGTAGGGCTGCGCGGGCGCCTCGATGGGGCGCATCGACTCCAGCTCGAGTAGCGGGGGCTCCAGCGACAGCTCACCCGGTTCGTGGTCCTCCCGGGGCGCCCATGTCCCTTCGATCTCCAGCCACGTGTCCGGAGCCGGCGCCGGCTGGTCGGTGCGGACGGCGACGTTGACCGCCTGCCCGTCCGCGGCGCAGCATGCGAGCACGAAGCGCGTCAGCTGGAAGGCCACACCGTCTTCCTGTGAGTTCGTCACGAAACCGCTCAGCCGCACCCGCTGCCCCTCCAGGGAGCGGCTCTCGTCGTACAGCGCCCGGTACACGAACTCGGTGACCTTCAGCGGGACGGCGCCGTTCTCGGCCTCGGGCAGCGGCCCGAACGCCGTCTCGCGCGCCGGCGGGGGGCGGTCGGACTGCCGGTCGGCGGCGAACGCGCCCAGCGGTGGTGGCGCGATCAGCAGCAGCGCCAGCAACGGCAGCGTCAGCAGCCACGCCACCCCCGGACCGTGGCCGGCATGGTGGCCGAGGACCTCGTCGCTGGTGTGTCCGTGCAGGTCGACCGGGTCGGGTTGCCCTCGGAACGCCCGGATGACCGTCAGCCCGCCGATGATGACCAGGAAGACCCCCGCCACTGCCAGCAGCGGCTGCATCCCCGGCTTGACGTAGGCCAGCGCCGCGTCAGTCACGCCCAGGCGCACGGCGATGCCGCCGACGGCCAGCAGCAGCGCCCCCTGCGTTCGTTCGTCCACTACAGCATCACCATCCCCGTGACGACCGCGACCGCCACGGCGACCACCAGCGCCGCCGGCGCGAACCGCAGCGCGAAGGCCCGGCCGAACACCCCTGCCTGCAGCGCCACGAGCTTGATGTCCACCACCGGTCCGACGACGAGGAACACCAGGCGCGAGGTCATCGAGAACTGCGTCAGACCCACCGCGACGAAGGCGTCGGCCTCCGAGCAGATGGCCAACACGACGGCCAGGGTGGCCATCGCGGCCACGGCGAGCACCTCGTTGCCGCCGATGGTGTCCAGCACCGTGCGGGGAACGACGACCTGCAGCGTCGCGGCGGTCATACCGCCCAGGACCAGCCAGCCGCCGGCATGCAGGAAGTCGTGACGCGCGGTCGAGCTGAACGACTCCCAGCGCGACTGGCCCTCGATGATCCTGGTCC
>DATLGM010000082.1:0-10612 GCA_035540515.1 Egibacteraceae bacterium | reverse complement strand
ACGTCGAGCTCCACGGCGATCAGTCCCCACCGTGCCCCGTCGTCGCGCAGGTCCGCGACGCGCCGGACGACGTTGTGCACCGGCGTGTCACCAGCCGCCGCCTGGGCGACGAACATCGTGAGCAGGACGTCCGAGGGCGGGCCGAACGCAGGGCCGCGCGCCTCAGCGGCCGTGGACGCCAGCACCGACACCACCGTGGGCTCTGCGAAGCGGCGGTACACCCGGGGGCGCAAGGGGTCGCTGCCCAGCTCCAGCTCGATGCCGCGCGACAGGCGGGCCGCCTCGGCGTCGAAGGCCAGCGCCTCGGCGAGCAGCTCGAGGTCCCACGGGTCGCCTTCGCGGTACCGCAGCGGATCCGCTACTGCCGCCAGGCGGAACGCGGCCAGGTCCAACTGGCGCAACGCGGGGACCTGGCGCTCCTGCGACGGCCGCACCACCCGGGCGGCGCCGGTGTACACCGCGACGCGCGAGGCCAATCCTGTCGAGGCGCGGAACAGCCCGTCGCCGGAGACGGTCGTGTCACCGACGACGACGTCGACACCGTCGGAGAGCACGTCGCCGCGCTCGAGCTCGACCCGGTCGGGGCGGACCACCGCGGCAGCGCCTGGGGCCAGCCGCACGCTGCCGCCCCGCAGCGACAGCTCCGCCTCGGTTTGGTTGGCGCGGACACGCGCGCCATCAACCACGCTCGCCCCGGCGTCCAGCGGCTCCCACCGGTCCGCGGTGAACACCTCGGCGGCGCTGCCCTCCGCCACGGTCGCGGCATCGCCCGCACGCAGGCCGTCACCACCGGAGCACCCCGCGGCCAGGAGCACCAGCACGACGACCACCGCAGCCAGAGGATGCGGTGGTATTGCGGCGGTACATCCCTTTGGTGGGCGGATGACCATGTCGCGACATGGTATGCCCGGGGCGGCGAAAGCGGAACCCCGGCGCGAGCGCCCCTCGCGCGCCGTGCTATGCGGACGGCTCAGCGACCGGCAGCAGCAGGTGGAACGTGGAGCCTTGCTCGGGTCGGCTGTCCAGGTGGATGCGGCCCCCCATCCCCTCCATGATCCGCCGCACCAGCGCCAATCCCAGTCCCAGCCCCCCGTATTGGCGCGTTTCGCTCGCGTCGGCCTGGTAGAAATCGCTGAAGATGCGCGCGGCCAGGTCCGGCTCGATGCCTACGCCGCGGTCGCGGACCGACAGCCGGACGAACGCTCGCCGGTCCTCGACGACCTCTGACGCGTGGACGCTGATGGGGCCGCCGTCGGGCGAGAACTTCACCGCGTTGGCGACCAGCTCCTCCAGGCACCGGCGCAGCATCGACGCGTCCACGTGCGCGGCAGGGAGGTCCTTGGCCAGGCGGCGGCGGAACTCGCGCTCCGGGTAGGCGGCCCGCCACTCGACCAGCATCTGGTCGATCAGGCGGTGGATGTCCACGGCCTCGGGCCGTAGTTCCAGGCGGCCGCTGTCGAGCGCGGCGAAGTCGACGATCGTGGCCACGATCCGTTCCAGCCGGCTGGTGGAGTCCAGGATCTGGTCGGCGAACCTGCGGGTCCGCTCCGGCCCCACATCGCGGCGTGCCAGGACCTCGGCGTAGCCCTTGATCGGCGTGAGTGGCGTGCGCAGCTCGTGGCTGACGTTGGACAGGAACTCGGTCTTCATGCGTTCGACTTCCACCTCGCGGGTGACGTCGCGCAAGACGAGGACACGCCCGAGGACGCGGCCGCCGGCGATGTCGTGCACCGGCGCCGCCGTGACCGCGGTCGGCACGTACCGGCCGTCGGCACGCTCGAGCAGCAGCTGGACGGCGAGCACCTCCTCGCTGTCGTAGGCACCGAGCGCCTCCGTGGGGCTGCGGTCGTTGGGCGCGTGGCCGATCAGCACTTGCTCCAAGGGCAGGCCGAGGACCTCGGTGATGTCGCGTCCGACCAGCCGTTGGGCCGCGGGGTTGAAGGTGACGACCTTGCCGTCGGGGTTGACGGCCACCAGGCCGTCGCTCATCGACGAGGTCAGCGCCTCCAGGCGGCCGCGCAGCCGGGTCTGGATAGCCGCGGCATCGCGCAGCTGTGCCGACTGCGTCGCCAGGGACCGGGTCATCTCGTTGAAGGTGCGCCCGAGCGCTCCGACCTCGTCGGTGCTGTCGACGGCGGGCGCGACCTCGAGGTTGCCCTCACGGACGGCGGCGGCCGCTTCGGTCAGCCGGCGGATCGGGGCGACCAGCCGCCCACTGATGACCGCGGCGGCCAGGCCCGCCAGCAGCGCGCCCACCAACGCGAGCAGGAACAGCCGCTGCGCCTGGGCCTGCTCGAGGTCGGCGAGCGCGTCCGCCTCGCTCAAGGCGATGACCCGCCCGACGGTGCCACCCTGAGCGACATCCTCGATCGGCGCGGCCGCGGCATAGACCGGCCGTCCGCCCACCGTCATCGCCGCGCGCGTCCGTCCCCCCCGCAGCCGACCGGCGACGTCGTCCGCGATGTCACGGACTCCTTCAGACGCAACAGTCGTCGCCGTACCGGTCCACACGACGAGGTCGGTGTTGAGCAGCTGTTGCGCCCGCGAGGCCCACGCGTCGTCGGCGCGGCGCCCCGTGACGACCACCCCCAGCGGGGGTTCCTCCGGGAGGGCGTCTGGGCTGGTCAGCGGCACGCCCCCGACCGCGACGAACTCGCCGCCGACGGTCAGCAGGGTTGCCGCCCGCGGCTGCTGACCGGTGACCAGCTGCTCGACGAACGGCGCACCCTGGATCTGCAGCAGGAAGCTGTCGGTCGGTGGGCCTCCGGGTGCGAAGCTGCCGGCCACCCGGCCCTGCTGGTCGAGCACGACCAGGAACTCCTGTTCCTGACCGGCGAAGAACGCGCGATAGACACCCTCCAGGGCGTTGGCGCGCGCGTTGCGCAAGACGGTGGGCCCCTGGTCGGACAGGATCGTCGCGGCGTTGACCGCGTCGAGCAGCCACTGCTGCTCGAGGTCACGCGCGACGGTCGTGCCCAAGGTCTCGAGGCGGTCCAGCTCGTCTTCGACCAGGTCTCGAGCGCCCAGGTTGCTCAGCGCGCCGGCGATGAGCACGACGACGGCGAGCAGGAGCGCGACCGACGCCGTGACGAGCTTGGCGCGCAGCGACGTGGCGCTCACCCGCCACAGCCACACCCCGATCGCCGCCGCCCCGATCAGGGTCAGCACTGCTGCCGTGGCGGGCGATGCCTCCCGGGTCGCCGCGGCCGCCGCCCAGGCCAGCAGCCCCACGCCCATGGGCAGTGCGGCCGTGCCCGAGGCGACGGCGCGGACCGCGGCCACCACGCCCGCGACGGTGGCGATGACCACCGCCGCCGGTGGGGCGGCGACGGGAATGACCAGCGCCGGCCCGCCCAGCTGTCGCAGCCGTGACCGCGACAGACCCGCCGCGATCAACACCAGGCCGAGGGCGTGCAACCACGGGACCGCCGGCTCGGTGCCTGGGACCAACGCGCCGGCCAGCAGGTGGCCGGCGGCGTAGGCGAAGCCGCCGGCGGCGAGCACCCAGTCCGTGCGCGGACGGCTCACCTGCCCCGCGGGCGCGCCGGGGCGTGCGAGCACCATGGCCGCCAGGCCGGCTGCGGCGAAGGACGCGAGCAAGCTGGCGGCCAGGTGCAGCGGCGTCGACAAGCCGGCTTCGGCCATTTCGGCCGCAGTGTATTGCCCGAAAGGCGTATTCAGGTGCCGGCGAACAGGTGCTGCAGGTCCTTGAAGGCCTCGATGGTGGCACCCGCCCCGGTCACGACCGCCTCCAACGGCTGGTCGACGACGTTGACGGCGATCTGCGTCTCATGGCTGATGCGGGCGTCGAGCCCCCGCAGCAATGCTCCCCCGCCGACCAGCCAGATGCCCCGGTCCAGCACGTCCTGGGTGAGCTCGGGCGGGCACGTCGCCAGCGTTTCGGTGACGGCGTGGACGATCGCGGACAGCGAGTCGTCCAGCGCCTCGCGGACCGCCTCGGCAGACACCAGGACCGGCTTGGGCAACCCCGTGGACAGCTCTCGTCCGCGGATCTCGACCCGGGGCTCCTCGGTCTGCGGGTACGCCGATCCGATGGCCAGCTTGACCTCCTCCGCGGTGCGCTCGCCGATCGCGACGGCGTACTCACGACGGACGTAGTTCTGGATGTCGGCGTCGAGGTCGAAGCCGCCGACTCGCACAGCCTTGGCGGCGACGACCCCGCCCAGGCTGATGATGGCGACTTCGGAGGTCCCGCCGCCGACGTCGACGACCATGTTGCCCAACGGCTCCTGGACGGGCAGCCCCACGCCGATCGCGGCGGCCATGGGCTCCTCCATCAGAAACGCCTGGCGCGCGCCGGCCTGCTGGGCTGCCTCACGGACGGCCCGGCGCTCGACTTCGGTGATGGCGCTGGGGACGCAGATCAGAACCCGCGCGCGCGACGTCCGGCGGATGCCGACGCGTTGCAGCAGCAGCTGCAGCAGCCGGGCGGTGGCCTCGAAGTCGGTGATGGCCCCGCCGCGCAGCGGGCGCTCGGCGATGATGTGGCCGGGGGTGCGGCCGATCATCGAGTAGGCGTCGTGGCCCATGGCGAGCACATCGCCGTTGCGCTGGTTCAGCGCGATGACCGTCGGCTCGTTGAGCACGATGCCGCGGCCACGCTCCCAGACGAGGGTGTTCGCGGTGCCGAGGTCGATGGCGAGGTCACGCGCCACGGAAGGCGCTTACCGTCGGACCGGCCGTCCCCGGGAGGCAGACCGGGCCGGTGCCGGGCGGCGACGCCGGGGAGCGGTCCGCGTGGCCGGCCGCGGCCGTTGGCTGCGGTGGCGGGTGCGTGCCGGGACAGGGCGGTGCCGGGCACGAGCGCGGCGGGCGGAGTCCGGCGCGAGCGCCTCCATTGCCCGTGAGTGCGCCTTCACGCTGTCACCGGGGTCGTCCTGGGGGTTGCGGCTGACGACGGACAGCACCAGCCAGCCCGCCGCCGCGAGCACGCACAGCATCAGCAAGATCGACATGGGAAGAAGGCGCGGAGTAGGAGTCAGGAAGAGATCGCGGCCAGCGCCCAAGGCTACGAAGCGTCGTCCGGCCCTGCAAAACGGCTGCCGCGAAGGTCACGACGGCGAGCCAGGCCAATGGGTGTCCGCACCGGCGTGCTCGTGCTTCCAGATCGCCACGGTCGCCTTGAGCTCGTCGATCGTCCAGCGGGCGGCGGTGAACGCCTCGTCCCGGTGCGGGGCGGACACGGCCACGACGACGGCGACCTCACCGACGTCCAGCGCACCGGTGCGGTGTTCCAGCCACACCGCCGATATGTCAGGGAAGCGCTGGGCAGCCTCGGCGGCCAGCGCCGCGAGCTGCGCGCCGGCGCGCTCCGAGTACGCCTCATACGTCAGGCCGGTGACGTCGCGGCCGTCGCTGTGGTTGCGGACGGTGCCGGTGAACACCACCACCGCGCCGGCGGCGGGATCGGCGCAGTGCCGGTGCGCGGCATCGACCGACAGCGGTGCGTCGGTCAGTGCGGTATGGGTCCGGGCGGTCATAGCCGCGCGCTCACGGGGCGGTCAAGAACAGCACGGCCGTGCCCAGTGCCATGCCTAGCCCGCCGATGATGATCGCCGCCACGGCGAGTCCCTGCCCGCTACCGGCGAGGCGGTCGGCACGGGCCACGCCCACGAAGCCGGCGACCACGGCGGCCAGTCCGAGGGCCACGCCGCCCACGAAGGTCAGCGCGGCCGGCAGCGACAGGGCACCGAGCGCCAGGGCGACGACGGCCGGGACGTTGGCGGGACGCATGGTGGCAGTGAACATGACAGAAGCCACCGCCGTTACGCGATGGCTTCTGCAGGAGGCGGGGATCAGCCGTTGGTGAGCTGCTGGATGTTCTGCTCCAGCTCGTTGATCTGCTGCTGCAGCGCCGGGTCGGTCTGCGCCTGGTTGAACGCGGCGACGATGCCGGCGGCGATGAGCAGCGACAGCAACAGCGCCAGCGCGCCAGACACGAGGCCCGTCACGGCAAGGCCCTTGTGCATGCCCCCCAGGGCATTGGCCTTGCTCATGCCACTGATGCCCAGGCCGATGGCGATCAGGCCGAAGATCAGCGCGGCGGGAGCGGCGGCCACGGTGAACGCGTAGGTCGCGGCGAGCAGTCCGATGACCATCGAGGCGATGGCGGTGCCATTGCCGTCGGTCATCGTGGGACGCCGGTCGGCGACGTGGCGCTCGCGGGTCACCTCACGGTCGTCGCGCACGTCGCGGGCCTCGTGCTCGTCGCGGCGGTCGCGGGTGTCGTGGTCACGGGTCGTGCGGTCGGTGACGTCCACGGTTCGTTCGTCATTGCGGGCTGCGGGTCGAGCCATGGTGGATCCTCCGTTAGGTCGCTTACCTGCCGTGTACCCAACCGACCGGTCCGATAACGGCGGTTTGCGACGTTCCGAGCGTCAGCGGCGGCGGCGCCGGCGCGCACGGCTGACCAGGGCAAACGCGCCGGCCGCAGCCGCGACCGTCGCTGCCCGCTGCAGGCCGGCTCGGCGGACGCGCAGCCGGCCGAAGCACAGGTAGGGCCGGTGCTCGGTGGCGAACTCCCGGACGACCTCGCGGTTGGAGCGGGTCGCGGTCCAGCCCTGGGCGTGCAGCCGCTCGCAGTCGACGACCCACGGGTACATCAGGTAGTGCAGCGCCCCGGCCGGTGCGCCCAGCACGCGATGTGACCACAGGGTGCGCGCCGCGGAGAACGCGATCGCCTCGGGGACGGTCACCGGGTGCTTGCCCAGCACGTGGGCGAGCTCGCGGGCCGACAGCCACCCCTCGGGCGCGACGTTGAAGGTTCCGGGCAGGTCGCCCAGGACGGCCAGGCCGACGGCGGTGGCAAGGTCGTCGACGTGGAGGAACTGCACCGGGGGTTCGTTGTCGCGGACGACCGGCAGCACTGGCTGCTCGAAGTGGCGCGACACGAAGGTGTCGGCGCCGGGGCCCAGCGTCGTGACGGGGCGCAGGACGGTGACCGCGATCTCCGGGTGGTCGGCGGCCCATGCGTGCACGAGCTCCTCGGCGAGCTGGTGCTGGTACGCCCAGCTGAAGTCCGGGTTGGCCCGCAGCGGCGTGTCCTCGGTCAGGGGGACCCGGTTGCCAGGGTGCGCGCCGTACACGGCAGCGCTTGACAGGTGGACCAGCCGGCGCACGCCCGCCTTGGCGGCGGCATCCAGGAGGTTGCGGGTGCCGTGGACGTTGATGGCGAACATCGTGTCCTCGGCCGGGATCGGGCTGGGCGTGATGCCGGCGTGCACCACGACATCGACGCCCTCGAGCGCCACCGCAAGCACCGGGTCGCGCACGTCGGCGGGCCGGAAGTCCAGCTTCGCGACCGGCATCTGCGGCTCTTCCAGGTCCAGTCCCACGATGCGCTCGACCGCGCGGTCGGCGTCCAGGCGCGCGATTACCGCGGCGCCCACGTAGCCGGCCGCCCCCACCACGGCCACGGTCAGTCCGGTCGCTACGGCATCCGTCATCACCGCGAGCGTAACGCCGCGGCGGTGCGTGGCTCGACCCCCCGGGCCGACCCATAGCATGGGAACGATGAGCGACCCCTTCGGCGGCGGCTTCGACCCCCGGATGTTCCAGAACGTGCCGCTGTTCCGCGAGCTGGCAAAGGTCATGTCCTGGACGGGGGGTCCGGTCAACTGGGATCTCGCGACCGACACGGCGATGGCGATTGCCGCAACCCCCCAGACGCTGCCGGCCGCGGCGGGCGCGGGTGACAGCGAGTTCCGCGACGCGGTGAGCACTGCCGAGCTCTGGCTGGACGCCGTCACCCAGCTCCCGGCGATCGACGGGCCGGCGCTGTCCATGACTGCTGCAGAGTGGACGCGGCAGGCGGCGACGTCAACCGGTCTCGGCGTGTACCTGGAGCCAGTCGCGCGCGGGATGAGCGCGTCGCTGTCCGACGAGCTGCCCGCGGAGCTCGCCGGCTTCGGCGCACAGATGAACCAGGCGATGGAGTCGCTGTCCGCCATGTTGTACGGCGTGCAAGCCGGCACCGTGGCCGGCAATCTCGCCGACCAGCTGCTCGGGGTGTACGACCTCGGCCTGCCCACGCTCGACCCGCGAACGGTCGGGACGGTCGGAGACACCGCGCAGCAGTTCGCCGGCGACTACGGGTTCGACCAGGTCGAGTTCCGCTACTGGCTGGCGCTGCGGGAGGCGGCCCACCGGCGGATGTTCGCCGGCGTGTCGTGGTTGCGTCCAGCGGTCGCCGACCTGATCGGCCAGTTCGCCTCTCAGGCGTCGTTCGACCTGGGGGCGATGATGGAGGGGATGGGCGGGATCAGTCTTGACCCGTCCAACCCGGAGGCGCTGCGCGAGGCGTTGTCGTCACCCGATGCCTTCCGCATCGAGCCGACCACCGAGCAGCGCGCGACGTTGCGCCGACTGCAGGCGGTGGTGGCGCTGGTCGACGGGTGGGGCGAGACGATGGTCGCCGCCGCCGCCGAGGGTCGGCTGACGCAGTCGGCGCGGATCGGCGAGGCGATGCGTCGCCGGCGGGCGGAGAAGGGTCCGGGCGAGCGTGCCCTCGAGCAGCTGCTTGGTCTGGATCTGAAGCCGGCTGACGTGCGCGTGGGACCGGCGTTTTGCGCGGCGGTCATCACCGCGCGCGGCCGCGAGGGGCTGGACCGCGTGTGGCAGGACGCGTCGCACCTGCCGACGGCCGACGAGCTGGCCGAGCCCAGTCGCTGGCTGGTGCGCATGGCGGCCGTCGAGATCGAGGCCGAACTCGACGGGGACGACGGCTGAGGACAACGGGTCACCGCCCGTCGCGTGACCGGCGCAGTGCGTAGGGCGCACAGCGGTCGCCGAACTTTTTTCTTCCACACCGCCTCAGGCCGTCGAAGGCGCGCAACTGGGCCACTTCACCGGCGTGTGTCGGCCGAGATTTTTTGCCGTCCACAAGCCGTGTCCACAGCACCCGCCGGCGTTGACCCGCGTCTTCCCCACACGCTCCACAGCGTGTGCACAGACCTGTGGATAACTCGGTTGCCCTGTCGCCGCGACGCCCGTACGGTTCCGCCGTCAATCGGCCTCCGGTGACGACCGGGACCGCCCTCCAAGGGGAAGGGGGGGTGGGACCGCGAGTTGCCGGGGGCCGTTTGTCGTGGTCGCAGCGCTGGCCTTTGGCCCCATGCGTTACCGCTCGGTAACCTCGCGTCGATTCCCGGCGGCACCGACCCGAGGCGGAGGAAATGAGCGACGCGTTGCGACAGATCCTGGAGGCGGCCCTGTCGGGCCAGGCAGCGCCGGAGGACATCGCCGGCCTGCCGCTACCCGAGTCGATGCGCGCTGCGGTCGTTCGCCGCAGTGAGATCGACATGTTCGAGGGACTGGACTCGTCGGAGAAGGACCCGCGCAAGTCCTTGCACGTCGACGAGGTCCCGATCCCGCCGCTGGGACCCAACGAGGTCCTGATCGCCCCGATGGCCTCGGCGCTGAACTTCAACACGGTGTGGACGTCGATCTTCGAGCCGCTGTCCACCTTCGGCTTCCTGGAGCGGTTCGGGCGCGAGTCGGAGTTCGGCAAGCGCCACGATCTCGACTATCACATCGTGGGCTCGGACGCCTCGGCCATCGTCGTGCGCGTCGGCCCGGGTGTGACGCGCTGGAAGCCCGGCGACCGGGTGACCGTGCACTGCAACTACGTCGACATGGAAGGCCCGGAGGGCCACGACGACTCCATGATCGACTCTCGCCAGCGCATCTGGGGCTTCGAGACCAACTTCGGCGGCATGGCCGAGCTCGCCATGGTCAAGGCCAACCAGCTCATGCCGATGCCGACGCACCTGAACTGGGAGGAGGCCGCCTGCCTGTCGCTGACACTGGCCACCTCCTACCGGATGCTCGTCAGCCCCAACGCGGCGTGCATGAAGCAGGGCGACGTCGTGCTGATCTGGGGCGCCACCGGCGGCCTGGGCGGCTTCGCCGTGCAGCTGGTCCGCAACGGCGGGGGGATCCCGGTGTGCGTGGTGGGCGGTCAGGAGAAGGTCGAGCTGCTCAACAGCCTCGGCGTGGAGGCCGTCATCGACCGGAAGGCCGAGAACTACGAGTTCTGGAAGGACGGCGTCCAGCAGCCCGCCGAGTGGCGACGGTTCGGCAAGCGCATCCGAGAGTTCACCGGGGGCGAGGACCCCGACATCGTCTTCGAGCACCCGGGCCGGCAGACGTTCGGCGCCAGCGTCTTCGTGGTGAAGAAGGGCGGCACGATCGTGACGTGTGCGTCGACCTCGGGCTACGTCCACGAGTACGACAACCGCTACCTGTGGATGAACCTCAAGCGGATCGTGTCGTCACACTTCGCCAACTACAAGGAGGCGTGGGAGGCCAACCGACTGGTCGACAAGGGGATGATCCACCCCATTCTGACCAAGACGTACCCCTTGGACGACGTCGCCGAGGCGGCCTACGCCATCCACACCAACGCTCACACCGGCAAGCTCGGCGTGCTGGTCAACGCCACCGAGGAGGGTGGCGGTGTCGCCGACCCGGCCAAGCGCGAGCGGTTCGCGACCGAGCTGGAGGCGTGGAAGCAGCTGTCCTGACGGCGCGGGCGCCCCGCCCCGTCAGTCGAGGCAGGTGACCTCGCCGGCACCGGTGACCGCCAGCGCCG
>DATLGM010000081.1:0-11290 GCA_035540515.1 Egibacteraceae bacterium | reverse complement strand
ACGCAGGAGATGGCGGAGATGCGCGAGCTCACCGAGAGCCTGGGGTTCATCCGAGAGCCGGCGCTGGACCACGAACCCGCGCCAGGCGTGCGCAACGAGGGGTATGCGCTGAAAATCGACCAAGCAGACGGGGCGGCCGGGTAGGCCGCCCCTTCCGTATGCGGTTCCCTCAGCGCCGGGTCGTCTGGTCTTCCGGCAGCTGGATGGTGGGGCTGCCGCCGGCGGCAGTGGCACCCGGGGCGGGAGACTGAGCGGTCTGCCCCCCCGACTCCTGGGCCTGCTGCTTGCGCTGCTCGGCCCGCGCCTTGAGGTCCTCCGTCGAGGTGTTCTCGATCTCGCGGCGGACGTTGTCCTTCTCCTCGTCGTACTTGTTCAGCACGTTCTCCCAGCGGTTGCGCATCGGCTGGATGCCCCCGCCGCCGATAGCGATGATCGCCGAGCCGGCGATGACCGCGAGGATCGCGTAGAACAGGCCGTTGACGATCGCCTCGGCGATCTCGAGCTGGTTCAGCGCCGCGAACACGCCCAGCGCGAGGATCGCCACGCCGGCGATGTTGCCGAGCATCCGGCCGTAGGACAGGCCGCCCAGCGACGCGTCGATGATCTCGCGGACCGCGGTCGCGATCGCGGCTGCCACCACGACGATGATGATGGCGACCACGATCTTGGGCAGGTAGGCGATCACGGAGGCGATCAGGTCGCTGATCGGGTTGGTGCCGAAGACACCGAACGCCATCTGCAGCACGAACAGGAACAGCGTGTAGAAGACCAGCTTGCCGACGATGTCACTGGCGTCGTACTGCGAGTTGGCCAACGCCTTGCGGACGCCTCCGCGCTCAACTGCGCGGTCGAAGCCGACACGCTCGAGCACCTTGTTCAGCAGGTTGCCGATGACCTTGGCCACGAAGTAGCCGATGATCAAGATGGCGAGGAAGCCGAGGAACTTCGGCAGGAACTCCGCTGCGGTGTGCAGCGCGTTGTTCAGTGGACTGGTGTCCACTTGTGCCAGCACGCTCATGTCCGGTTCTCCTGAGATCTGGGGATTTGGCGGTGTGCTACGCGGTGAGTGCCCATTCACTCTGCGTGCTAATCAGCGATTAGCGGGCAATTTGCCCCGGCGCCCCGTCCGACCGGTCAGGAGACGGCGATGCGGATCCGCTTGTTCGCCCGGCCCTTGGACTCGGTCTTGGTCACGGTGACGCGGCCCACCTCTGCGGTGGTGGCCACGTGCGTGCCGCCATCGGCCTGCTTGTCGAGCCCGACGATGTCGATGACCCGCAGGGGGTCGACCGAGGCGGGTATCAGGTCGGCCTTGGTGCGGATCAGGGCGTCGTCGTGCGCCGCCTCGGCACGTGACACGAAGCTCACCATGATCTGGCGGGCGCGCGCGATCTCTTCGTTGATCCGCCGTTCCGCCCACTGACCCAGGTCGGCCGACATGGCGTCGAGCTCGAAGTCCAACCGTCCCTCGCCGGGCTTCATGTTGCCGCCGGTCACCGCGACGCCGTAGTCGGCCCAGATCACACCGCAGAGCACGTGCAGCGCGGTGTGCGTCCGCATCAGCAGGTGACGGCGCTCCCAGTCGAGCACCGCCTCGACCTCGCTGTCGGGATCGGGGTAGGCGTCGCCCGCCAGGGCGTGCCAGATCAGCGGGCCTTCGGTCTTGACAGCCGTGACGCTGGCCTCGCCCCCGTCCCAGCGGACCACGCCGACGTCATGCGGTTGACCTCCACCACCGGGGTAGAACGCCGTCCGGTTCAGCGCGATGCGATGGCCGGCGGGATCGACGTCGACAACGGCGGCCTCGAACTGCCTGAGGTACGCGTCGGTGCTGTACAGCGGGTCCGTGGCAGCCATGTCGCCTCCCGCGCGCGTCAGCCGCTGAGCGGTCGCCCCAGCTGCGCGCCGTCCATGTCCATGATGGTGCTCCACTGGGCCGCGATGTCGTCAGGCGAGGGGACCTCGGCGAACTGCGCCCCCTTGGCCTGCATGTAGTGGACCCGGGCGTAGTTGCCGCCGCCGGCGAGGATCACCTCACCGCTGTCGGTGCACTCCTCGCTGGCCAGGTGCACGACGAGGGGGGAGACGTAGGCGGGGTCGAGAGCGGAGAGCATCTCGGTCGGCATGATGTCCTCGGTCATGCGCGTGGCGGCGATCGGCGCGATGGCGTTGGCGGTCACGTTGTACTTGCGGCCCTCTAGCGCCAGCGTGTTGATCAGGCCCACGACGCCCATCTTGGCGGCGCCGTAGTTGGACTGGCCGAAGTTGCCGTACAGCCCCGACGTGGACGTGGTGACGACCACGCGCCCGTAGGACTTCTCTCGCAGCAGCGGCCAAGCCGCCCGCGTGACGTGGTACGTCCCGTACAGGTGCACCTTGACGACCGCATCCCACTGGGCGTCGTCCATCTTGTGAAAGGTGACGTCGCGGAGGATGCCGGCGTTGTTGACCACGATGTCGACGGTCCCGAACGCATCGACCGCCGACTGCACGATCGCCTCGCCGCCGTCGGGCGTCGCGACGTTGTCGTAGTTGGCCACCGCCTCGCCGCCGGCGTCGATGATCTCGGTGACGACCTGGTCGGCCATCTCGGAGCCGGCGCCGGTGCCGTCGCGTGAGCCGCCGAGGTCGTTGACGACGACCTTCGCGCCTCGCTGGGCGAAGAGCAGGGCGTGCTGCCGCCCGAGTCCCCCGCCGCTCCCCGTCACGATTGCAACGCGTCCCTCGACTCCAGCCACGGTCGCTCCGTTTCCGTCTTCTCCGTCGGGCCGGGCAGACTAGACGGCACAGCCGCCCGCGCGGAATCGTGGTCACCCATGCATCAGCCACCCCTGGACCGCCGGCAGCGCGCGCGGCTGCGCGCCGAGCTGCAGCGGCGCTATCCGTTCGTCACCGACGACGTGATCGGGCCGTCGGCGGTGGAGTCCGGAGAGTGCGATCGCTGCGGCGCTGAGGCGCGCGTCGTCAGCACCTGTGGCCCCATCGCCTGGCCGTATCTGGGACGCCGCTGCGTCGCCGCCGTCGGGGCGTCGGGCTGGTGCGACGGCCACGCGGAGATCGCGGCGCAGATCATCCGCACGTGCGCGCAGCTGCCCGACGACGCCGATGTGGTGTCACGGCTGTGGTGGGTCAGCACCGGGGAGGTGCGTCTGGACCCCGATCTCGTCCAGCGTCAGGCGGCCGCCCTCGCGCTGCCACTGTGAGGTTGGGCCGCGCGGTGGCGTGCGATCCTGTCCCCATGCTGACCGTCTGCGTCTACTGTGCGTCCAGCGAGCGGGTCGACGACGAGCACCGCGCCGTGGCACGCAAGCTCGGCCAGGCCATCGCCGATCGCGGGTGGCGCCTGATGTACGGCGGCGGGAACATCGGGTTGATGGGGGAGGTCGCTCGAGCGGCCCTTGACGGCGGCGCGTCGGTCACCGGCGTCATCCCCCACCTGCTGGCCGACCGCGAGGTCGCGCTGGAAGACGTCACCCGGCTGGTGCGCACCGAGACGATGCGGGAGCGCAAGGCGCTGATGGACGAGGGCAGCGACGCGTTCGTGGTGTTGCCTGGTGGCATCGGGACCCTCGAGGAGCTCGTCGAGATCGTGACGCTCAAGCAGCTGGGCTATCACGACCGCGTGATCGTCTTGCTCGACCCCACCGGGTACTGGGACCCGCTGATGGAGCAACTCCGACGGATGGTTGCCCATGGTCTTGCAGACGAGGAGCTCCTCGGGCTACTGGAAGGTGTTTCCAGCGTGGATGAAGCGCTCCAGGCCGTGGCCGAGGGGCGGGGCGCCCGGCCGGGACACGGCGACGACATGGCCCTGGAGCTCGAGACGGGGGACGCCTCCGCCGAGGACGGCGCGGGCGGGCCTGGTCACCGCCCGTGATACGGGGTGCGCCGACCGCGAGACAGGTCACACTCTGTGCCCACTGGTCAGCCGCTTGCTGTCGCTCGGTAATTTTCTTGCACGCAGAGTAAGCATCGTGTTACAAACCGAGCGTGGCTCATCCGGAGCGCCTCACCGAGAGGTGACGCACCACCGGGAAGCTACGCGGGACGCACGGATCCCCGAGGCCTTGTAACGGTCGCCCCAGCGCACGCTGGTTGCCTCGGGAGGAGCGAGTGGCGAGACCGGCCCGACCGTCGTGGAACCAACCCGGCGGCGGCAGCCGAGTCGCCGCACCCCACCCGGAGCGTCCAACATGCGTATGCCAACCACACGTTCGGCGACCGTCCGCCTGGTCCTGCTGGGCCTGGCGGTCCTGCTCGCGTACCTGCCCGCCGCCGCGGCGTTCGCCCAGATGGGTGACGACGAGGAGACCGTCTCGGCCGAACAGACCGAGGCGCCCGCCGCCACCGAAGCACCTGAGACGGCAGCGGTGGACACCACGACCACGGACGCCCCGAAGCAGTCGGCCACCGCGACCAAGCAGGCGGCCACGCCCTCGGGTGCCGGCGCCAACACGTCGGGACCGTATGACTCGACCGCCGACGGGTCGCCCAGCGGCAACGGCAACGGCAACGGCAACGCCGTGGGCAAGCCAGCCGCCGGCTCCGTGGGCAATGCCGACAACAAGAACCCGCCCGGGCAGCTGCCGGATGCCGACAGCGACGGGAACAACGGGTACGAGTGCGACAAGAACAACGGCATCGGCAAGACGAACCCGGCGCACAGCGGGTGCAAGACCACCACGCCCGGTGATGACACTCCCTCGATTTCCCTGGAAAAAGATGGGCCAGCCACCGCGCGGATCGGTGACACCATCACGTACACCTTTGCGGTCCGCAACACCGGGGACACCGAGCTGACCAACGTGCATGTGACCGACCCGCTGCTCGGGGGAGCGGCGATCGCGGTCACCCCCAGCTCGCTGCCCGCCGCAGACAGCGGCGTCGCCATCGTCGGTACGGCAACGGCGAGCTACACCGTGAAGGCGGCGGACGTCGTCGATGCCAAGGTGCCCAACACCGCCACGGCGCACGGCACGCCGCCGACGGGTGGCGAGGTGACCGCCACGGACAACCACGTCGTGCGGATCCCCGGCGTGGTGGAGGAGCCACGCAAGCACACGTTCTGCCACGCGACCGGCTCGGCGAAGAACCCGTGGGTGATCTTGACGACCGACGTCAACGCGATCTTCGACCAGGGACACCTGGGCACGCACCACCACGGCGGACGGGACATCATCCCGCCGTTCGTCGGCCCCGACGGCAAGACGTATTCACAGCCCGACCCCTGGGACGCCGCGAGCCAGGCCATCTTCGACGCTGGCTGTGAGGCAGCCCAGCCGGACGAGGCGAGCATCAGCCTGGTCAAGGACGGGCCGGCGACCGCTCAGCTCGGTGACGTGATCACGTACACGTTCGACGTGGAGAACACGGGCGACGTGACGCTGACCAACGTGCACATCACCGACCCGCTGATCGGCGAGAGTGAGATCGCGGTCACCCCCAGCACCCTGGCGCCGGACGCTACGGGCAGGGCGACGGCGACGTACACCGTGGACGAGGCCGATGTCGTCGATGACAAGGTGCCGAACACTGCGACCGCGCACGGCACGCCGCCTGCCGGTGATGAGGTCACGGCCACCGACAACCACGTGGTGCGGATCCCCGACGTCGTGGAAGAGCCGCGCAAGCACGCGTTCTGCCACGCGACCGGCTCTGCGACCAACCCGTACGTGAAGATCGAGACCTCGATCAACGCGATCATCGGTCCGGGCGGCCACCTCGGTGATCACCACCAGGACGGTCGCGACATCATCCCGCCGTTCACTGTCGACGGGGTGGAGTACTCGCAGAACTGGGACGAGCAGGGACGGGCGATCTTCGACAACGACTGCAAGATCCCCGCGCAGCCTGACGAGCCGGAGATCTCGCTGGTCAAGGACGGGCCGGCGACCGCTCAGCTCGGTGACGTGATCACGTACACGTTCGACGTGGAGAACACGGGCGACGTGACGCTGACCAACGTGCACATCACCGACCCGCTGATCGGCGACGGTGAGATCGCGGTCACCCCCAGCACGCTGGCGCCGGACGCTACGGGCACGGCGACTGCGACGTACACCGTGGACGAGGCCGATGTCATCGATGACATCGTCTACAACGAGGCGACGGTCTGGGGCACGCCGCCCACTGGTGTGATGGTCTTCGACATCGACGACCACCGCGTGACCGTCCCCACAGTCGTGGAAGAGCCGCGTCCGGAGATCCTCCTGGACAAGGACGGCCCCGCGCAGGCGCGCATCGGTGACGTGATCACGTACACGTTCGATGTGGAGAACACGGGCGACGTGACGCTGACCAACGTGCACATCACCGACCCGCTGATCGGCGACGGTGAGATCGCCGTGACGCCCAGCACGCTGGCGCCGGGCGGCAAGGGCAGCGCCACCGCCACGTACACCGTCGACGCCGCCGACGTCGTCGACGAGATCGTGGAGAACGAGGCCACCGTCCACGGCACGCCGCCCACCGGGCCGGACGTGACCGATGTCGATGACCACGAAGTCGCGGTCCCCATCGTCATCGTCCAGCCGAGTCCGGCGATCACCCTCGACAAGGACGGCCCTGAGACCGCGCGCCGGGGTGACCTCATCACCTACGTCTTCCGTGTGCGCAACACCGGCAACGTGACGCTGACCAACGTCCGCATCACCGACCCGTTGCTGGGCACGGACACCATCGCGGTGTCACCGAGCACGCTCGAGGTGGGCGAACGGGGGACCGCCGAGGCGACGTACACCGTCACGGAGGCGGACGCCGCGGCCGGCGAGGTCTACAACGAGGCGACAGCCCACGGGACGCCGCCGACCGGTCCTGACGTCCAGGCGATCGACGACCACACGGTCGACGTGTCCGACATCCCCGAGCAGCCGAGCCCCGGCATCGCGCTGGAGAAGTCCGGCCCGGCCACGGCCCGCGTCGGTGACGTCATCACCTACCGGTTCTCCGCCACGAACACCGGCGACGTCACGCTCACGAACGTGACGATCAGCGACGACAAGCTGGGCATCCGCGACCTCGCGGTGACCCCCTCGACGCTGGAGCCAGGAGAGCGCGGCACCGCCACCGCCACATACCGCGTCACCCGGGCCGACGGCCGCCGTGGCGAGGTCTACAACACGGCGATCGTGACCGGACGCCCGCCAGAGGGTCCGCCGGTGGAGGACGACGACGACCACACCACCGACGTGCCGACGCCGCGGATCCCGCCCCGGGTCCCGCCCGAGGTGCCCGAGCGCGACCTGCCGTCCACGGGCATGGACGCACTGACCAGCCTGCTGCTCGCGGGCCTGGCCCTGGCACTGGGGGCAGGGCTGCTGGCGGCGACGCGGGCGCGGACCGCCGCGGCCACCCCTTCGGCATGGAGCGTGCCGCTGGCGGGTCACCACAGCCCGCCGCGGGTGCACCGCCACCGACCGTGAGGTGACGGGGGACGGCTGTGGGCAGCCCCATCACGGGGTTGCCCACAGCCCGGCCGGCGCGATGGCGGAGCTGTCACACCGACTGCGTAGGGTGCTGCTGTCGGATTGAAGCCGTGTGTCCGGCGGTGGTACCGTTGCTCGATCCACCGTCCTGCTTCTGGCGGAGCGCTGTCGCGCTCGACTGCGGAGGCCACACGACCACAGGAACGGTCTATGCGTTCGTACGAGCTCATGATCATCACGCGCGGCACCCTCGATGAGGGTGCCGTTTCCGCGCTCATCGAGCGCTTCACGGCACTCGTCGCTGACCAGGGCGGCACGGTCGAGCGGGTTGATCACTGGGGCAAGCGCCAGTTCGCCTACGAGATCCAGCACATGACCGAGGGCTACTACACGGTCTTCGACCTGCAGCTGTCCTCGGAGGGCCTCACTGAGGTGGAACGCCAGCTGCGCCTGTCCGATGACGTCGTGCGGCACAAGGTCGTCCGGCCCGGTCCTCGGGTCAAGCGCGCTTCGTAGTCCGACGTCACGCATCCGCCGCTGTCCGCCAGCGGCCCAGTCGGAAAGGACGCACCGTGCCAGCAAACAGCGAGAACATCGTCACCCTCGTCGGCAACCTCACCGACGACCCCGAGCTGCGGTATACGCCCAACGGCGTCGCCGTGGCGAACATGCGCGTGGCGGTCAACCGCCGGTCGTTCAACCGCGAGTCGAACTCGTGGGACGACCGCCTGGACGGGTACTTCACCGTCAACGTCTGGCGCGACTACGCCGAGAACGTCGCCGAGTCGCTCAAGCGCGGTGCCCGCGTGCTCGTCACGGGGCGGCTGATCAGCCGCTCCTACGAGGACAAGGATGGCCAGACCCGGTGGGTCACCGAGATCGAGGCTGATGAGGTCTGCCCCAGCCTGAAGTGGGCGACGGCCACGCTGACCAAGGTCAACCGCAGCGGTGGCGGCGGTGGCGGCGGCCAGAGCCAGGACGGCTGGAACCAGGCCCCGCCCCCCAGCCAGCCGCCCGCGACCGACGACGTCCCCTTCTAACGCAAACCGACGCACTTCCCCGAGGAGCATGTGATGGCCACACGGCCGACGAAGCCCGCCAAGCGCAAAGAGTGCTACTTCTGCAAGAACAAGATCGACTACATCGACTACAAAGATGTGGCGCTGCTGCGGAAGTTCGTCAGTGACCGCGGCAAGATCCGTTCGCTGCGCGTGACGGGCACCACCCCCCAGCATCAGAAGCTGCTCGCCCAGGCGGTCAAGAACGCCCGCGAGATGGCGCTGCTGCCCTACAGCACCCGCTAAGGCGAGAAGCGATGAAGGTCATCCTCAAGCAGGACGTGCCCAACCTTGGTGGCGCCGGCGACATCGTCGAGGTCGCCGACGGCTACGGCAACAACTATCTCGTGCCTCGCAACCTGGCGATGCGCGCCACCCGCGGTGCCGTCAAGGACGCCGAGGCGATGCGCCAGGCGCGCATCAAGCGCGAGGCGAAGACGCTGGACGAGGCCAACGAGCTCAAGGAGCGCCTGGAGTCCCGGTCTGTGACCGTGACGGCCAAGGCCGGCGAGGACGGGACCCTGTACGGGTCGATCGGCAACACCGTCGTCGCGCAGGCGATCACCGAGCAGCTCGGCGTCACCATAGACCGGCGTCGCATCCCCATGGAGAAGCCCTTCAAGCACCTCGGCACGGAAGAAGTCGAGGTTCGGATCCACCCAGAGGTCACGGCCACGATCCGCGTGGAGGTCGCGCGCGGCACCTAGCCAAGGAGACGCTTGTGGCAGCACAGCCGCACAGCACCAGCGCTCCTTCCCCCACCGCGCGCCCCACGACCGGTTACGACCGGGTACCACCGCACAACCTCGACGCCGAGGTCTCCGTCCTCGGCAGCATGTTGCTGTCGCGCAATGCCGTCGCCGACATCAGCGAGATCGTCGGCCCCGAGGACTTCTATCGGGGCGCGCACCGCACGATCTTCGAGGCCTGCCTGGACCTGTACAACCGCGGTGAGCCGCTGGACGTGGTCACGCTCGCCGACGACCTGGACCGTCGCGGCAGCCTCGACGACGTCGGCGGCGTGGTGGGGCTCACCGCCATCGTGCAGCGCACGCCCACGGCAGCCAACGCCCTGTACTACGCACGCATCGTCGCGGATCAGGCGCTGCGCCGTCGTCTGATCGACGCGGGCACCCACATCACCCACCTCGGGTATCAGCCGGAGCACGGCGTCGACGAGGCCGTCGATGCGGCCGAACAGGCCATCTTCTCGGTGGCCCAACGGGGTCGGGCCAGTGACATCCGCCCCATCAAGCCACTGCTGTTGGACAGCTTCGACCTGCTCGAGCGGCTTAGCGAGAACAAGACCGGCATCACCGGCCTGCCCACCGGGTTCGTCGACTTCGACGACCTCACCGCCGGCCTGCAGCCCGGAAACCTGGTGATCGTGGCTGCACGACCCGCAATGGGCAAAAGCACGCTGGTCACGAACATGGCGGCGCACGTCACAGTCGAGACGCGGGTGCCCGTGGCGATGTTCTCGCTGGAGATGTCCGCCGAGGAGGTCGTCACCCGTCTGCTGTCCGCCGAGTCCCGGGTGTCGCTGGAGAAGCTGCGCACCGGCCGCCTGGAGGATGCCGACTGGGCGAAGATCTCCCAGGCCATGGGCCGGCTGGCCGAGGCGCCGCTGTACATCGACGACACCCCCGGCATCAACTTGATGGAGATCCGCTCCAAGTGCCGGCGGATCAAGCAGAAGCACGGGCTCGAGCTGGTGATCGTCGACTACTTGCAGCTCATGCAGGCCCACCGGCGCGTGGAGAACCGCGTGCAGGAGGTCTCCGAGCTCAGCCGTGGACTGAAGATCCTTGCCAAGGAGCTGGGGATTCCGGTCATCGCGCTGTCGCAGCTGTCGCGAAAGCCGGAGGATCGCGCCCGTGACGACCGCCGCCCGCAGCTCGCCGATCTCCGGGAGTCCGGGAGCATCGAGCAGGACGCCGACCTCGTCGCGTTCATCTACCGCGATGAGGTCTACGACCCAGACTCGGCGGCCAAGGGCGAGGCAGAGCTCATCGTGGCCAAGCACCGCAACGGTCCGTTGAAGACCGTGCGGTTGTCCTTCTTGGGGCATCACTCGCGATTCGCGAACATGGCGCGTGGACCGGTCGGCGGCGGGGCACCCTTATGAGACCGCCGCGTTCGACGGGACCACGGGGGAAGCCACGGGGCCACGCGCGCACCGGCGCTTATACGGTCAGTAGCGATGGACACGCAACGTGTAGTGGACCTACCATGGCCTTGGGCCCGGCAGGGTCGCTCGGGGACGCGGGAAGGCAGGACTAGATGGACGGGGAACGGACGCGTGGGGCGTTCGCCACCCTTGGGCTGTCCTCGGTCGTCCTCGTCGTCGTCCTCATCGCCGGATCGCTGTCCATGGCCCCCCTGGGCGAGCACGTGCCGCGAGTGCCGCCCGGTAGCGACCGCAGCTCCGTCCGCGTGCTGGACAACGTCACGCTCGACCCCTCCGGTGAGCGGCCTTCAAACAACGGCGAGGGCACCCCCGGTGGTGAACCTGATGACGGCGACGTCGCCGCTATCGATCCCGACGTCGACCTCGTCATCGACCCGACTCCGCCGGTGATGCCCTACCAGCCCCCGACGGTGCTCCCGCGAGACACGACCGCGCCGGACGGTGAACCCGGGCTACCGCCGCTGGATCCCACGCTTGGTCCGCAGCCGCCGCCAGGGGAGCCGGTGGGACCCGTCATCCCAAGGGATCCCACCGACCCCGTCGATCCCGTCGACCCGACCGACCCCGTGGAGCCGGTCGACCCCGTTGATCCCGTCGATCCTGGGGGTCCCTCGGAC
>DATLGM010000080.1:0-2653 GCA_035540515.1 Egibacteraceae bacterium | reverse complement strand
CCTCTACATCGAGGGCCGACCGCAGCCGACATCCGGCGGGCACCCTGCCGACCGGCATGCGCGCCAGGCGGTCCGCCCGTGTGTTGCCATCGCGATCACGTCGCGCATGTACGCGGCGCGCTTGAGGATGACGTTGGACGGCACGGTCCGCTCGCGATCTCCAAGCGGTCACGAGCCAGGTATCTGCAGGGCGCGGCGTGTGTTCCGCGGCTGCCCTCGGATGTTGGACGAGACGGGTGCTGCCGGCAATTTCGTCCGGTCGCCGGCGGCTTGTGTGGCGGGCGTCGCATAGTCGACGAGCAGGTGCGGGGCGGCGGACGAGGCGGTCGTGGGCCAGATCGACGGCCCACAGCAGGACGACGCCGATGAACACGACGGACGCAGGGCGACCCCCCGCACCGCGAACCGAGGCTGAGGGCGATCGGATGGCTCCGACCTGCAGACTTCAGTTACCCCCGTTGCCCTCGACCGGTGTGGTTGGGGCACCGCGGGCCCAGGCGGCGATGTGACGGGTGGCCTCCGGGTGCCGCGGTGCGGCGAAGATGACGAGGTCGCCGTTGCGCAGCCGGGTGCGGGCGGTGGGCAGCAGCACCCGCCCACCGCGGATGATCGACGTGATCAGACCTCTAGGCGGGTTGATGTCCTTGAGCTGCTGACCAGCGAGGTGCAGGTCGTCGGTGATCCGCACCTCGATGAGCTCGGCGTTGATGTCGCTGATCGGCACGGCTTGGGCGGCGGGTGCCCAAGCGCGGCCTTCGGCGCGCAGGTCCAGCCACTTGGCGACCAGGCCGATGCTGCCGCCCTGGACGAGTGCGGACAGCAGGACGACGAAGAACACCATGTCGAAGATGAGGTCGCCTTGCGGGTAACCGGCCGCGAAAGGGAACGTCGCCAGCACGATCGGCACGGCCCCGCGCAGGCCGGCCCAGGACACCAGGGTGAGGTCCTGCCAAGGCTGGCGGAACCAGGCGAGGCAGGCCAGGACGGCGAGCGGCCGGGCGATGAGGGTGAGGACTAGGGCGACGGCCAGGCCGGGCACGATGACCCGGGGCAGGTCGGAGGGGAACACGAGCAGCCCGAGCATGAGGAACAGGCCGACCTCGGCGGTGTTGGCCAGGCCCTCGTGGAAGGTGCGGATGCCGCGGCGGTGCAGGGGCACGCGGGCGCCGACGAACAGGCCGGTCACGTACACGGCGAGGAAACCCGACGCGCCGACGGTGGCGGCGCTGCCGTAGGACAGCCCGGCCAGGCCGAGCGCGAGCACGACATAGGCGCCGGCGGGTCCGAGGTTGATGCGCGACAGCGCACGGCTGCCGACGAAACCGAACAGCGCGCCGACCAGCAGCCCGCCACCGAGCTGGAGGACGGCGAACACCGCCCAGTCGGCCGGGCCCACGGTCGCCTGGGCGCGCCAGGTCTCGAGCAGCCCGATGGTCAGCATGATCGCCATCGGGTCGTTGGACCCGGATTCCACCTCAAGGACGGCGCGCAGCCGCCTGGGCAACGGCGACCGGCGTAGCACGGTGAACACCGCTGACGCGTCGGTGGATGCCACGACGGCGGCGATGAGCAGCGCGGTGAGGATGTCGACGTCCAGGAGCAGGTAGGTTCCCAGGCCCAGGATCAGGGCGGTCAGCACGACCCCGAACGTGGCGAGCACGACTCCCGGAGCGGCCGCCCGACGCAGGTCGCCAGGCCGGGTGGTGAGGCCGCCCTCGTAGAGGATCAGGATGAGCGCGACGGTGCCGCCGACGACCGCGAGGTTGGGGTCGTCGAAGCTGATGAGCCCGAGGCCGTCGGAACCGATGACCATGCCCAGTACGAGGAACAGCACGAGGCCGGGCACCTGCATGCGGTGGGCCAACCCTCCCGCCAGGACGCCGATGACGAGCAGCGCGGCGACGACCAGGATCGGCCAGTCCGCTGGGAGGTCGATGGTCACGGGTGTCGTCGGGGTCCACGTCGTCGCGTTGGGGGTTTGGCAGCCTACCGAGGGATGACCGACGCACAGGTGGACAGTGTCCTGGTGCCGCTGGACGGCTCCGCTGCCGCGCGCAGCGCGATCGGCCCAGCGCTGGTGCTCGCGCGGCAGCTCGCTTGTCGCCTGGAGCTGATGACGGTCTATGACCCGGTGCGCGACACGTGGGAGCGCGAACTCGACCGGCTGGCCGAGCAGACCGGGTACGTGGCGGTCGAGGTGGCGTTGGTCAGCTCCTCGTCACCAGCTGACGTGATCACCTCCATGGCGCGGGAGCAGCCGCGAACCCTGGTGTGCATGGCGACGCAGGGTCGCGGCGCGGTCGACCGGATGCTGCTGGGAAGTGTGACGAGCGGCGTGCTCGGTGCGGGGGTCTCGCCTGTGCTGCTCGTCGGGGCTGCCTTCGCGCCAGCCGGCGAGATTGACGGCTACCGCCGGCTGGTCCTCGCGTCGGACGGCAGCGGCCGCACCGCGGCTACAGCGTTGCCGCTGGTCCGCGCGTGGGTCCGTGAGCTGGACATGGCGGTGGAACTGCTCGCCGTCTGCTCGCCGTCGGACGCGGCACCAGTCCGGGGGGCACTCGCGCCGGCGCTGGACGGGATCGCCGAGGCCCTGGCGGGGGACGGGATAGACGCCGGCTGCACCTTGATCGCCGCCGACCGGCCTGCCCTGGGC
>DATLGM010000079.1:0-5583 GCA_035540515.1 Egibacteraceae bacterium | reverse complement strand
GGTTTTACCGCCGGGAACCGGCCATCAGGCCGAGGCGGCGCGGTCCACCTCCGCCTGGTGCTCCACGCAGTAGCGCGTCGCCGGGAGTGCCTCCAGGCGAGCGTCGGGGATCGGCTGCTTGCAGATCTCGCACGTGCCGTAGGTGCCGTCCTCGAGCTTGCCCAGGGCGTGGTCGATGTCCTGCAGCGACGCGCGGACGGACTCGGCGATCGACTCGTCCTTCTCGCGCTCGAACGTCTCGGTGCCGATGTCGCCGGGATGCTGGTCGTACGTCGACAACTCCGACAGGGAGTCCTTTTGCGCCTCGAGATCATCCTCCAGGCTCGCCAATGTGCTGGCGAGTCTGTCCCGTTCTTCGATCAAGCGGCTGCGTGCTGCGTCGGTGTCCATCAGCTGCTGCTCTCCTCGTGCTGCGCGGTTTCCACCGCGCGCTCCAGATCCTGCTGCGTCATGTCGGGCAGGGACTTGGCCGCCGGGTCGGCGGCTTCATCCAGGATGTCACCGGCGTCGGGGTCATCGGCCGGCCCGCGGTCGGCGACGCCGCGCGACTCGGCGCGGGTCGGGACGGTCACCTCCTCGTGCGGCGGATCCCACGGCACGTTCTCGTCCAGGGATGCCTGCGAGTCGCTGACCAGGTCGTCGGGCTCGGCGACCGGGTCCCGGGACGAGCCCTGAAGCGACGCGGCGTCCCCGTCGCCCTCGGCGACTGGCGGGTCGATTCCCTCCCGCACGTTGTGGTCGACACGCAGCTCGTTGCGCACGGCGGGCGCGTGGTCGCCGGCGATCGCGGCAGCCGCGGTCGATTCCTCGAACGTCGAGACCGTGCCCCGCAGGACGACGTCGTCGTCGTCCCCGGCCACGACGTCGATCGCACGGGCGTCGACGGAATCGGCCGCGGCGAGCGCCTCTCGGATGACATCAGGCAGATCAGGATCGGTAGCCATGCGCCCGACCTACCCCGTCTTCTCCGGGGGGATGCACGACCGGTGGGTCATTTGCGGACAAGTTTCGCCAACCCCCACTTCCGGTAAGGCTTGGATCACAACGCCATTGCTCGGCCATGACCCCGTCGATGCCGTATCGGTCACAGGAGGCCATGTTGTCGAACGCAACCCCCCGCCGCCGCGTCGAACGCGCCATGACACTGCGCAACGGCAAGCCGCTGGACCAGTTCTCTGCCGAGCGCAGCTGCGCCGCCCCGGACTGCAGCGCGATGTTGTCGCGCTACAACCCGAACAAGACCTGCGCCAGCCACGGCGGTTGGCGCGAGCAGCCGACGCCGCGGCGCCGTTCCCGGTCCCGCAGCGCACACTAGGAGCGTGCCGGCTTCGCCGGTCGATGCCGCCGACGCCTGCGTGATCGGCGGCGGACCGGCCGGACTTGCCGCGGCAACCTGGCTCGCCCGGTACCGGCGGGACGTGATCGTCCTCGACAGCGACGAGCACCGCAATCGATGGGTGCAGCTCGGACATGGTTACCTCGGATCGGATCCCGTCAGCCCGGCCGAGCTGCTCGCGCGCGCCCGCCATGACCTGACTAGCTACGACACGGTGACCATCCGTGCGGCGAAGGCCACCTCGGCCCAGTGCTCAGTCGACGGTTTGTTCTCCCTGACGCTGGAGACCGGCGATGAGGTCCACGCCAAGCGCCTGGTCTTCGCCATGGGCGTGCGCGACGAGTTCCCCGACGTCAACCGGTTCTTCGACTTCTACGGCACCTCGGTGTTCCACTGCCCCAGCTGCGACGGTTACGAGACCCGAGACAAACCCGTCGTCGTGTTCGGCTGGAGCGACAACGTGGCCGCATTCGCGCGCGGATTGCTGGACTGGGCCGCCAGCGTGATGGTCGTGACCGACGGTCGCCGGTTCGAGGGTGAGGGTGAGCACCGTGAGCAGCTGCGGCGCTTGGGTGTCCACGTCGTCGAAGACGAGGTGGAGGAGCTGTGCGGCGTCAACGGTGACCTGGAGGCGGTCCGGCTGCGTGACGGTGGGGTGATCCCCTGCGAGCGGGCGTTCTTCTCGATCGCCCATCATCCCCGTACCCAGCTGGCCGAACAGCTCGGCTGCGCCCTGGACTCCGACGGCTACATCGCCGTCGACCACGAGGGCCGTACCAGCGTGGCGGGCGTGTACGCCGCCGGTGACGTCACCCCCGGCATGCAGTACATCCAGACGGCAGCCGCCGAGGGAGCCAAGGCCGGCACCGCATGCGCGCTGTCGCTGCGCGACGAGGTCCTGGGCCGCCCCGACGGGGACCACGACCGCCCCGAAGAGCAACCCGTCGTCGGTGGTGCCGGCTGAAGCCTCAGCCCGGGGCGCGATCCTGCTTGCGCACCGGCCAGTGGTAGGGAAGGTCGTCGGGGACGGTCGGGAAAAAGCGGCGGTAGTGGTCGGGATCTTTGCGGACCAGTGACGACTGGTGCGATCGGTGCAGCGCCCGTCGCCCCAGCCACGGCGGCAGCAGCCCGCCCCGGGAAAGGTCTTGCTGCGTCGGCGGTGAC
Organism: Egibacteraceae bacterium; assembly: GCA_035540515.1. Classification (GTDB taxonomy): domain Bacteria; phylum Actinomycetota; class Nitriliruptoria; order Euzebyales; family Egibacteraceae; genus WHTG01. The sequence goes on along the minus strand of DATLGM010000079.1, from coordinate 3,083 downwards.
GCGGGCGCGAACTCCAGGATCTGTGCACGGCAGGTGTCAGCCCTGCCCCGACGCAGCCACTCGTCGGTGATGGTGACGCCGTACAGCACCAACGCCTCAAGGTGGCCTTGCCACATGAGCACGGCCGGGTGGTGCTTCCAGCCGTAGTGCTCGCGGGTCAGCGCCCGCAGGATCTGCAGGGTCTCCACCCGCTGCTTGCCCAAGCGCCGATCGTCGAGCACCCGCGCCGTCCGGCGGAAGTCCCGGTACGGCAGGAACGTCTGCACCGGCTACAACCGGCCCTCGGCGACGCGGGCCAAGCGCTTGAGGGCCACGGTGTTGCGGACGTGGGTCAGCGCGTCCAGCAGCGGGTTGTGCAGCCGCTTGGCCGGGCCGGCGCTGGGCTCCTCCTTCATCACGACCCGGGTGCGGTCGCCTTCACCGCTGAGCTCCATGCGGACCCGCGCCTGACCGGCCGGCCACGCGCGCGCTTCGAGCTCGAGCAGGGATGGCTCGTCGATGCGGACGACCCGCGTCTCGTCGCGCGTCGCGAACGGTCCCACTCCCACGGTGTGGTGGAACCCGGAGCCCGGCTGCGGCCAGGCGTCCTCCACAGCGCGAATCTGCTTGGCGCCCACGACCCAGTAGGCGTACGTGGTGGGGTCGAGCAGGACCTCGAAGACGCGTTCGACGGGGGCGTTCACGTAGGCGACGGTGCGGCTCATGCCCAACGACTACCCCGCCGGCCCAGCCCTACACTGGGCACGCTGGTCGCGATCGCACCAGCCCTCCCCCGCACACTGGAAGCGACCTTCGCATGCCCACCCGTCCCGACCTCCGCAACATCGCCATCGTCGCGCATGTCGACCACGGCAAGACCACGCTCGTCGACGCCATGCTGTGGCAGTCCGGCGCGTTCCGCGAGAACCAGGAGGTCGAGACACGGGTGCTCGACTCCATGGACCTCGAGCGGGAGAAGGGCATCACGATCCTGGCCAAGAACACCGCGGTCCGCTACGGCGACACGACGATCAACATCATCGACACCCCCGGCCACGCGGACTTCGGCGGGGAGGTCGAGCGCGGACTGTCCATGGTCGACGGCGTCGTCCTGCTGGTCGACGCCAGTGAAGGCCCCCTGCCCCAGACCCGTTTCGTGTTGCGCAAGGCACTGGCCGCCCGGTTGCCCGTCGTGCTCGTCATCAACAAGGTCGACCGCCCGGACGCGCGGATCGCCGAGGTCGTCGACGAGACCTACGAGCTGTTCTTGGACCTCGACGCCACCGAGGACCAGATCGACTTCCCAATCGTGTACTGCCAGGCCAAGACCGGCCAGGCGTCGCTGGAGCGGCCAGCCGACGGCGAGAGCCCCGATGCCCCGGACCTCAAGGTGCTGTTCGACGTCCTGCTGTCGACCATCCCGGCGCCCACGTACGAAGACGGGGCGCCGCTGCAGGCGCACGTCACCAACCTCGACGCGTCGCCGTACGTGGGACGTCTGGCGCTGTGTCGCATCCACAACGGTGAGATCCGCAAGGGCCAGCAGGTCGCGTGGTGCCGCACGGACGGGACCGTGGAACGGGTCAAGCTGACCGAGCTGTACGGCACCGAGGCGCTGGACCGCGTGCCCATCGAGTCGGCAGGCCCCGGTGACATCGTCGCGATCGCCGGGATCGCCGACATCACGATCGGCGAGACGATCGCCGACCCCGACGACCCCCGGCCGCTGCCGGTGATCAGCATCGACGAGCCGAGCCTGTCGATGACGATCGGCACGAACACCTCGCCGCTGGCCGGCCAGAGCGGCGACAAGCTGACGGCACGCCTGGTCAAGAGCCGCCTGGACGCCGAGCTGATCGGCAACGTCTCCATCCGCGTGCTGCCGACGGAACGCCCCGACGCGTGGGAGGTGCAGGGGCGCGGCGAGCTGCAGCTGGCCATCCTGGTCGAGATCATGCGCCGTGAGGGGTTCGAGCTGACGGTCGGCAAGCCTCAGGTCGTCACCAGGACCATCGACGGCAAGGTGCACGAGCCGATGGAGCGCCTGACGATCGACGCACCGTCGGATTACCAGGGTGTGCTCATCCAGCTGCTCGCGTTGCGCAAAGGCCGGCTCGAGCAGATGGTCGACCACGGCTCGGGATGGATCCGAATGGAGTACATCGTGCCGGCGCGCGGTCTGATCGGGTTCCGCACGGAGTTCCTGACCGAGACCCGCGGCACGGGCCTGCTCCACCACGTACACGAGCGCTACGAGCCATGGCACGGCGAGCTGCGCACCCGCCCGACCGGCTCGCTGGTCGCCGACCGCAAAGGGCAGACCACCGGGTTCGCGCTGGCGAACCTGCAGGAACGCGGAACGATGTTCGTCGGGCCGGGGACTGAGGTCTACGAGGGGATGATCGTCGGTGAGAACTCCCGCTCGGAGGACATGGACGTCAACCCGACCAAGGAGAAGAAGCTGACGAACATGCGCTCGTCGACGGGCGACGTCCTGGTCCCACTGATCCCCCACCGGCAGCTGTCACTGGAGCAGGCGTTGGAGTTCTGCCGCTCCGACGAGTGCGTGGAGGTGACCCCCGCCTCCGTGCGGCTGCGCAAGGTGGTCCTCGATCAACGGGAGCGGGCCCGTGCAACCTCGCGCGCCAAGCACGCCGGCTGAGCCGATCGTCACCGGTCGCTGTCAGGCACCACGACGTCGTTGGCGGCGAGGTCGTCGGCGTCCAGCGGGTGGATGAACGACAGGTCCAGCCACATCCACAGCGTCTTGGACAGGGGATAGAACACGATGGGCAAGCCGACCATCAGGAACGCGCTGGCGATCATCAGGCCGGTCCAGGGGACGTCGGGATAGGTGACGACGATCCCCCCGATGAACACCAGCCCGAACAGGCCCTCGGCGGCGGCGATGTTGGCGATGAGCGCTCCGACCCAGTACCCCTCCTCCCGCTCGAACGAGAAGTTGCACTGCGGGCACCGCTCCCGCAGGGCGAACCAGCCGCGGAAGATCCCGCGGGCACCGCAGATCGGGCAGCGCCGCGTCAGCGCACGCCGGAACATCGTCGCTCGACCGTCGACCATGCCCCTAGGCTGCCCCGTAGCCC
>DATLGM010000078.1:0-4076 GCA_035540515.1 Egibacteraceae bacterium | reverse complement strand
ACCTGTACCTGATCGGGCTGAACACCACCCCGTTCCTGTTCGCGCTGGCCGAGCTGGTCGTGGGCTGGCTGCTGCTGCGCCAAGCCGACGTGGCGCTGGAGGCGCTGGCTGGCGACGACCTTAGCGACGCCGACCGCGCGTTCTACGACGGCAAGGTCGCGTCGCTGACGTCGTCGCCACCCAGCGCCTCCAGCGCCACGTCGGCTTGGCGCAGCAGCAGCCAGCCCACGACCAGCTCGGCCAGCGCGAACAGGAACGGGGTGGTGTTCAGCCCGATCAGGTACAGGTCTTGGCCGAGGAAGCCGACGAGCGTGCCGAGCATCCCCTGGACCTCTTCGATCGCCTCACCGAGCAGGTCGCGCTCGGTCTGCAGATGCCCGTTGCCGGCGTCGCCCTTGGCGAACGACTGGATCTCGGCGATCAGCTTGGTCAGGGTCTCCCCCTGGTCTCGCCCGATCTTGCGGAAGAACAGGTCCATGCCCTGGATCGCCGTGGTGCCCTCGTACAGGGTGTCGATCTTGGCGTCGCGGATGTACTGCTCGATCGGGTAGTCACGGGTGTAGCCCGAACCGCCGAAGATCTGCAGCGACTGGGCAAGCAGCTCGTAGGACTTCTCCGAGCCGTACCCCTTCACCAGGGGCAGCAGCAGGTCGTTGAACTTGACCAGGTCGATGTCGCTGTTGGACGCGGACTGCCCGAGCTCGATCTGGTCCTGGATCGACGCCGTGTACATGACCAGCGCGCGCAGCCCTTCGACGTGGGCCTTCTGCATCATCAGGCTGCGGCGCACGTCGGGGTGGCGGATGATCTCCACGCGCGGGGCGGTCTTGTCCGCCGCCTGCTTCAGGTCGGGGCCCTGGACGCGGACCTTGGCGTACTCCAGCGCGTTGAGGTAGCCGGTCGACAGGGTCTCGATGGCCTTGGTGCCCACGAGCATCCGCGCGTACTCGATGACCTTGAACATCTGCGCGATGCCGTGGTGCACCTCGCCAACGAGCACGCCGCGGGCGTCTTCGAAGGTGATCTCGCAGGTCGAGGAGGCCTTCAGGCCCATCTTGTCCTCGACGTTGGTCACCACGGCGCCGTTGCGCTCGCCCAGCGACCCGTCGGGGTTGACCCAGAACTTCGGGACGATGAACAGCGACAGGCCCTTGGTGCCGGGGCCGGCGCCGTCGGGCCGCGCGAGCACGAGGTGGATGATGTTCTCGGGCCAGTCGAAGTCGCCGTTGGTGATGAAGCGCTTCACGCCGTTGATCGACCAGGTCCCGTCGCCGCGGTCGGTCGCCCTGGTCCGTCCGGCGCCGACGTCGGAACCCGCGTCGGGCTCGGTGAGCACCATCGTGGCGCCCCACTGCTTCTCGACCCAGGGACGGATCCAGTACTCCCGCTGCTCGTCGGTGACCAGGGGGTCGGCGATGGCGGCGAAGAACGGGCCGGCGCAGTACATCAGCGCCGCCGGGTTCGCGCCCACCAGCATGGCCGTGGCCGCCCAGGTCAGGCTGGGGGAGGAGCCGAACCCGCCGAGGTCCTCGGGCAGGTTCATCTGGTGCCAGCCGCCCCCGAAGTACGCGTCCAGCGACTTCTTGATCCCGTCGGGGACGGTGACGTCGCCGCCGGACAGTTGCAACGGGACGCGGTCGCCTTCGACGAACGACGGCGCGAACTCGTTGACCGCCAGGCGCTCGACCTCGGAGAGCACGCCCCGCGCCGTGTCGAGGTCCATGTGGGAGAACGGGCCCTGCCCGAAGTACTCCTGAACCTTGAACACCTCGAAGAGGTTGAACTCGATGTCGCGCAGGTTGCTCTTGTAATGGGACATCGCCCGGCTCCTGAAGAGGCTGCGGTTACCGCTCGGTATGTTACTACCCGGTAACTTCGAACGACAAGCGGTGGGGGCCCATTAGCATCCCGCTGATGGCGCCTGACCGCTCCGTGTTCCGTGATGACCTGTTCGACGGCCGTGTCGTGCTCGTGACCGGCGGCGGCACCGGCATCGGCCGGCGGATCGCCACCGAGCTGGCGGCCCTGGGTGCGCAGGTCGTGCTCGCGGCGCGCCGCCAGGAGCCCCTGGAGGCCACCGCGGCGCAGATCACCGCCGCCGGCGGTCGCGCCGACTGGATGACACTGGACATCCGTGACGCCGACGCGGTCGAGGAGGCGGTGGCCGTCGTCGCCGAGCGCTACGAGCGGATCGACGGTCTGGTGAACAACGCCGGCGGCCAGTTCCCCGCCCCGGCCCAGGACATCAGCCCCAACGGCTGGCGCACCGTCGTGGACCTCAACCTCAACGGGGCGTTCCTGATGTCCAGGGCGGTCTTCCGTGCCGCCATGGCCGAGCACGGCGGCAGCATCGTCAGCATCCTCGCCGACTTCTGGAACGGGTTTCCGGGCATGGCGCACACCGGCGCGGCGCGTGCCGGCGTGGCGAACCTGACCAAGACTCTCGCGGTGGAGTGGGCAGGGCACCGCGTGCGCGTCAACGCCGTGGCCCCGGGGCTGATCGACTCGTCGGGCATGGACACCTACGCCCCGGAGATCCGCCAGGCGGTCGCCGCGGCGGCCCGGGGGATCCCCGCCGGCCGCATGGGCACCGAAGCCGAGGTCTCCGCTGCGGTGGTCTTCCTGCTGTCCGACGCCGCGTCGTTCATCACCGGGGACACGCTGCGCATCGACGGCGGCGGCTCGCTGCACAAGCAGCCGCTGCTGCCGATGGGCACCGAGTCGCCGATACCCCCGTACACGGGCTGACGCGCCGGTCAGGCTGGGGCACTCGGTGGCGGGTCCGGGGCCGGCGCCGCCTCTCGGGGTATCTCAGCCAGCGCCGGGAGCAGCGTGCGCACGCGCTCGACGACCTCGGCGATCGTGGCGTGCTCGGTGGTCTCGCCGGGGGTGACGACCCGCCACGACCCTTGCTGTACCTCGACGGTCAGCGGGCCGCGGTCCACCACCGCGAGGCCTTCGCGCTCCATCGCCCGCCGCGTCCAGATCGCCGCGTGACCGTGGCCCACGACGGCCACGCGGGCCAGGACCGCGGGCGTGGTCACGAAGGCGCCCCGTTCCAGGTCGAAGGCGACCTCGTCGCTGTGGAACGCCCGGGCGACCGCGCCTGCCAGCACCAGGTCCTCGGGCCCACCCACGTGCAGCGTGCTGCGCGGATCGCCGGGTTCCAGCAGCCACAAGCGGTCAGCGTGGCGGATCGCGAGGTCGAGGTCGTGCGTGGTGAGCACCAGGGCAAGGCCGCACTCGCGCGCCAGGTCGCGCAGGATCTGGACCAGCTCGACGCGGCGCGGGACGTCGACGAACGCGACGGCCTCATCCAGCGCCAGCACCTGCGGCTGCTGCGCGAGCGCCCGCGCGATCAGCACCCGCTGGCGCTCGCCGTCGCTGAGCTCGACGACCTGGCGGTCCGCCAGCGCCGAGGCACCGGTCGCCTCCATGGCCCAGCGCACCGCCTCCCAGTCCGACGGGCTCAGCCGGCCCGCCCAATCGGTGTACGGGTAGCGGCCCAGAGCGACCAGGTCGGTGGCCGTCATCACACCGACGTCGACCGCCTCGGTGAGCACGACGGCCAAGCGGCGGGCGCGCTCGGGCGGGGCCAGCGTCGCCACGTCGTCGTCGCCCAGCAGCGTTCGCCCCGACAGCGCCGGCTGCATGCCGGCGATGGTCCGCAGCAGCGTGGACTTCCCGCTGCCGTTGGGGCCGACCAGGCACACCAGCTCGCCGCGGGCCAGGGTCAGGTCGAGATCTGCCAAGACCACGCGCTGCTGGCGTGCGCTGCCGCGGTAGCCGACCGCCAGCGACTCCGTGCGCAACGGGATCACGTCATCACCGCCGTGGACGAGCGCCGCCACCGCAGCAGGATGGCGACGACGATGGGCGCACCGATGAGCGAGGTCACCGCGTTGAGCGGAAGCATCGCGTCTGATCCCGGCAACTGGGCGACCAGCCCCGCGATCAACGCGACGGCGCCACCGAGCAGGATCACGCCCGGCAGCAGCACCCGATGGTCCGAGCTGCGCAGCAGCCCGCGGACCATGTGCGGCACCGCGACCCCGATGAAGGCGATCGGACCGCAG
>DATLGM010000077.1:0-5811 GCA_035540515.1 Egibacteraceae bacterium | reverse complement strand
CGTGACGCCCTCGAGGTGCGCGTCCGGGACCAGCTCCTGGGCCTCGGCCTGCTTCGGCTTCCACTGCTTGGCGCCGGCCGGGCTCTCGGTCAGCTCCCAGTCCCAGCCGAACAGCGTCTCGAAGAAGCTGTTGTCCCACTGGATCGGCGTCGGCGTCCAGGCGCCCTCCAGCCCGCTGGTGATGGTGTCCTCGGCCTTGCCGCTGCCGTGCTGGTTGGCCCAGCCGAGCCCCATGGAGTGGACCGGGCAGCCCTCGGGCTCGGGCCCGACGAGGTCGGGGTTGCCGGCGCCGTGGGTCTTGCCGAAGGTGTGGCCGCCGGCGATCAGGGCGACGGTCTCCTCGTCGTTCATCGCCATCCGACCGAACGTCAGACGGATGTCGTGGGCTGCCGCAAGTGGGTCGGGCTTGCCCTGGGGTCCCTCGGGGTTGACGTAGATCAGCCCCATGGTCACGTTGGCCAGCGGCCCTTCAAGCTCCAACGGGTTGTCGGTGCTGTAGCGCTCGTCGCCCAGCCAGGTGTCCTCGGGCCCCCAGAAGATCTCCTCGGGCTGCCACACGTCTTCACGCCCGAAGCCGAAGCCGAACGTCTTAAAGCCCATGGACTGCATGGCCACGTCGCCGGCGAAGATCAGCAGGTCCGCCCAGGAGATCTTGCGGCCGTACTTCTGCTTGATGGGCCACAGCAGCCGGCGGGCCTTGTCGAGGTTGGCGTTGTCCGGCCAGCTGTTGAGCGGGGCGAACCGCTGCGCCCCGTCGCCGCCGCCACCGCGGCCGTCGTGGATGCGGTACGTGCCCGCGGCGTGCCAGCTCATCCTGATGAACAGCGGCCCGTAGTGGCCGTAGTCCGCCGGCCACCACTCCTGCGAGTCGGTCATCAGATCGATGAGGTCCGAGCGCAGCGCCTCGACGTCCAGCGTGGCGAACTCCGCGGCGTAGTCGAAGTCCTCGCCGAGAGGATCGGAGTCACGGGACGGCTTGTTCAGCACCTGCAGGTCTGGCTGGTTCGGCCACCAGTCGCGGTTGGTCCTGGGCCGGGTCGCCTTGGGCTCGGGCGACGCGATGGCGGGGTTCTCGCTCTCGCTGGTGCTGTCGCTTGCTTGCTTGTCGTGGTGGCCCAGGTTCTCAGTCACGGCTGTTGCTCTCCTGTTCGCGTTGTTGCTTCTGCACACTCGGGGCAGCGGCCCCAGTAGACGACTTCCGCCTCGTCGACCTCATAGCCCGCTGCGTCGGCGGCCGTCAGGCAGGGGGCGGAACCCACCGCGCAGTCCACGTCGACCATGCGGTTGCAGGTCCGGCACACGAGGTGGTGGTGGTTGTCACCGACGCGGCGTTCGTAGCGCGCCGGTGACCCGGCGGGCTGGATCCGTCGCAGCAGCCCCCGGTCGGTCAAGGCCGCCAGCGCGTCGTAGACCGCCTGCGCGGAGACGCCGCCCAGCTGGGCACGCACGCTGCGGCAGATGTCGTCGGTCGTGCTGTGCGGCCGGTCCGACACCGCTCGCAGCACCGCTCGCCGCTTGGCCGTCACGCGCATGCCGTGCCCGCGCAGCAGCGCATCGTGGTCGACGGCAGTGTCATGGGGCACGCGCCGAGCCTAGCCCGGTAACTGGAATGAGTCCAGAAAACGCTAGTCCGGTCCGACGGTGCCCTCTTCGAGGCAGTACCGCTCGGTGCCGAACTGCGCCGCCATCGCCTCGCGGACGTCGCGGTCGACGGTGTCGAACATGACCGACACCGTGTTGTTGACCACATCGGTGCCCACCGCCTGCCACTGGACGCCGGCGACCGGCTGGCGTTCCCACTGCGCCTTCACGAGGCGCCGTTGCATCGCTCGAAGCTCGCGGTACGACCAGCGTACGGCGACGAGCTCGAGCGGGTGGCGACCATCGAGCAGTGCCTCGAGCCGTCGCCGGTGACCCTCGAGGTCGCCGGTGAACGCGACGCGCACGTGGTCGTCCCACAGCCAGAACTCGCCCCACTGCTGCGGGTGGCGCGCGCCGTAGTCGTTGAGATCGCGGATGACGTCGTCCGATGGGTGCACCGACTCGCTTGGCCAGTTGATGGGTCGGCACATCGGCGGCAGTGACGTCTGGCGATCGTCGGCCTGCGTCGTGGTCTGCGCCGGCGGCACGGTGCGCACGGCGGCCGGAGGCGAGGGCAGGGGTGCAGCCGGTGTGGCCTCCTCCTGGGCCAGCGGCTGCCGAGGTTGGGTGGCCTGCTCGCCTGGGTCGGCCGGAGAGGTCGTCGCCGCGGCCGGCTCCACAACGGTCGCGGCCTCGACCGCCTCGCTTGCTGCCGGCGCCGGCCCGTCGAACGCCACCTGCGAGGTCGCGTCGCCGCGCAGGCCGCACGACGCGGCGAGGCACGCCACAGCGACTAGCGCTGCCCCCCGAACGCCTCGCCGGCCGGTCACCCCGAGGTCCCTTCGCGCACCTGGAGGGCGAGCGCGACGCGGGTTCCGGCCTCCAGGCCCTCGCGCCGGCGGACGTCCTTCTTCACCGGCAGCAGGTACGCCCCCCGCTTGGTGTCGGGGAAGATGGAGGTCGACCACGTCGTCGAACCGACCGTGACGCTCACCGGTACCGAGCCGAACCCGCCGGCTGTCGCGGAGGCTTCGATCTCGTCCGAGACGTCCTCGGGCACGGTGACGAAGTGCCACGCTGCGTCACCGTCCCACAGCCACAGCTCGGCGTCGAACTCGAACGGCCCCACGGCACGCATGGTACCGGTCAGACCCCCGGCTATTCCTTCAGACGGAAGGTCTCCGGGCCGTCGGGCAGCTCAACCGTGGCGCTGGTCACAACGGGCGCGTCCGCGCCGTCCAAGGTGTCAAGTTCGACGGTGATCCGTCCGATCCGGTAGTCCTCGGTGAGCATCATGTGCTCGTCGTCGATCCGGCCGATGCGGACGAACTCGCTCAACTCAGTCTGCGGGCGGCCGAGGTAGAACCGGGCGTCACGCCGGAACTGCTTGATGCCGGTCTGGTCCACGGCCACCGGCTCGTCGTCGTTCAGCTGTGGCGTGTCCACGCAGTCCGGCTGGTCCGCGGCGCATATCCCGGCGGCCGGGTCGGCGTCGTCTGCGACCGGTGCGTCCGCCGAGGCGCCACCCGCGGCGGCGTCCTGCGGGCCGCACGCCGCAGCACCAATGAGCAGCACGGCCAGCACCATCAACGTCCGAATCCACGTCATCGTCCCGCCTTTCGATCGTCGCGGACAGCCCGCGGTCGCCGGTGGGACGTCGACGACGTCGCCAAGGTTCCCGGGCGTCTCGACATGCACGAGACACGCCCGCGGCGTCACACCAGTCCCAGCGCCTTGATCGCCGACGCGACGCGAAGGAAACCGGCGATGTTCGCACCCCGGACGTAGTCGCCGGGCGCCCCGTACTCCTCGGCTGTCGCGAAACACAGCTCGTGAATGTTCGCCATGATCTCGCCCAGTCGCGCCTCGGTGTGCTCGAACGTCCACCGGTCGCGACTGGCGTTCTGCTGCATCTCCAGTGCCGAGGTGGCGACGCCGCCCGCGTTCGCCGCCTTGCCCGGACCGAACGCGACGCCCGCCTCCCGAAACGCTCGCACCGCGTCGGGGGTGCAAGGCATGTTCGCGCCCTCGGCGACCGCCGTGCATCCCCCGCGGATCAGCGCCGCGGCGTCCCGTCCGTTCAGCTCGTTCTGCGTCGCGCACGGCAGCGCGACGTCACACGGCAGATCCCACAGGTTGCCCCCCGGCAGGAACGTCGCGTCGCCACGCCGCTGTGCGTAGTCACTGACCCGTCGCCGCTCGACCTCCTTGACCTGCTTGAGCAGGTCGACGTCGATGCCTTTCGGGTCGTGCACGACCCCGTCGGAGTCCGAGCACGCGACGACCCGCCCGCCCAGCTGATGCACCTTCTCGATGGCATAGATCGCGACGTTGCCCGAGCCCGACACGATGCAGTCGCGACCGTCCAGCGACTCGCCGCGGGCCTTGAGCATCTCCTCGACGAAGAACACGGTGCCGTAGCCCGTCGCCTCGGTGCGGACCAGGGCGCCGCCCCAATCAATGCCCTTGCCGGTCAACGTCCCGGACTCGTAGCGGTTGGTGATCCGCTTGTACTGGCCGAACAGGTACCCGAGCTCTCGCATGCCGACGCCGGTGTCGCCGGCCGGGACGTCGGTGTACTCGCCGAGATGGCGGTACAGCTCGGTCATGAAGCTCTGGCAGAAGCGCATGACCTCGCTGTCCGAACGACCCTTGGGATCGAAGTCAGAGCCACCCTTTCCGCCACCGATGGGCATGCCGGTCAGCGCGTTCTTGAAGATCTGCTCGAAGCCGAGGAACTTGACGATCCCCAGGTTCACCGAGGGATGGAACCGCAGGCCTCCCTTGTACGGGCCGAGCGCGCTGTTGAACTCGACCCGGAACCCGCGGTTGATGTGGACCTCGCCGCGGTCGTCTTGCCACGGGACCCGGAAGATGATCTGGCGCTCCGGCTCACAGATCCGCTCGACGATCTTGAAGTCGGCCAGCTCTGGGTGCTTGGCGAGGACCGGCCCGAGGGACTCGAGGACCTCCCGGACCGCCTGGTGGAACTCGACCTCGCCGGCGTTGCGCCGCGCGATCACATCGAAGATCGGTTCCACCTTCTCGTCGAGCATGTTGCAGACCCCTCCGCACGGACCGTCGTCGGCGTCGACGGACCTGGTCCTCGCAGTGTGCGGCCTCGCCGGTCCTCCACCAAAAGCGCGGACCTACGAGCGCCGGCACACCGACAGGAACATCGGGTAGGGGGTGCCGTCCTTGTCGATGTCGTAGATGTGCTGGAACGACGGCGGCGTGAAGCCGGCGCGTTCGGCGAGGTCGCTCAGCAGCGACCGCGCCAGACCGTGGTGACCCTCGAAGGCGTCGTCGTCGTGAAACGACCCGTCCTCCTCCTCCAGGTCGACGACGCACAGGTGACCGCCGTGGTCGAGCATTCTTGCGAAGCCTGCCAGCACCGGCGGCAGGTCGAGGATGTGGTGCAGCGTCATGACCGTCACGAGCAGGTCGAAGCGATCGTCGGGCACCGGCTGTTGCGTCAGGTCGAGGTCCCACACACGCGCGCCGGACGGGAGTGCGCCGCCGGCGATCTTGGCGGCCATGACCTCCCGCATCCCGTTCGACGGGTCGGCCAGCGTGATGGAACCGACGTCTCCGGCCAGGTGCTGCGCAACCAGTCCCGTGCCGGCGCCGTACTCGAGCAGACGCGTCGCCGGGGTCAGCGGCACGTTTTGCCGGATCGCGTCCGCGGCGACGCGGGCACGCTCGACGCGGTCCGGATCGTCGTCCCAGGTGCTCGCCTTCTGATCGAAGTCGGTTGCCATGCGGTCTCTCCTCAACCCGCGCGGACGCACAGCCTGGCACAACACCACGCCCGGACGGGCGGACAGGGGAGCGGGGGTTTGCGGACAAATCGCTGGGATTCGGGTGCGCCGGCGCGCGTCCGACGCAGGTCGGGCGGGAACGACGGGGGCCCGGACCGCATCACCGAGGAGAACACCATGCGCAGCTACAACGTCGGTCGGATCTTGCAGGGCGTCGGAGGCATGCTCGGCGCCGGCAGCCGTCGTGGCACGTCGTCCGGGTACGGCACCCGGGCACCCGCCCGTGGGTACGGACGCCGCTCGGGGTACGGAACGCCCGCCGGCGGCGGTGGACTGGGCCGCATCGTCGGGCGCCTGCTGCGCGGCTGACGTCGGCGCACCCGGCCGGCGGCCCGGTCGGCAAACCCTCTTCTCCCGTGCAGGGGACCGAGGGCGCGACGTCGAACTTTCCTGGCCATGGGGACAGCAC
>DATLGM010000076.1:0-11398 GCA_035540515.1 Egibacteraceae bacterium | reverse complement strand
GCCGGTAGGTCCGTCCCCCGGGCGCCACGGCCAGGGCCCACTCGTACACACCGAACCACACCGCGGGCAGGTGGGCCACCGGCGGGCGGGGGTCGGCTGGTAGCCCGAGAAGTGCGGGGGTGACGTCGTCGCTGACGAACCCGACCGCCAGCGGCGGCCGCGGCGGGCCGTGGTGCGGGGGGTCACGCCAACCGATGTGCTCGGCGAACCGACTGAGCTGCTCGACGGTCCGCAGCTGGGCGACCGGCTCCGCGACGAACAGCTGCCAGCCGTCGACCGCCACCACCGCGGCGTGCGCCAGTCCCGGGTCGCCGGCCAGCGCCAACAGGTCGACGTGCGCGTCGACTGGCACCAGGACGTGCCGATCGGTGGTGAACAGCCCGGACGTGGCAGCCGCTTTTCGCGTCTAGGACTGCTGGGACGTGACGTTGTACTTGCGGCGGAACGCGCCCTCATCGAGCTCGTCGAGGTCGGAATCCAGCCGCCGCTCGTACTCCTCGGCCTGCTCGCGATCCGTGAACGTCTGGGCCCACACGAGGTTGCCCGTCGCCGCCACCTGCAGCTGGACGTCATACATCGTCGAGCCGTTGTAGCCGCCCCGCGTGCGGGTCAGCACGCGGTAGGTGCGGCGTGGCGAGTCGTCGCTCACTGGGTTGCAGAACCTCGTCGAAAAAGTGAATGTGTGGCGCGGCTTCGCGCGGCCGCTGCAGACGCAACGACGGCGCCCGGGGCCGGAGGCGGTGCCGACAAACGGTACCCGACCGGCCGCCTGAGCCGCAATGCGAGGCGGAGTCTGGGCCTGCCTACACTCGCACCAAAGCGAGTCGAAATCAGGGGCGGAACAGTGAAGGTCTACACAAAGCGCGGTGACGACGGAACCACCGGCCTGCTGTACGGCGGACGGGTGGACAAAGACGACCTGCGCACCGAGGCCTACGGCACCGTCGACGAGGCCTGCTCGGCGCTGGGGCTGGCCCGCGCGGAGCTGGCCGACCAGCCCCAGTGGCACGACCTGGTCCTGGCGATCCAGCGCCAGATGTTCGTCCTGGGCGCCCAGCTGGCGACCCACACCGACCACTGGCCGCAGCTGACGGACGGGATCTCGAGGGTCACCGCCGACATGATCGACGCGATGGAGTCCGACATCGACCGGCTGACCGAGCGCCAGCCGCTGCCTGGTGAGTTCGTGGTGCCCGGTCAGCGGCGCGCCGGCGCCGCGGTCGACCTCGCCCGCACCATCGTGCGGCGCGCCGAGCGCACCGTGGTCGCCATGCAGCGCCGCGACTTGTTGCCCGACGACCTGCTCGTCCGCTACCTCAACCGGCTGTCGGACTACCTGTTCGTGGTCGCCCGCTCCGTGGAGGAGGGCGAGTACACCCGGACCCGCGCCGAGTGAGGGTCATCAGCCTCGTCCCCTCCACGACCGAGATCGTCGCCGCGGTCGGGCGCGCGCCGTGGCTGGTGGGTGTGACGAGCTACTGCACCGTGGGGGCGCCACCGACCGCCGCGGTCGTCGGCGGGACAAAGAACCCGGACCTGGCACGCATCGTCGCCCTGCGCCCCGACGTGGTGCTGGCCAACACCGAGGAGAACCGGCCCGCTGACCTCGACACCCTGCGCGAGCAGGGACTGAACGTGCACGAGACGTTCCCCCGCACCGTCGAGCAGGCCCGCGACGTGCTGTGCGAGATCGCCGACGTCCTTGAGGCGGCCGAGCAGGCCGCGCCGATCGCCGACGACATCACCGGGGCGCTCGCGGAGGCCGAGGCGGCCGCCCCCGACCGCAGGGTCGTCGCACTGACGTTGATCTGGCGCAAGCCGTGGATGGGGCTGGGTCCCGACACGTATGCCGACGACCTGCTGTGGCGCTGCGGCTTCGCCAACGCGCTGTCCGGCTACCCCGACCGCTACCCGCGGCTGGACGAGGGCCTGCACTTCGGCGCGGACGTCGTCCTGCTCCCCAGCGAGCCGTACGAGTTCGGGGCAAAGGACCTGCCGGCGCTGGGGGCCCTCGCGGGCGACACGCCCGCCCGGTTCGTCGACGGGGAGCTGCTGACCTGGCACGGGCCGCGGACCGCCGACGGACTGCGCACCTTCAGCCGCCTGGCCGAGGAGCTCGCCGCCGGCTGACCACGCCCCACGGTATCGAGGTGGTTGAAATTTGGCGCCTTCGGTGAGGCGGTTGAAATTTCGGGCCGCTCCGGCCTGCGATTTCAACCACCTCGGCCGGGCGCGGGGAGACTGGCCGGGAGACCTGGCCTGTGAGCGCCGCGGGCTGAGCGCCGCCGGGTTCGGCGGCCGGCGGGTAGGGTCACGCCGTCATGCAAGTCGTGTTGCAGCGGGTTCGGCGTGCCTCGGTGTCGGTCGAGGGCCGGGTCACGGGTGCCATCGACCTCGGACTGGTGGCGCTGGTCGGTGTCGGACACGCCTCGACCGACGACGACGCCCGCTGGCTGGCCGCAAAGACCGCGGGCCTGCGGGTCTTCGCCGACGACGAGGGACGGATGAACCGCTCGGTCGCGGATGTCGGCGGTGGCGTACTGGCGATCAGCCAGTTCACGCTGTATGGCGACGCGTCGAAGGGCCGGCGACCGTCGTTCATCGACGCGGCGGCCCCGGAGCAGGGTGAGCGGCTGTACGCCTCCTACTGCGACGCGCTGACGGTGCCGTGCGAGCGGGGCGTCTTCGGCGCGCACATGGTCATCGACATGGTCGCCGACGGCCCCGTCACGATGATCCTTCGCCGGGAGGGCGGTAGGACTCCTCCGACCACACGTGCGTGATGGGGAGCCGGCGGTCCTTGCCGAATGACCGCTTGGTGATCTTGACGCCCGGGGCCGCTTGTCGCCGCTTGTACTCGGCGCGGTCGATCAGCGTGATCACCCGGCGGACCACGTCGGCGTCGAACCCGGCGGCGGTGATCTGCGACACCGACTCGTCACGCTCGACGTACGCCTCGATGATCGGGTCGAGCACCTCGTACGGCGGGAGGTTGTCGGTGTCCAGCTGCCCGGGGCGCAGCTCCGCCGAGGGCGGCTTGTCCAGGATGGCCTGCGGTATGACTTCGCCGCCGGCCACGTCGTTGCGGTGGTGGCACAGCTCGTACACCAGCGTCTTGGGCACGTCGCGGATCGGTGCGAACCCGCCCGCCATGTCCCCGTACAGCGTCGCGTAGCCGACGGCGTACTCGGACTTGTTCCCGGTCGCGAGCACGATGTGGCCGAGCTTGTTCGACAGGGCCATGAGCAGCGTGCCGCGGATCCGCGCCTGGATGTTCTCCTCTGCCAGCCCGGGCTCGGTGCCGGCGAAGGGCTCCGCGAGGCCGTGGTCGAACGCGGTCATGACGTCGGCGATGGGGAGCTCCAGCCACCCGATGCCCAGGTTTGTCGCGAGCGCTTTGGCGTCGACGACTGACCCGGTCGAGGAGTACGGCGACGGCATGCCCACGCCTACGACGTTCTCCGGGCCCAGCGCGTCGGCGGCGATGGCCGCGACCAGCGCCGAGTCGATCCCACCGGACAGACCGATGACTGCCTGCCGGAACCCGTTGTCGCGGACGTAGTCGCGCGTCGCGAGCACCAGCGCGGCGTAGATCTCGGTGCACCGGTCCATCCGGGGGCCACCGTCACCGGCGATCTGCCGCGCCTGTGCGTTGCCCTCGATCGGGACGTCGACGATCACCAGGTCGGTGGCGAACTGGGCGCCGCGAGCGACGACCTCGCCCGTCGGTCCCATCACGAACGAGTCGCCGTCGAACACAACCTCGTCCTGACCGCCGACCTCGTTGAGATAGGCCAGCCATGCGCGGTCGCGACAGTGGTGGCGGGCCCATTGCTCCCGCTCGTCGCGCTTGCCCCGGTGGTAGGGGCTCGCGTTGATGTTCAGCACCAGACGGGCACCGGCGTCGATGGCGGCGGTCACGGGCCCACCGTCACCCCACAGGTCCTCGCAGATCGTGAGGCCGACGTCGACGCCGCCCACGTCGATCACGACCGGCGCGTCCTTCGGACGGAAGTAGCGGGCCTCGTCGAAGACGCCGTAGTTGGGCAGGCGCTGCTTGCGATAGGTCGCCTCGACGCGACCGTGACGCAGTACCGCGGCGGCGTTGGCCAGCGCCGGATACCCCCACGCCCCGGGCGGTTCGTCCAACGCCTCCACGAACCCGACGACCAACGGCACGGCACCGGTCGCCCCGGCGAGGTGCTCCAGGTGCTCGCGGGTGGCCGCGACGAACGAGTCCTTGAGCACCAGGTCCTCGGGCGGGTAGCCGGTCAGCGACAGCTCGGGCGTGACGACCAGCTCAGCGCCGGCAGCCACCGCCTCGGCATAGGCCGTGACGATGTTCCGCGCGTTGGCCTGCAGCGCGCCGACCACCGGGTCGAGCTGCGCCAGCGCCAGTCGCATCAGACCTCCGACCCTGTTTACACCGCGGAAACACCGGAGCAATCGGGCGGAAAGCCCGGCTGCCTACCGTCTCGATCGTAGCGAGTGCCGGGTGCGGCACTGACCGATCTGGAGGCGCAATGGAACAGAGTCTCGCGGCGTTGGAGAACAACCTGCTGATCATCTACATCTTTCTGGCGTCGGTGCTGGTGTTCCTGATGCACGCCGGGTTCGCGATGCTCGAGGCGGGGTTCACGCGGGCCAAGAACGCCGCCAACATCATCATGAAGAACCTGATGACGCTGACGCTGGGCTTCGTCGTCTACTTCTGCGTCGGGTTCGGGGTGATGTACGGGGCGCAGGCGGCGGGGCTGTTCGGCACCGACGGCTTCTTCCTCCTCAACTTCAGCGAGTACGAGCCGCTGGCGGGGTCGATCGCCATCGACTTCCTGTTCCAGGGTGTCTTCGCCGCGACCGCGGCCACGATCGTGTCTGGGGGCGTCGCGGAGCGGATGAAGTTCGGCGCCTACGTGGTGGTTGCCGTGGTGATGACCGGCGTGATCTACCCGGTGGTCGGCGCGTGGAAGTGGGGTGGCGGGTGGCTGGACGCCCTGGGGTTCTACGACTTCGCCGGGTCGACGGTCGTGCACCTGACAGGCGGTGTCGCGGCCTTCATGGGAGCACTCGTCCTCGGGGCGCGGATCGGCAAGTACGACCGCAACGGCAAACCGCGCGCGATCCCCGGGCACTCGATGCCCCTCGGAGCGCTGGGGACGCTCATCCTGTTCTTCGGGTGGTTCGGGTTCAACGGCGGTTCGGTGCTCGCCGTCGATGGGCCGCTCATCGCCTCGGTGCTGCTGACCACAGCCCTGGCCGGGTGCGCGGGCGGGGTCTCGACGGCGCTGTTCACGCGACTGCGCCAGGGCAAGTTCGACGTGGGAATGACGGCCAACGGGATCCTCGCGGGGCTGGTGGGCGTGACCGCCGGCGCGGACGCGATGAACAACCTCGGCGCCCTGCTGGTGGGTCTCACGGCCGGCGTGGTCGTGGTGGTTGCGGTCGCCGGGATCGACCGGCTGGGGGTCGACGACCCCGTCGGCGCCGCGAGCGTGCACGGCGTCTGCGGGATCCTTGGCACGGTGTGGGTCGGCCTGTTCGCCGTCGACGGCGGCCTGCTGTACGGGGGCGGTGCTGCCTTGCTCGTGTCGCAGCTGATCGGGGTCGCGGCTGTCGTGCTGTTCGTGGCCGTCGCGTCCGGCGCCATGTTCGCGCTGCTCAAGGCGACCATGGGCATCCGGGTCAGCGAGGAGGAGGAGATCGAGGGGCTGGACATCCACGAGCACGGCATGTACGGCTACCCCGAGCTCGCGCTGGGCACCACGGCGTACCCCCGTGGACCGGCGACCGAGCCTGCGGGGCCGGCGGTGCTGCGTCGGAAGGCCCTGGCGGAGTAGGCCGTCGCCGGGACTGCAGCCGATAGCATCCGCCTGAGGTCCCAGGCTTGGAGGCGGATGTGGACAGGCAGCAGGAGTACGTCCTCCGGACGGTCGAGGAGCGCGACATCCGCTTCGTGCGGCTGTGGTTCACCGACGTCCTCGGGATGCTCAAGAGTGTGGCGATCACCACCTCGGAGCTGGAGGGGGCGTTCACCGAAGGCATCGGGTTCGACGGGTCGGCGGTCGACGGGTTCGCGCGCATCCAGGAGTCCGACATGCTCGCGGTGCCCGACGCGACGACCTTCCAGGTGCTGCCGTGGCGCGGTGAGAACGAGCCAGTCGGTCGGATGTTCTGCGACATCCTCACACCCCAGGGCGAGCCGTTCGCGGCCGACCCCCGCCAGGTGCTGCGACGCAACCTGGCCCGTGCCGCCGACATGGGCTTCAGCTTCTACGTCCACCCTGAGATGGAGTTCTTCCTGTTCAAGGGCCCTGACGACCCCACGCCCCTGGACAGCGGCGGCTACTTCGACCTCACGCCACTGGACGTCCAGCAGGACTTCCGCCGCGACGCGATCCAGACGCTGGAGGCGATGGGGATCTCGGTGGAGTACTCCCATCACGAGGTCGCGCCGAGCCAGCACGAGATCGACCTGCGCTTCGCCGATGCACTGACGATGGCCGACAACCTCATGACCTACCGGCTGGTCATCAAGGAGGTCGCGATGGCGCGCGGCGTCTACGCGACCTTCATGCCCAAGCCCCTCGCCGAGCACTGGGGCAGCGCGATGCACACGCACGTGTCGCTGTTCGACGGCGACAGCAACGCCTTCTTCGACGCCGACGACCCGATCCATCTGTCCGACACCGCCAAGCAGTTCATGGCCGGCATCCTCACCCACGCCCGGGAGATCACCGCGGTGTGCTGCCAGTGGGTGAACTCCTACAAGCGGCTGGTGCCCGGCTTCGAGGCGCCGGTCTTCGTCTCCTGGGGCCGGCACAACCGGTCGTCGCTGCTGCGCGTGCCGATGTACAAGCCGAACAAGCCGGCGTCGACACGCATCGAGTTCCGCGCACCGGATCCGGCGTGCAACCCGTATCTCGCGTTCTCGGTCATCCTGGCGGCGGGGCTGCGCGGGATCGAGAAGGACTACGAGCTGCCGCCCGAGGCGGAAGACAACATCTACGAGATGACCGAGCAGGAGCGGCGCGCGGCCGGCATCGGTTCGCTGCCGCGCAACCTGGACGAGGCGCTGGCGTTGATGGAGGAGTCCGAGCTCGTCGCCGAGGCGCTGGGGGAGCACGTCTTCGAGTTCTTCCTGCGCAACAAGCGCGTGGAGTGGGACGAGTACCGCTCGCAGGTCACCCCCTACGAGGTCGCGAAGTACCTGCCGACGCTGTAGCGCGGACTCGCTGTGCCTGTAGACCTCAGCGAACTCGCCGCAGCGACGTCCAATCCGGAGCGCGCCCACACGGCACTGCAGCGACTGGCCGACACCAGCCCCGCTGCACTGGACCGCCTGGGGGACGTCGAGCTGGGCAGGCTGGCGGTCGTGGCGGCGGTCTGCGCGCCGCTGGTCGACGCCGCGGCCCGCCACGAGCGCGTCGCGGACGCACTGTCGGGGGACCTCGGGCCCCTCGACGCCCCCACGATCCACCAGCGGTGTGCCGCAGCGATGGCCGAGGCACCGTCGCCGGCGCGTGCGTTGGCCGTGGAGCAGCGCGCCGGGCTGTTGCGCATCACGGTCCGGGACCTGTTGGGGCTTGCCGACACCCCGACGGTCGCCGCCGAGCTGGCGGACCTCGCCCAGGGGGTGCTGTCCGCTGCGCTGGCGCACGCGTGCCGTGACCGGGACGTTGCGATTTCGCTGATCGGGATGGGCAAGCTCGGCGGGCGCGAGCTGAACTACGTCTCGGACGTCGACGTCATCTTCGTCGCCGAGGGGGACTACGCCGACGCGGCGGCGGCGGCCGGCGACTTCATGCGGCTGATGGCTGAGGTCACCCCCGACGGGCGCGCGTACGAAGTCGATGCGAACCTGCGCCCCGAAGGCAAGGACGGGCCGCTGGTCAGGAGTCTCGACGCCTACCGCTCCTACTACGACCGGTGGGCGAAGACGTGGGAGTTCCAGGCGCTGCTCAAAGCGCGTGTGGTGGCAGGCGACGCCGACCTCGGCGCGGCGTTCACGAAGCTGATCGAACCGTACGTCTGGCCCGACCGCCTCGACCCGGAGGCTGTCGGCGAGATCCAGCGCATGAAGACGGTCGTCGAGAAGTCCACGCCGGTGCAGCGCGCCGGCGCCCGGCAGGTCAAGCTGGCGCCTGGCGGTCTGCGGGACATCGAGTTCGCCGTGCAGCTGCTGCAGCTCGTCCACGGCCGTCACGACCGGGCGCTGCGCAGCCCGAACACGCTCGAGGCGCTGGCGGCGCTTGCCCGGGGCGCCTACGTCGGCGAGGAGGACGGCGCCGAGTTCCGCGACGCGTATGTCTTCCTGCGGACGGTCGAGCACCGGTTGCAGATGGCGAACCTGCGGCGGACGCACACCGTCCCCAGCAACGACGACGACCGCCGGCGGCTGGCCCGGACGGTGGCAGCACACCTGTCGCCGGAGGGCGGCAAGCAGCCGGGGGACCTGCTGCACCGCTTCGACAGCGAGCTCGCGCGGACCCAGGGCGAGGTCAGACGCCTGCACGAAAAGCTGTTCTACCGCCCGCTGCTCGCCCGCTTCGCGGCGCTGTCGAGCGCCGAGCAGATCGCGGTCGCCGGCCAGACCGAGGAGACCGGACTGGCGGCCGATGCGGCGAAGGAGCGTCTGGTCGCGCTCGGGTTCGCCCGGCCGCAGGAGGCGCTGCGGCACCTCGAGGCACTCGCCGGCGGGGTCTCGCGTCGCGCCCATCTGCTGCGGACGGTGCTACCGGCCATCCTGCCGACGCTGGCCGCCGCGCCGGACCCCGACGCGGGGTTGGCGGCGCTGCGCTCACTGGCAGAGTCCACGCAGGAGTCGCCGTACCTGATGCGGACGCTGCGCGACCACCCGCCGGTCGCGGACATGCTGGCCCGTGTGCTGGGCGCCTCGGCGGTCGTGGGGCGCTGGCTGGAGCGACAGCCGGAGGTGCTCGGGCTGCTCGCCGACGCGACGGGGCTCGAGCGCGAGCTCCTCGCCGAGGACTACGCCCGGCTGGCCGAGGGACTGCGCCGGCGCTCGCAGGGCAGCGACATTCCCGCAGCGCTGCGCCGCATGCGCCGGCGCGAGGCTGCACGCACCGCGGTGCGGGACCTGGCCGGGCTCGCCGACGTCGTGGCGGTCGGTCACGAGCTGACCGGGCTCGCCGAGGCGTGCCTGCAGGCGGCCGTGAACCACGTGGTGCCCGACGGCGTCCGCATGTCCGTGATCGCCATGGGCAAGCTCGGCGGACGCGAGCTGGGCTACGCCAGCGACCTCGACGTGCTCATCGTCACCGAGACCACGCACGACGACGCGGACGGCGAGCAGGCAGCCGAGCGGCTGCTGGAGGTGCTGTCGGGCGTGACGCCCGAAGGCCAGGCCTTCCGTGTCGATCTCAACCTCAGACCAGAAGGCAAGGACGGGCCGTTGTCGCGCAGCCTGTCGTCGTATCGCTCCTACTACGAGCGCTGGGCGGAGACCTGGGAGCTGCAGGCGCTGACCCAGGCCAGGCCGGTCGCCGGCGATCCGGAGCTGGGCGCGGCGTTCCTCGAGATGGTGAACCACTTCGTGTACCCGATGCGTGCACCGGCGCAGCGCCTTGCCGATGTGCGCAAGATGAAGGCGCGGGTCGAACGCGAGCGCGCGGGGGTGTCGACCGGGATACGGGCGCGGACGCGTGGGGCGCGCCCCGCGGCACCCACCGGCAAGCTGGGCGGACGCGCCCGGACGCCGCCGCTGCGTGTCGGCACCAAGACTGATCTCAAGCTCGGCGCAGGGGGGCTGTCCGACGTCGAGTGGACGGTGCAGCTGCTGCAGCTGCAGCACGGCGGCGCCCAGCAGCGCCTACGTGTCCCCGGGGCACTGGCCGGCGTCGAGGCGTGTGTGGAGGCCGGCCTGCTCGACGGCCAAGAGGGACGGTGGCTGGCCGACGGGTGGCGGTTGCTCACCCGGCTGCGCAACGCCCGGTACCTCGCCGGCGCGCGCGACACACACCTGATGCCCGCGGACCCCGTCAAGCTGGAGCGGTTGGCCCGCATGCTCGGGTACGAGCGCCCCGGCGCTCAGCGGATGAGCGAGGACCTGGCGCGGGCAATGCGGCGCGTTCGCCGGGTACACGAGCGGGCCTTCTACGATGCCCCAACCCGCTGACCCGCAAGGACGTCTCCTCCCGCCATGTTCTGCGAGATCATCATCACCGTGGCCGACATCGACGCGGCCGTGGACTTCTACACCGACGCCTGCCGGTTCACGTACGTGCGCACGGTCGAGCACCAGGGCGCCAAGGCCGTCGAGCTGGACGCCGACGGGCAGCGGGTGACGTTGGTCGCCGGGGACACGCCAGGGATCCGCCTGGTGCTCGAGGCGAACAACGTCCGCGCGGATCATCGCCGGCTGGCCAGACGCAACGCTGCGGCGGGCGAGCCCATCGAGTCGGTCGGTGGCACGTGGCTGCCGTTCGATGACCCGTGGGGTAACCACCTTGGGTATTGGAAGCCGTCGACCCCGGACGAATAGGACATCTCCGGTCATTGGACGACCGGCCAGGACTATTCAGCGGGGGACCGGGGCATACCGGCTACAGCGCCGCACACGCTCGACGACAAGGAGCACAGATGTACATCGGAATCGGAACCCTGATCCTCGTCATCATCCTGATTCTGATTCTCACCTGATCATCCCGAAGAGGCAGAGCCCCGGCAGCGCCGGGGCTCTCTTGCGTCTGCGCCCCTAGGCGCGTCCAGGTGTACCCACCTCCGGCCTGAATTCGTGACAACCTCCCCAACACGCCGTCAGGCCACGGTCAGTCCCGGTTGCGTGGCCTTCGTCAGGTCTTCGAAGTGGTCGAAGCCGTGAGAGGTCACGCCTGCGAAGGACTGGTCCTCCTGGATGGCGCGGAAGACGTCACTGTTGATGTAGTCCTCATAGCAGCCCCGGTCTCGCCACAGATACAGCCCGCCGTAGGTACCGGTGTCGGGGTCGCGCAACCAGATCTTGGCCAGGAGGCCGGGGAGCTGGGTGAAGACATCGGTCTCTTGCCGGCATGCCTCGTGGTACTGCGCCTCGGTCGGGCCGTCGAGTGTGAACGTGACGAGCTGGACGTACATCGGGTGCTCCTCGGGTCGGATCTGGCTGTGGACCGACCGTATGGAGGGCCGAGCCGACGCACATCGGGGAACTCCCTCAACCTTCCCAGTGCGCGGGCTACCCTCCGTTCATGGAGGGGTTCTTCGGTCGCGCCTGAGCGGCTCGACCGAGCCGCTCAAATCCACCGTGATTGGCGATGCGTTGCCACACAGGTGCAGGCGGTCCGCCGCCAGATCGCCTTGGAGCAGACCCGTCGTCAGCGCACTCGCGTCAGTCCGCCGATGACAATGAGCCTCGGCGCTGCGGGGTGCGTAGTCATCCCGGCCC
>DATLGM010000075.1:0-7035 GCA_035540515.1 Egibacteraceae bacterium | reverse complement strand
CTCACCGCGACGAGGCGGCAAGGACACCAGCGGTGAGTGGTCCTCCAGCTCGAGGGTCTTCACCAGGTGCACGATCGTCCCCGACTGGGGGCGCGACTCGAAGCGGACGTTGTCGACCAGCGCTCGCATCAGCGAGATCCCGCGACCACGCTCCGCGGAGCTGGGGGCCAGCTGGTCGGTCAAGGAGTCATGGTCAAATCCGCGGCCCGTGTCGATGACCTGAATCTCGCAGCGGGTCTCGTCGACGGCCACCGACACCTCGTATTCGTCATCGACGTCCGAGGAGTGCTCGATGACGTTCGCGCACGCCTCCGTCACGGCCAAAGCGACGTCGTGGACGCACTCGCGCGTGATCCCGAGCTCCTCCATCGCGCTCCGGCACAGACGCCGGGCGATGGGGACCGTCGTAGCGTCGCGGGGCAGGTACATCGAGTACTTGACCTGCAATCCCACGTACCTCCTGTCCGATCCGCGGTAGCGTACCCAACTTCGCGGGAGTTCGACGCTAAAAAGAGCAACCGCGCGTGTGCACACGGAAGGACGCGTGGTGCTGGAGTTCGAGGTCGTCGAGGGAGGCACACCCGACTGTGCTGTGGTGGCCGTGCGCGGCGAGCTCGACATCGCCACAGCGCCCACCCTGGTGGCAGCCCTGGATCGCGCGACTGGGAACGGCGCGCGCCGCGTCGTGGTCGACATGCTCGAGACGTCGTTCGTCGACTCGACCGGGTTGACCACGCTCCTACGGGTGCACAAGCGCTTCGAGGCGGACGGCGGGGACTTCTCCATCGTGTGCGGTCCCGACAACCTCGAGGTCCGCCGCATCATCGACCTGATGGGCTTCAACAGCGTCTTCGTGATCCACGAGTCCCTGGCGGCTGCCGGCTGCGAGCAGTGACCTCGTGACCGCACAGCCGGTCACCGCGGTCGACCTCACCAACTGCGACCGCGAACCCATCCATGTGCCCGGCTCCATCCAGCCACACGGGGCGCTGATCGGCTTCGGGCCGGACCGTCGGGCGGTGCTCGCCTCGGCCAACGCCGAAGCGCTGCTGGGCATCGCGAACGCCGAGCTCACGCTCGACCAGCTCGCGGGCGCACAGGGCGCGCGCCGGCTGCAGCAGCAGGCCGGCAACGGTGACCAAGTCACCGGGCCGACGCCGGTGACCACGCCGAATGGGGAGTTCGAGGCGACGGCTCACCACAGCGACGGTCTGCTCATCGTGGAGCTGGAACCCGCGGCGACCGAGCCGTCGGCCTCCTTCGAGCTCATGCGCGGCGTGATCCTGCGGCTGTCCAGCGCCGCGTCCGTGGCCGACCTGTGCGCGATCGCGGCGCGTGAGGTGCGATCGCTGACCGGCTTCGACCGGGTGATGGTCTACCGGTTCGATGACGACTACAACGGCGAGGTCGTGGCCGAGGAGCGCCGCAGCGATCTCAACCCGTTCCTGGGGCTGCACTACCCGGCCACCGACATCCCCGCCCAGGCGCGTGCGCTGTACCTGGCCAACTGGCTGCGCACCATCGTCGACGTTGGCTACGAGCCGTCGCCGCTGCAGCCGCAGACCAACCCCCTCAACGGCGCCCCGGTCGACCTCAGCCACGCTGTGCTCCGGAGCGTCTCACCGATCCACGTCGAGTACCTGACCAACATGGGGGTAGCTGCCTCGATGTCGATCTCGCTGATCGACGAGGGGCGGCTGTGGGGTCTGATCGCCTGCCATCACTACGCCGGCCCCCACCGCCCCGCCCAAGCAACACGCGCGGCCGCGGAGTTCATCGGCCAGGTCATGTCACTGCTGCTGGCGGCCAAGGAGCGGGCCGATAACTACCAGCGGACCATCGCCGTCCAGAGCATGCTGGCGACACTCGTCGGCGGGATGCAGGTCGAGCGGCCGGGCGAAGTGACGGCGAGTCATCCCGCCGAGCTGCTGGACCTGGTCGACGCGACGGGCATGGCGTTGCGGCTGGACGGTCGCTGGTGGACCGCGGGCACCACCCCCGACGCGGATCTCGACGAGATCGCCGCAGTCATGACCTCGCAGGACGCCGACGTCACCTCCACCTCGAGCCTGGGACTGGACGACCCGCGGTTCGCCTCCTGCAAAGACGTCGCCAGCGGCGTGCTTGCGGTGGCCGTCTCGCGGCAGTCCGGCGACACGGCGTTGTGGTTCCGCCCCGAGGTCGTCCAGACCGTGGACTGGGGCGGGGACCCACAGAACAAAGTCATCGCTGTCGCCGAGGACGACACCGTGCGGTTGAGCCCGCGCAGATCATTTGACCTGTGGAAGGAAACGGTGCGCCTGCGCTCGGTGCCCTGGACCCCCCTGGACCACGACGCCGCGGGCGACTTCGGCCGCCACGTCGCCGGTCTGCTGCTGCAGCGCGCGCAGCGCGCCGCCGAGGTGGCTCGGACGCTGCAGTCCGGCCTGGCACCCGAGGCCCTGGGCACCCTGCCCGGTTTCCGCGTCGCCGGCCGGTATCGGGCGGGCGGGCTCGGCGACGTCGGAGGGGACTGGTACGACGTCCTGCAGATCCCCGGCGACGGGACCGCGGTGGTCATCGGCGACGTCGCAGGGCATGGGGTGACCGCCGCGACGACGATGGGACACCTGCGCCATGCCGCCCGGGCGTATCTGCTGGATGACCAGTCTCCTGCCGCGGTCCTCCGTCGGTTGAACGCGCTGAGCCACTGGGTGCTGCCCGACCAGGTCGCCACGGCCATCGTGGTGGTGTTCCCCTCCGACGGCAGCGGGACCATGGTGATGGCCTCAGCAGGCCATGTGCCGCCGCTGCTGTCCGCCGGTGGCGCAGCCTGGTTCGCTGAGATCCCGGCAGCACCGGCGTTGGGCGTGGTCCCCGGCGCGGCCTACTCCGAGCGGCGGTTGCGGTTCGACCACGAGGTGCTGCTGCTGTACACCGACGGTCTGGTCGAACGGCGCGGCGAGGCCATCGACGTCAGCCTGGCCCGGCTGGCGCAGGCCAGCGCCGCCCACCACGACGACCCGGACCTGGTGGACCGGCTCATCGAGCTGGTCGGTCCGTCACCTGCGGAGGACGACCTGGCGGTGCTGGCGGTCCGCCGCGGCTGAGATCAGCTGGCCAGCGGCTGGAGCCAGCGGGTTTCCGCGTTGGCCCACCAGTCCATGGTGGCCTGCGCGAACGCGACGACCGGCTCCAGGTGGATGTGGTGGTGCTGCGGGTCGCAGCAGGCGTACTCGCTGAGCAGCAGCACGATGCGCCGCCCGTCAGCGCCCTGCCGGAGCTCGGCCAGCACGGCAACGGCCAGCGCGTCGTACGTCGACGGCGGCGCCCCGTGGGCAACGCGATCCAGCGGATCGGCAGCCGCCAGCAACGCCTGGATCATGCGGACGGCGCGTCCGTCGCTCAGGGGCAGCTGCATGGTTCAAGGATCGGCCGCTGGTGGCGGGACTTGACCCCCCAAAAGGGGACATTTTCTCGGCCGGTCAGCCGTCGGCGAGCAGCATCCGCGAGATGATGACCTTCTGGATCTCGGTGGTCCCACCGCCCAGGCTCGACAGCTTCGCGTCCCGCCACGAGCGCTCGACCGCGAAGTCCTTGATGTACCCCCAGCCCCCGTGGATCTGGATGCCGTCCTCGGCGTTGCGGGTCGCACACTCGGCGACGTAGGCCTTGGCCATCGACGCCTCGACCTGGTGCGGGAGCCCGCGGTCTTTCAGCCACGCCGCGTGGCGCAGCATCAGGCGGGCGCTTTCCAGGCGGATCTTCATGTCCGCGAGCTTGTGGGCGATCGCCTGGAAGTGGGCGATGGGCTTGCCGAAGGCCTCGCGCTGCTTGGCGTACGCGATGCAGTCGTGCAGCGTGCGCTCCATGCCGCCGATCGCACTGGCGATCATGACGGTCCGCTCCCAGTCGAAGCACTCGAAAGCGATCCTCCACAGCGCGGTGCCCTGCTCGCCGAGGCGCTGCTCGTCGCCCACGCGCACGTCGGTCATCACCATCTCGGCGGTCGGTGACGAGCGGTTGCCCATCTTGTCCAGGTGCCGGCCCACGGTCAGTCCGGGCGTGTCCTTCTCCAGGATGAAGGCGGTCATGCCGGCGCCGGCGGACGCCTGCGGGTCCGTGCGGGCGACGACGGTGAAGACGTCCGCGACTGGGCCGTTGGTGATGAACGTCTTGGTGCCGTTGATCACCCAGCCGTCGCCGTCTTGGCGTGCAGACGTCTTCAGCGATGCGGTGTCCGAACCGGCGTCGGGCTCGGTCACCCCGAAGCTTCCGATCCACTCCCCTGTGCACAGCTTGGGTAGGTAGCGGCGCTTCTGCTCCTCGGTGCCGTGCAGCTCGATCGGCTTGGCCCCGATGGTGAGGTGGGCGCCCAGAGACAGCAGCAAGCCGGCGTCGTGACCACCGTAGGCCAGCGCCTCGATCGCGATCCCGGTGGTCAGGGCGTCCGCGCCCGACCCGCCGTACTCCTCGGCGATCGGGAGCCCGCACAGCCCCTGCTCGCCGCACCGGTCCCACACGTCGCGGTCGAAGCGGCCTTCACGGTCGCGTTCGGCGGCGCCAGGTTGCACGACGCGTTCGGCGAACTCGGCGACCGAGGCGTACAGGGCCTGCTGCTCTTCGCTGAGGGCGAAGTCCATCCGGTTCTCTCCGCGGTGGGACACTGGGGCTCGCGGACTCTAGCCCCCACCTGCAGAAAGGCCGTCATGACCCGCTCCCTGGTGGTCAAGGTGACCCACGCGATGGACGATCCCGAGCGCGCCCACATCGGCTGCAACGTCGCGGCGGTGGCGCTCGCGTCCGGTGTGGAGGTGCACCTGTTCCTCGCGATCGAGGGAGTGCACCTGGCCAGGCCCGACGTGCCGGCGACACTGGTGGTCGAGGACGCGCCGCCGATCGGTGAGCTGCTCGAGGCCGTGCGCACCGCCGGCACCGTGACGGTGTGCACCCCGTGCGCGACGCGACGAGGGCTGGACCACAGTGATTTCGTCGAGGGCACGCAGATGGCCGGGTCGGCGCTGTTCGTCGAGCTGGCGACCGCGGAGGGCGCGACCGCGGTCGTGTACTGACCCGGAGGCTTGCGCCCCCCGGCATGGTGACGGGGCGGCCCGTAGGACCGCCCCGTCGGTTGGGGAAGGGTCAGGCGGCGCGCACGGTGCGGGGGGCGGGCGCTGCCTCGACCGGCGGTTCGCCGGCGCGGTGCGCCAGCGCGCTGATGACCGAGCGGACGAACTCGCCGATGGCGACGAGCACCAGACCGGTCATCACAGGGTGCATCCAGGCCGACCGCAGGTCCTGACCGAACGCGGCGAACGCCGAGTAGTTCAGCATCCAGGCCAGGCCGGCGCCGATGGCGACGGTGATGGTCGTGGTGAGTGCCGCGGGTGCACGGAAGGGGATCAGCTCGTCGAGGACCTGGTGCACGACGTACAGGCCCAACGCGAGACCGACGAGGATGAGAAAGGCATACATGGCGTACTCCTGGTCCGTTCGGCGAGACCGATTGCCTCGCTGTCTGGTTGGACTCGCCGGCGCCGCGGTGGTTACAGAAAACTTCCGGAACGGTGATCGACACTGGCGCGCGTGGACGTCGACGAGGAGCTCGTGCGCGCGGTGCAGCGCGGCGAGCCCGGGGCGATGGACGCGCTCATCCGAGCGACCTACGCCTCGGTGTATGCGCTGAGCCGGCGGCTGTTGGGTGATCCGTCCGACGCCGCCGACGCCACGCAGGAGGTGTATCTGCGGGTGGTCCGGTCCGTGCTCGGGTTCCGGGCCGAGGCGGCGTTCGGCACCTGGTTGCACCGGGTGACGGTCAACGTGTGCGCGACGGCGCTGCGCCGGCGGGGCGACGTCCGCGCCAGGGGGCAGGTCGCGGGGAGCCTGCCGTTCGCCGCCCCCGACTCGATCGACGAGCTGTCCTCGGGCGACGACACCGAGGCGGTGGTGGCCGACCGCGACCACGCGCGCCGCGTCGCCGAAGCAATCGCGCTGCTGCCCGACGATGCGCGGATGGTGGTGGTGCTGCGTGACGTGCAAGGCCTGACGACGAAGGAGGCGGCCGACGTGCTCGGGATCAGCGAGGGCGCCGTGAAAGTGCGGCTGCACCGCGCCCATGCCAGGCTGCGCGCGATGGTGGCCTCATGAGCGGCGGGAGCGGCGCGGGCCGGATCTGCCGCGAGGTGCAGGCGCAGCTGCCCGGCTACGTCGACGGGACGCTGCCGCGGTGGCGCCGGCGGCTGGTGGCGCTGCACCTGCGCCGGTGCGCCGACTGCCAGGCCGAGCACGCTCGGCAGCTCGCGGTGGCCGCCGGCCTGCACGACCTGGCCGCCGGCGCTGCCGACGGGGACACGCCACCCGAGGGTCTGCTCGACGCGCTGCTCGCCCAGGCGCACGAGCCGGGGGTTCGCGGGCGCGCGGCGGTGCCTGCCCGCGGGGCGGTCAGCGGCGCGCGGCCGGGGTTGTCCGCGGCGCTGCTGGTCCTGGGTGCCGCGGCGGGGACCGCCGCTGGCTACGCCGGCTGGCGGGGCGCCCGGGCGGTCCGCAGCCGCCTGCCCCGCCGGCGCTGACCCCTCCGGTCACCCGACCCCCGGCTAGACCGCTCGCCTTCCGGGCCGCGCCGACGAGGTCAGGCCGGAGTCGAGGCGAGCGCCTGGTCCAAGGCGGCGTCGACCTCGGTGGTGCGGGGGACGCCGCTGATGCGGGCAACCGCGTGCCCGCCGGCGGCCAACACCAGGGCGGTCGGTGCCCTGAAGATGCGGTGCTCGGCTGTCAGCCCCGGATGCTCGGCGACGTCGGCCGTGATCAGGTCGACGCCGCGTCGAGCGGCCGTCTGCTCGAGCACCCGCTTGGCCGGCCCGCAAGGGGCGCAGCCGGCGGCGGTGAACAGCAGCACGGCAGGCCGCCCTTCGGGCAGGGCCAGCTCGGCGGCCTCCTCGGCGGTCAGCGTGTCGTCGGTGCCGCGGGCCACGCCGGCGCGCCGGCGCAGGAACACGCTGAACACGCCGACCAGACCGGTCACTGCGACGAGGGGTGCGAGGTCGGCGATCACGTCGC